>JBILYN010000043.1:0-20356 GCA_044377715.1 Aquabacterium sp.
CGAACGCGCCGCCGTGCCGCACCACCTGATCGACATCCTCGACCCGCTCGAGGCCTATTCGGCGGCGCGCTTCGTCGCCGACGCGACGCGCTTGATCGAGCAGATCAACGGGCGCGGCCGCACCGCGCTGCTGGTCGGCGGCACGATGCTGTACTTCAAGGCCTTGATCGACGGCCTGGACGCGATGCCTGCGGCCGACGCTGAGGTCCGCGCCGCGCTGGACGCCCGGGCCGCAACCCAAGGCTGGCCGGCGCTGCACGCCGAACTGGCCAAGGTCGACCCGATCACAGCGGCCCGTCTGCCGCCCACCGACGCCCAGCGCATCCAGCGCGCGCTCGAGGTCTGGCAACTCAGCGGCCGGCCCTTGAGCAGTTTTCACGGCCAGTCGCGCAGCGCCGGGCTGGCGCTGCCCTTGCTGGCACTGGAACCGGTGTCGCGGCCTTGGTTGCACGCGCGCATCGGCGAGCGTTTCGACGCGATGCTGGCCGCCGGTCTGGTTGACGAGGTTCGTGGCTTGCGCGCTCGTGGCGACCTGCACCTTGGGCTGCCGGCTATCCGCTGCGTGGGTTACCGCCAGACCTGGGACCTGCTGGCTGCTGGCGGCGACCTGTCGCCGCTGCGGGCGCTGGGCTTGGCAGCGACCCGGCAACTCGCCAAACGCCAGCTGACCTGGCTGCGCAGCATGGACCGCAGCGTCGTGCCCAGTGACGCGCCCGATGCCCAAAGTCAAGGCTTGGCGGCGCTGGGCGCGATGATCGAAGCCCAGGCGTGACGAAGATGCAGCCGCTGCGCTCATTCGTGCCGACTGGCAGCGGCCCGGCATTGCAGATCAGCGATCTGGCCAGGTCTTACGATGCCATCCCGGTGTTCAGCCATGTCAATCTGGTGCTAGCGCGGGGCGAGTTCGTCGCGCTGCTCGGTGAATCGGGCGTCGGCAAGTCGACGCTGCTGAACTGCATCGCCGGGCTAGACACTCCTGACAGCGGACAAATCTGGTTGGCCGGCGCCAACATGCTGTCAGCCAGCGAGCCCGATCGTGCCCGGGCGCGGCGCGAAAAACTGGGTTTCGTGTTCCAGGCCTTCCACCTGCTGCCACATCTGAGCGTGGCCGAGAACGTGGCCTTGCCGCTGCTGCTGCTCGGCCAGCCCGATGCGTCACGGGTCGAGACCCTGCTGGCCGAGGTCGGCCTGGCTGGGCTGGGGCATCGCAGCCCGGCGCAGCTCTCGGGCGGCCAGTTGCAGCGGGTCGCGCTGGCACGTGCGCTGGCGCACAAGCCGGCGCTGATCCTGGCCGACGAGCCCACCGGCAACCTCGACCCGGCCACCGCCGAGCGCATGCTCGACCTGCTGGTCGCGCAAGTTCACGCCGAAGGGGCGGCCTGCCTGCTGGTCACCCACTCGGTGACCGCGGCGGCCCGCGCCGATCGCGTGCTGCGGCTTACCGCGACCGGCATCGTGCCCGGTTGACGAGCCGGCACTTTTTCAGCGCCGGCGTCGCTTGCCGGTCACCCAAGCGCTTGACGCCGGCGCCGGTCATGCCCTCTACTGCCGGTTTTGCCCTTCTTCAGGAGACTCTCGCATGAGCAAGATGGTGACTTTTCAGCGCCCAGATGGGCAAAGCGTTCAAGGCTACTTGGCCGAACCGGCAAACGCCAAGGGCGGACCTGCGGTGGTGGTGATCCAGGAATGGTGGGGTCTGAACGACCAGATCCGCGGCGTCGCCGACCGCTTCGCCCAGGCCGGCTACACCGCGCTGGTGCCCGACCTGTACCGCGGCAAGTCGACCGTCGAGGCCGAGGAAGCACACCACCTGATGACTGCGCTGGACTTCGGCGACGCGGCATCGCAGGACATCCGCGGCGCGGCCCAGTTCCTCAAGCGCAGCGCCTCCAAGGTCGGCGTGACGGGTTTTTGCATGGGCGGCGCGTTGACGCTGCTCGCGCTGACCCAGTCTAGCGAGGTCGACGCTGGCGTGGTCTGGTATGGCTACCCGCCGCTGGACTTCATCGACGCCTCGCGCATCAAGGCGCCACTGCTCGCGCACTGGGCAACCCAGGACGCAGCGTTTCCGATCGCCACCGTCGATGACCTGGAGAAAAAGCTCGCCGCAGCAAACGTCTCGTTCCAGTCCGAGCGCTACCTGGCTCAACACGGGTTTGCCAACGAGACCGCGGTCGGCCCGCGCCGCATCCCGATCACCCAGTACGACGCAGCCTGGTCGCAGATCGCCTGGGACCGCACTTTCAGCTTCTTCGGCCACCACCTGCGCTGAGCGCTGCCAGCCGACGATCTAGCCCGCCTCACCCCGGAAACGACACCAGGAAACGATCATGGACACCCAGACCCTGAACCCGCTGACCGAGTCGCAGATCATCGGCGCCGTTGACGCCCAGCGCGACGAAGCGATCGCGCTGCTGTGCGAACTGGTCGCCGAGCCCTCGCTGCTCGGCGCCGAGCAGTCGGCCCAGGCGCTGATGCGGCGCGAGTTCGAGCGCAACGGCTTGCGCGTGCACGAGTTCGCGATCGACGAGGACAAGATCCGCAGCCACCCCGGCTACTCGCCGTCGATCGTCTCGTACGAAGGCCGGCACAACGTGGTCGGCATCCACCAGCCGGTGGGTCCGGTGCGCGGCAAGTCGCTGATCCTCAATGGCCACATCGACGTGGTGCCGGTGGGCACCGAGCGGCAGTGGAAGCGCCCGCCGTTCGAGCCCTGGATCGAAGGCGACCGGTTGCACGGGCGCGGGTCGGCCGACATGAAGGCTGGCATCGTCGCCTACACGCTGGCTTTCCGGGCCTTGCAGCGCCTGGGTTACGAGCCTGCCGCACCGGTCTACCTGCAGTCAGTGGTCGAGGAAGAGTGCACCGGCAACGGCGCGTTGGCCTGTCTGGTCGAGGGCTATACCGCTGACGCGGCGCTGATCCCAGAGCCGGGCGGCGACGTGATGACGGGCCAGATGGGCGTGATGTGGCTGACCATCGACGTCTACGGCCTGCCGGTGCACGCGGCCTATGCCCACACCGGCGTGGCGGCGATCGCTTTCGCCAACCATCTGGTCGACGATCTGCGCGAGCTCGAGCGGGCCTGGAACCAGCCTGCCGCGCGCCATCCGCTGTTCTGCAACCATGAGCACCCGATCAACTTCAACCTCGGTCGCATCTCGGGCGGCGAGTGGACCTCGTCGGTGCCCACGCATTGCCGGGTCGACCTGCGGCTCGGTTTTTACCCCGGCGTCAAACCGGCCCAGGTGCGTGAGCAGGTCGAGGCTCGCCTCAAAGCCGCCCACGCAGCCCACCCGAACCATGCCAGCGTCAGCTATGAGGTCAGTTACCACGGTTTCCAGGCCGAGGGCCTGGTGGTCGACATGGCGCAGCCAGTGATCGCCCAGCTGCTGCAGTGCCACCACGACATCAGCGGACAAGACGCTACGCAACGCGCCTCCACCGCGACCAGCGACGTTCGCTTCTTCCACCTCTACGGCAACATCCCGTCGACCTGCTACGGGCCGCTGGGATCAGACATCCACGGCATCGACGAGTGGGTCTCGATCGCCAGCATGCAGCAGGTCACCGCGGTGCTGGCGCTGTTCATCGCGCGCTGGTGTGGCTTGAACCGGCGAGTGAGCTGAGTTCAGGTCGGCTGATCAAAGCGGTAGCCGACGCCGTAAACCGAGGCGATGCAGTCGGCGCCTGGGTCGACGGCCTGGACCTTGCGGCGCAGGTTCTTCACATGGGTGTCGATCGCACGGTCGCTGACATCCCGAATGTCGCCGTGCACGCTGTCTAGCAGTTGGGCGCGTGAGAACACGCGTCCCGGACGACTGAGCAGCAGGCGCAGCATGCGGAACTCCAGTGGCGTCAACGGCAACCACCGATCTCGCCAGGCGATGCGCAGCCCCTGGTCGTCGATGGTCCAGGGTCGCTGCATAGTCGCGACCCTTCCCTCGGCGCGGCGCAACAGTGCCTTCACCCTGGCCATCACTTCGCGCGGGCTGAAGGGTTTGCAGACATAGTCGTCGGCGCCTGTGTCGAGGCCGAGCAGGCGGTCGACCTCGTCGACGCGAGCAGTGACCATCAGGATCGGCAAGTCGCTAAAGCACCGCACCGCCCGGCACAGGCTGACGCCGTCCAGCCCCGGCAGCATCAGGTCGAGGATCAGCAGATCAGGCGGCGACTGGCGAATCTCGGACAGTGCCTGTTGTCCATCGGCCAGTGCCTGCGCCTGATGGCCGTCGTTGCGCAAGTAGTCGAGCAGCAACTGCGCGATGCGGGCGTCGTCTTCCACCACCAGAATCCGCCTTGAAAACGTCATGAGCGGCTACCGACGGCTTGCTGCGGCAGGTCGAGAGTGATGCGAAGGCCGCCGAGTGCCGAAGCTGAAGCCACCAGCCGCCCGCCATGCGCCAGCGCGATGGCTTGGCAGATGGCCAGCCCCAATCCGCTGCCGCCCTGCTTGCGTGCACGCGCAGCGTCGCTGCGGTAAAGCGGCTCGAACAAATGGCGCAACTGCGCATCGGCAACGCCGGGCGAACTGTCTTCCACGACCACGACGACCCTGGCGTGCGCTTGCTGCAGGCCGATCAGCACCTGACCGGGCGCATCGGTGTAGCGCAGGCTGTTTTCCATCAGGTTGGCCAGCAGCTGCTCAATGCGACTGGCGTCCCAGTGCACGGCCAACGCCGCCAGCGGGTCCGACAACTGCAGGTCCAGCCTCAGGCCGGCGGCGCTGGCCCGGCCTTCGAAACGCTGCACCACCCTGCGGAGCAAGTCCGGCGCATCGGTCGTCTCAAAGTGGCAAGGCAGCACCTGCAAGTCGGAGGTCGCGAGCAGGTGCAGGTCATCGACCAGCTTGCCGATGCGCAGTACTTCCTCTTGCAGCACGCCGATGGCTTCGCGACTCAGCGGCCGAACGCCGTCTTGCAGCGCCTCGATGTCGCCGCGCAGCACGGTCAGCGGTGTGCGCAGTTCGTGCGAGATGTCGGCCAGCCAGCGCCTGCGTGCGCCTTCCAGTCGCTCCAGGCCTTCGGCCATGCGGTTGACGTTGCGCACCACGTCACCGATCTCATCGCCCCGACCCGCCAGATCAGGCCCGGCCGCCAGGCGCACCGTCAGTTCACCCTGGGCCAGGCGCTGGGTGGCGTCTTGCACGGCCGCCAACGGGCGAGTCCAGCGGCGCGCCAGCAGCGCGGCGGTGAGCAAGGCCAGCGCGATCAGGCCCGCCGCACTGGCCGCGATGACGCGGTACTGGTCATGCAGGAAGCGCGCCTCGCCGCCTTCGGGCACCAGCGGCGCCGGACGCATGCGGGCCATGGCCACCACCTCGCCGTTCAGGCGCACCGGGCGTTCGATCAGCGAACCCGCACCGCCGTTGCCAGGCGGCAGCGACCGACCTGCCAGCACCCTGCCGTCCAGTCCCACGACCTGCACGCGCTCCCCGAACCGGTCAGGCCCGGTCGGTGGACGCCCTGCGGGAGGACGAGCCGGGCCAAGCAGGCCCGGTGGCTTCAGTTCGTCCAGCAATTCGCGCAGGTCTAGCCTGCCCTGCTGCAAGGCCTGCAAGCCGCCTTCGCGCGCGGCGGCAGCTTCGACAACACCGGCGAACCGCCCAAGGTGCTGCACATCGCGGGCCGCCAGGTAGCTGCCGAAGCCATTGCGCAAGTTCCAGGCCGTCAGGCCGCCCAGCGCCAGAACGGCCACGCCGGCGAAGGCCAGCAGGGTCAGGGACAGGGTGTGGACGAGGCGCAGCCGCATGGTGGAGCAGGGGTGACTGAAAGCGCAGTGTGGTTGAGGACTGTGTGGCGAATGTGTGGGGCTGCACATCGTTGCCCCAATCGGCCTGGGCGAGCTGCCGCGCATGGTTCACTTCAGTGGCTTCACCGCCCTGCCTGCCGCCCGTCGGCCCCAGCCTGGAGTTCCGAACTTGCCAGGGCTGTCGCAGCAATTGTGCGCGCAAGGTGAGCAAGCCTTCATTCTTTGCCCGCATTGCCCGGGCACATTGGGTGCCAGTCACCGGCCCGCATCGGGCCGGTCTACCCCAGGAGAACCTGTTTGAACATGCGCAACCTTACCCGCTCCGTTCCCCACCTGCTCGGCGCCTTGGCGCTGGCGGCCGGACTTGGATCCACGGCGCACGCTGCCGATGCTGCGCCCGCAGCCAACGATGTCACGGGGCCCTACTTGGGCATCGGTCTTGGCGTCAGCAAGCTGGGGCCTCGCAGCGAAGGCAACGACGGTTCGCACGGCGACCGGCCCGGCGCCGCCAAGTTCTATGGAGGCTACCGGCTCACCGACACCTGGGGCGTGGAAGCCGGCTGGGTGCAATTGGGGCCAGTACACAAGGACACGACCGCCAACGACGGCTCCAAGGTGCAGCACAACGGCGACGCGCACAGCCTGTATCTGGCCGGCACCGGTCGCGTGGCGCTGGGTGCTGGCTTCTCGCTCACTGGCAAGGCGGGTGTGTCCTTTGGCCGCGTCAGCGCTAAAGAGTCGGCTGACACCGACTTCACGCTGGGCGGCAACAAGACCGCGCCCCTGCTGGGCATCGGCGCGGAGTACAGAGTCAACCGCAACATGGCGTTGACTTTCGACCTGGACGGCTACGGCAAGGTGTCCGACAAGGTCAAGGCCGGCACGGCCACCATTGGGGCGCGCTACAGCTCTTAGGCGCCAGACCTCAAGGTCTGGTGGCGCTCGTAGACCACCGCCATACCCATCCCGACTGGCGCGCCGAAGAGGGTGCTGGTCGCCCGCAACACCCCCAATGCCGCGCCTGCCGGCGGTGGGCATCAGCCCGGCGTTCTGAGCCAGCCGCCCACCGCCGACGCAAATGTGTGCACATCGTGGGGATGCGCCCATATTGCCCCCGCATTGAGTGCGCACAGTGCAGCCTGCCTCGCGGCCAGACAAGACCATCGCAGCTGTTTCCTGACATCGCCCACACCGTAGACGAAAGAAAAAAGAATCATGATTTCACCGATCTCCAGCAGCAGAGTCTCGGCACCACCGCCGATGAGGCCTGAAGAAGCTTTCAAGAAAATCGATGTCGCCAGCAAGGGCTACATCGTCGAATCTGAATTGGCTTCCGCCATCGTCAAGATTTCGCCTCAAGGCGTCAGCCTTTCGCAGGCCGATTCGAAATCGGTTGCCAAAGAACTGTTCGCCAAGATGGATGCTGATGGGAATGACCAGGTCAGCCAAAGTGAATTCAAGGCCGCAGCACCTCAGAATTCACCCCATGGCGGCCCGCCGGAAGCGCCATCCGGCGGCGCACCCGCAAGCGGCCCGGGCGGGAGACCAGGCGGCCGGTCGCCGGATGGCGTTACCGGCGGGCCCGCAGGGGCCAAGGGTGTCGACAAGGCCAGTGCCAGTCAGGATCTTGACCCGGCCGATCGCAACAGTGACGGGACAGTGAGTGACTTGGAGCGAATGGCCTACGCCAGGCAACATCAGGCTTCAACAGCCTATGCCTCAAACAGTGCCAGCAGCGACACGACGAATCGCTAGCTGTCGGACCTTCAGACCGCTGACAGAGGCGTGCGTGCAAAGCCGAGCCTGCGCCAATCCCGATCCACTTTTGACTGAACAACCGATGAACGACTTCAAGACACCGGCATTCGACCTGTACCGCCCGACACAGTCGATGTCCCTCATCGCCTTGCTGAGCTGTTTCGCCATGACCGCCTGCGGCGGCGGTGGCAGTGACACCACCACCAGCAGCACCACCACGACGACCACCGCGAGCACAGCAGACGTGTTGTGCAGCTACAGCAGCAACGCCTTCAACGCCCACCCCTTGGTGAACCTGACCAGCACCGCCAGCTGGTCGTGCACCAGCAGCTTGCGCAAGCTGTCGGCCAACGGCGTGCCTGACCACGATGTGGGGCCTTTCAACATCCAGTCCGATCTGGACTTCAAGATCAGCGCCCAGTCGGTCAGCGTCAGCGCGCCGATCGCACCGGTGCTGACCAGCACCGCCAGGCAATTGGGCGGGCCGGCGGGCGACATCGGCTACATCCTGAACGGCGTGAAGATGGACCCTGGCACCGGCGGCAACTGCAACAACAGCGGCAGCAACTGCACGCTGCTGGGGCAGGCAGGGCCGTGGCGGATGGAGGCGCTTGGCCAGACCTCGTTCAACTTCGGGGCTGACAGCAACAACGCCCATGTGCAGCCGGGCGGCGTGTACCACTACCACGGCATGCCCGAAGGCTTCATCAAGAAACTCGGCAAGGGTCAGGCGATGACGCTGGTCGGCTGGGCTGCCGACGGCTTTCCCGTCTATGCGCGCTACGGCTACAGCGTGGCAGCCGATGCCAGTTCGACCCTGAAGGTCATCAAGAGCAGCTACCGCCTCAAGGCCGCGTCCGATGCGAACCGCCCGTCCACTGGTCTTTTGCCCATGGGCACTTTCCTGCAGGACTACGAATACGTCGCAGGGCTGGGCGACCTGGACGAATGCAATGGCCGCAGCGGCGCGACGCCCGAGTTCCCAAAAGGGAGCTACCACTACTACGCCACCGACACCTTCCCGTATCTGCAGCGCTGCGTCAAAGGGCAGCTCTGAATCGATCCGCTCAAGGCGCGTCGCGCCAGAAAGAACGCTCATGCCAACTTCGACTACCCCGACCCACCGCCATGCGCTGACCCTACCGATCATGGTCGCCATCGCAACGCTGAGCGGCATCGCAATGGTCGCCTGTGGTGGCGGCAGTGACAGCACCACCACCAGCACCAGCACCAGCACCAGCACCAGCACCAGCACCAGCAGCACCGCAGGCGTGCTGTGCGACTACAGCAGCAGCGTGTTCAACAGCAGCCCGTCGGTGAATGCCACCGCCACAGCCACCTGGTCGTGCAGCAGCACCTTGCGGTCGCTCACGACCAATGGCTTGCCGGATCACGCCGTGGGCACGTTCCCGAACGTCAGCAACCCCAACACCATTGCATCGAGGACTACCTCAGTGTCTGGAAAACTGACCCCGACGCTCACGTCGGCCGTCACGGCGCAGAGCGGACCCCAGGCGCCAATGGGGTACGTACTGAACGGCATCAAGCTCGATCCCGGTACGGCAGGTACCTGCGACGATGCCGGCACCCGCTGCGACCCGGGACGCACCGTCGGTGCGTGGAACCTTGAAGGCATCGGTGGCGCCTTCAATTTCGGCACCGATACCAACAATGCGCATGTTCAGCCTGACGGGGCCTACCATTACCACGGCATGCCGGAGGGCTTCCTGTCGAAGTTGAACAAGGGTCAAGCCATGACCCTGGTCGGGTGGGCGGCCGACGGTTTTCCCATCTACGCACGTTATGGCTACACCGTCGCCACCGACGCGACGTCGGCAGTGAAGGTGATCCGCCCGAGCTACCGCATCAAGGCGGTGCCGGATGCCAAACGGCCGGCCACGAGCCTGCTCCCGATGGGCACCTTCACGCAGGACTACGAATACGTCGCAGGCTCTGGCGACCTGGACGAATGCAATGGCCGAAGCGGCGTGACGCCCGAATTCCCCAAGGGCATTTACCACTACTACGCGACCGACAACTACCCGTTCCTGCAGCGTTGCGTGAAAGGCCAGCTGTGATCGAAGCTGCAAGGCGCTGGTGCCTGGCAGGTCTGGCAGCGCTGTTGCTGTGCGGCGCAACGCTGGGCACGACCTCGGCGCAGGCCCATCTGATGGCCGCGCAGAAAGGCACGCTGAACCTGGTCGATGATGCGGCTTTTCTGGTGCTCGCGGTGCCGGTGTCGGCCTTGAGGGACGTGGACGACAACGGCGACGGCTTGCTGTCAGTGGACGAGTTGCGGGCGCACAACGAGACCATCCGCCACCAAGTGCAGGCCGGCGTGCAACTGCGCGGGCCGGCCGGCCTGCTGCCGCTGCAGTTGGTGATGCTCGATGTGGCGCCGCCCGACAACGCGCCGACGGCTGCGGCAAACCACCTGACCGTGATGGGGCGGTTTCAGCTGCGCCCGGCGGCCGTGCCGACCAGTGCACAGGGGCAGACGGCGACAGAACCGCTGTCACTGAGCTTCAGCTTGTTCGGCAAAGCCGCCAGCGAGCAGCAGCAAGACCTGACCATCACCCGACAGAAGGAAACACAGTGGTTGCGCTTCTTGCCCGAGCGCAGCACGCAGACGCTGCTGCCGCCCGCCAGCGCCGTGCTCGCTGAGTATGTCCGCAACGGCGCCACCCACGTGCTGACGGGGCTGGACCATCTGCTGTTCTTGCTGGTGGTGTTGGCAGCAGGATGGGGCTGGCGCTCCTTGCTGGGTGCGCTGACTTGTTTCACCGCTGGCCACGGGTTGACGCTGATCGTCTGCGCATGGGGTGGCTGGTTCGCACCGGCGGCCATCGTCGAGCCTGCGATCGCCGCGACCATCGTCGGGATGGCGGCCTTCGACTTCTGGAGCCGTTGGCGTGCCCTGCCGATGCGCCCCGGCCTGCGGCTGGGACTGGTGTTTTGCTGCGCGCTGATCCACGGCCTGGGCTTGGCTGACGGGCTGCGGGATCTCGGCGTCAACAGCTCGCACCTGGGTTGGAGCCTGGCGGGTTTCAACACCGGCATCGAGTTGGCGCAGGTCGGCGTGGCTGCACTGTTCGCCGCGGTGATGCAGGGTCTTCGCCTGGCGATAGGCCCCAGCGGGCCGGTGATGGCCGCGCGCCTGGCGTCAGTCATCGGCGCAGTGGCAGGATTGTGTTGGCTTGCTGAGCGGCTGGTGCCGCCCCCAGACATCAACAGCAAGGTCGTGGCGGCGGATGCGAAGGCCTATTCGAAGGCCTATTGCCAGCCAGCGCCGAATCCAAATTGCGCGGGTCAGACCGTCGGATGGGGGGCCATGCCGCCGTAACATGCCTCGGATGTGGCGTGCCCTGTTGTCTCTGTCAATTGCCGAATGGCGCCACCATCCCTGGCGCCACGGCGTGGCCTTGCTGGCGGTCGCGCTGGGGGTGGCATTGGCCAGCTCGGTGCAGATGATCAACGAGTCGGCGCTGGCCGAGTTCTCGCAGGCACTGCGCGCGGTCAACGGGCAACCCGACGCGGTGCTGGCGGCCACAGGCCGTGAGGGCTTTGCCGACACGATCTATGCAAGGCTCGCGCTCGACGAATCCGTCGCGTTGGTCAGCCCGGTGCTCGAGATCGACAGCCAGGGCCGGCGCGACGGCGCTGGCGTCGGCAGCGCGAACGTCGCGCTGCGAATCGTCGGCGTCGACGCGCTGAAGGTCGCAGCGATCGCGCCGGGCTTGATGCCAAGGCCTGAGCCCGCACCAACAGGATCCGATGCTGGCGCGGCCAGCGTCCTAGCCCCCGACGCGGTGTTCCTGAACCCTGCCGCAAGCGCCGCGCTGGCGCTGAAGGCTGGCGATTCGCTGGCGCTGCAGTCGGCCACCGGCTGGCAACGGTTTCGGGTGGTCGGCTCGGTGGCCGCGGGCGGCGCGCCGCTGGTCGTGGTCGACATCGCTGCAGCGCAGGCTCGATTCGACCGCGCCGGGCGGCTGAGCCGGCTCGACCTGAAGCTGCAAACCGGTGTCGACCCAAGGGCTTGGCAACAAGGCTTGGCCGCATGGCCTGCCGGGGTGCGCTGGGCCTCGCCCGACGATTCAGTGCAGCGGGTGTCCAACCTGTCGCGCGCCTACCGTGTCAACCTCGGCGTGCTGGCCGGCGTCGCACTGCTGGTGGGCGGTTTCCTGGTGTATTCGGTGGTGTCGCTGTCGGTGGCCCAGCGCACGCCCTCGCTGGCGCTGCTGGGCGTGCTCGGGCTGGCAGCGCGCGACCGCCGATCGCTGGTGCTGGTCGAGAGCGCGGTGGTCGGCGCGGTCGGCAGCCTGCTAGGCCTGGCTGCGGGCGCCGGCCTGGCGGCGTTGGCGCTGCAGTTGCTGGGCGGCGATCTGGGCGGCGGCTACTTTGCCGGCGGTGCGCCGCAGCTGGCCTGGCCCTGGGCTGCGCTGACGGCCTGCGGCCTGCTCGGCCTGGCCGCGGCAGTGGTCGGCGCCTGGTGGCCGGCGCGCCAGGCCGAGCGACTGGCGCCGGCACTGGCGCTGAAAGGACTTGGCGCTGCGGCCACGGGCGCTGCCCGGGTCTGGCCGGGCGCCGCGTTGCTGCTGATCGGCGGCGCGCTGGCGCTGCTGCCGCCGCTGGGCGGCCTGCCGCTGGCGGCCTATGCGGCGGTGGCGGCGCTGCTGGCCGGCGGTGTGGTGTTGGTGCCGGCGCTGGTGCAGGGCTTGCTGTCGAGCCGGTTCCAACCCCGGCAGCCGGTGCTGCTGCTGGCCTGGCGCAGGGCCCGCTTTGCGCGCCAGACCGCCAGCGCCACAGTGGCCGGGGTGGTGGCGAGCTTGGCGTTGTCGGTGGCGATCACTGTGATGGTGGCGAGCTTTCGTGGCGCGGTGGTCGACTGGCTGGGCAGCGTGCTGCCGGCCGACCTCTACCTGCGCACCGGCGGCAGCGCGGCCAGCGCCGACCAGGTGTTTCTGGCCCCGGATTTCGTCGCCTCAGCGGCCAGGCTGGACGGCGTCACGCGGGTCCAGGCGACCCGCTTGGTGGTTTTGCAACTGCGGCCGCAGCTGCCCGCGGTCACGCTGCTGGCCCGACCGCTGGGGCCGGACCCGGCGGCCACGCTGCCGATGATGGGGCCGGTGTTGCCACGCTTGCCTGCAGGCGAGCTGGCGGTCTATGTCAGCGAGCCGGCGGCGTCGATCTACGGCTGGCAGCTTGGCGACAGGATCCGGCTGCCGATCACCGCCAGCGCAGCGCCTGGCATTGCAGCGCCAAACGCGGCAGCGCAAGACGGTGTGACAGTGCGCATCAGCGGCATCTGGCGCGACTACGCGCGCCAGGCCGGCGCGATCGCGATCGACGCCACCGATTACCAAGGACTGACCGGCGACACACGCGTCAATGACTTGGCGCTGTGGCTCAAACCGGGCAGTTCGGCGGCTGAGGTCGAGACCGCGCTGCGCCGCATCGCCGGACCCGATCTGGCGCTCGAGGCCGCCAGCACGGCCTCGCTGCGCACGCTGTCGATGCGCATCTTCGACCGCAGCTTCGCGGTGACCTTCTACCTGCAGGCGGTGGCGATCGCGGTCGGATTGGTCGGCGTCGCGGCCAGCCTGTCGGCCCAGGTGCTGGCGCGGCGCAAGGAGTTCGGCCTGCTGGCGCACCTCGGGCTGACCCGCTCCCAGGTGATCGTGCTGGTCGGTCTCGAGGCCGCCGCCTGGATGGCCGCTGGCACGCTGATCGGCTTGGCGCTGGGCTTGGCGATGGCCGTCGTGTTGGTGCAGGTGGTCAACCCGCAGAGCTTTCACTGGACCATGCCTTTGCAAGTGCCTTGGGACAGACTTGCCGCGCTGGCGGGCGCTGTGCTAGTCGCCGGCATCCTGACCGCGCTGTGGAGCGCCCGCCGGGCCGCCGGCCATTCAGCGGTGGTCGCGGTCAAGGAGGATTGGTGATCCCGCTTCGGCGCCGACACTGGCTGCAGGCTGCGCTGGGGTCTGCAGCACCGGCCTGGGCTGGCGATCAGGCGCCCGAGGATCGGATCGAGCCAGCGCGACGGCTGGTGTTCCCCCGCGACCACGGTGCGCACCCGGGATCGCGCATCGAGTGGTGGTACGCCACAGGCTGGCTGCAGGACCGGCCCGCTGGCGCGCTGGTCGGTTTTCAGATCACCTTCTTCCGTAGCCGCACCGGACTGGCGCAAGACCTGCCAGGCCGCTTCGCACCGCGCCAACTGCTGTTTGCCCATGCGGCGGTCAGCGACATCGGCGCTGGCATCCACCGCCACGCCCAGCGCATCACCCGCTGGTCGGGCGACGAGTCCTTGCCCGAAGCCCATGCCGCGCGCGCTGACACCGCGCTTGCGCTCGGCCGCTGGACGATGCTGCGTGACGATGCCAGCTACCGCGCTCATGTGGCCGCGCCAGAGGCCGGATTCACGCTGTCGCTGCAGCTCAAGCCGACGCAGGCCTTGCTGCTGCAGGGTGAGGCGGGTTTCTCGCGCAAAGGGCCGAAGCCCAGCCAGGCCAGCCACTACTACTCGCAGCCGCAGCTCGCGGTCAGCGCCGAACTGCTGCTGGGCGGCCAGCGCCGGTCGCTACAGGGTCGCGGCTGGATAGACCACGAATGGAGCGACGAGCTGCTCGCTGACGGCGCGGTGGGTTGGGATTGGATCGGGGTCAATCTGTCGGATGGCAGCGCGCTGACAGCTTTCGTGCTGCGCCGTGCCGACGGCAGCACGGTCTGGGCCGGTGGCAGCCACCGCTCTGGCGGTGCCGGTGCGGGCGGGCCTGCGCGCAACTTCGGCCCGCAAGAGCTCAGTTTCGAGCCGCTTCGCATTTGGATTAGCAAATCTACCGGCGCGCGCTACCCGGTGCATTGGCGTGTCCGCAGCCCTGTGGGCAGTTTCGAGCTGCGCGCGCTGCTCGATGACCAGGAGCTCGACAGCCGCGCCTCCACCGGCACCGTGTACTGGGAGGGGCTGGCCGAACTGCTAGGCGCGGACGGTGCGCGGCTGGGCTTGGGATATCTGGAGATGACCGGTCGAGCCCAGCCCTTGAAGCTGGGGCTTTGAGCCCATCGCCCAGGGCTCGCGCAGCCCCTGGAGGTTAACGCCTGGTCGAACGTGCAGGCGCGGGTTTGCAGTGAGGCGGCGCGGCCCGCACGCAGTTGCCGCCGACCGTCTGGGCCACGCGCAATGCGGTGCCGGCATCGATCACCACGGCGTCCAGCGATGCATGGGCCGCGCTGACCAAGGCCACGCCCACGCTGACGGTCGCAGAGACGACTTGGCCCTGCCAATCCTGGGTCAGATCGGCGACCCTCTTGCGGATTCGTTCGGCCGCATCGAGTGCGCCTAGCAATTCGGTCTGCGGCAGGTAGACCACCAGCACGCCTTCGCCAAATCGCGCCGGCAGGTCATGGCCGCGCAAGCTGATGCAGGTCAGGCGGGTGACCTCGGCGAGCATGGTGTCGCCGCACAGCCTGCCATATGCGTGGTTGAGGCGCTTGAAATGGTCGACTTCCAGCAGCAGCAAGGCCGCGTCTTCGCCGTGGCGGCGAACCCTTGACCACTCGCGATCTGCCGCCGCGACAAAATTGAGCGGGTTGTAGGCACCGGTGATCTCGCGAACCGGTGCGCCGCAAAAGGCTTCGACGCTGACAGCCTCTGGCATCTTCACCGCTGGAGCCTCGACCTCGGAACTGTGCGAAGTGGCCACCAGCAGGCGCCGCGGCGCGATGGCGCCCAGCAGCCTTGCGGCGGCGCCCAGCAAGCCACCCGCCACGGCGCCCAGCGCCGTGCTGACGGCCAGCCAGGCATGAGGCAGCACGGGTTGCGCCGCCAGCCACAGCGACTGGCCTGCAGCCGCGCCCAAGACCGCACACAGGCCGATCTTGACGACAAAGGCCCTGCGTGCCGCAGCGCGGGCATACGAATCGGTCACTGGGCTGGGGACGGGTGTCATCGCGGTGGCGCTCTGCTGTGATTCGATCACAAGGCCAGCTGTTTCGGCGCATCAACTTGACGCACACCCCCGAACATGAGCGTCTGGCGCGATGTCTTTCACCGCCGTTGGAATCGTCTCAAGTAAATGTGGCTTGGCGGCTTGACCCCCATGGGGGGGCGGCCGGCGTCGGCCGGCCTCGGGGCGCTCAGTGCGCGCCGCTGGCGTCCACCGAGGCTGGGGCTTGCACCAATCGCGGCGGCCTGGTCGTGAGCCAGATCATCGCGATCAGCAGCGTGAACATCAACGCCGAGCCCAAGAAGATGTCGTCGGCCGCCCTGGTGTAGGCCTGCTGGTCGATCAGCCGGTTGATCTGGGCCAGCGCCGCAGCGTCGCTCGCGCCAAGCCCGCCCAGCGTGCCCAGCATCTCGGCCAGCGCAGGGTTGCCCTGCTGCAGGCCCTCGACCAGGTGGGCACGGTGCATCGCGGCTCGGCTCTCCCACAGCGTGGTGGTGATCGACGTGCCCATCGCACCGGCAGTGATGCGCATGAAGTTGCTCAAGCCCGCGGCAGCTGGCAATCGCCTGGGGTCCAAGCCTGACAAGCTGATGGTGGTCAGCGGAATGAAGAACAAGGCCATCCCCGCACCCTGCAACAAGGTGGGCAACATGATGTGGAAATAGTCGGTCTGGGTTGTGAAGCCCGACCGCAGCCACAGCACGTAGGTGAAGATCAGGTAAGCGACCGAGGCCATCACGCGCGGATCCCAGACCGAAACCTTCTTGCCCACCAGCGGCGAGAGAACGATGGCCAGCAAGCCCACCGGCGCCAGCACCATGCCGGCATCGGTGGCGGTGTAGCCCATCCACTGCTGCAGCCACAGCGGCAGCAAGACCACGTTGCCGAAGAACAAGCCGTAGCCCAGCGCGGTGGTGAGCACGCCAAAACCAAAGTTGCGCCGACCGAACAGCCTGAGGTCGACCACCGGGTGGGCGTCGGTCAACTCCCAGACCACGAACAAGGCCAGACCGACCACCGCAGCCAGCGCCAGTCCGCTGATCAACGGCGAGGCGAACCAGTCGAGCTCCTTGCCCATGTCGAGCATCAGCTGCAGTGAACCCACCCAAAGCACCAACAAGGCCAGCCCGACGCGGTCGATCGGCAGCTTTTGAATAGGGGTGTCGCGGTGGCGGTACAAGCGCCAGGTGACGAGCGCGGCCAGCACGCCAACCGGCACGTTGATGTAGAAGATCCAGGGCCAGGAGAAGTTATCGGTGATCCAGCCACCCAGCAGCGGCCCGACCACCGGCGCGACCAGCGTGGTCATGCCCCAGAATGCCAGCGCCTTGCCAACCTGATGACGAGGGAAGCTGGCCATCAGCAGGATTTGCGACAGCGGCATCATCGGCCCGGCCACCAGTCCCTGCAACACCCGCGCCGCCACCAGCATCTCCAGCGACATCGCCAGCCCGCAGAGCCAGGAACTCGTCACGAACAGCAGCACGCTGGCGATGAACAAGCGGACCGCGCCGAAGCGCTGGGCCAGCCAGCCGGTCAGCGGCAGCGCGATCGCGTTGGCGATGCCAAAGCTGGTGATGACCCATGTGCCTTGTGCCGGGCTGACACCGAGGTTGCCGGCAATCGCTGGAATCGAAACGTTGGCGATCGACGAATCAAGCACGTTCATGAAGGTCGCCATCGACAACGCCAAGGTGCCTATCACCCTAGCGCTTCCTTGCAGCGGCGGGTGATCGAGCGGTGGCGCAGCAGACATCAGCGGGCCTTGACGTTGGCCTTGGGGGCGGCCTTGGGGGCGGCGTTTGCCGGGCTCGGAGGCTTGGCAGCGACGACACCCATGTTGGCTTGAATCACGCGCGACACCTCGGCATCAGCCGCCTGGACTAGCATGTCAAACACCTCTGTCTGTGCCAGGGGCTGGCTGCGCGGCGCATCGGACAGGGTTTTGCCGCTGGTGTCGCTGATGTCGACATCGACCTCCATCGACAAACCCACCCGCAGCGGATGCGATGCCAGCTCCTTCGGGTCGAGCGTGATGCGCACCGGCACCCGCTGCACCACCTTGATCCAGTTGCCAGTGGCGTTCTGCGCCGGCAGCAGCGCAAAAGCAGCGCCGGTGCCAGCGCCCAGGCCGCTGATACGGCCGTGGAAGTAGTGCTTTTGGCCATAGACATCGGACGTCAGTGTCGCTTTCTGGCCCAGGCGCAGATTCTTCAACTGGCCTTCCTTGAAATTGGCGTCGACCCACAGTTTGTCGAGCGCGACCACCGCCATCAACGGCGTCCCTGCCGCCACCCGCTGGCCGATCTGCACGCTGCGCCTGGCCACCACACCGTCCAGCGGCGCGGGCAACTCGGCCCGGCGCAGCACCAAATAAGTCTCACGCAGCCGCGCCGCGGCCTTTTGCACACCGGGGTGTTTGGCCACGCTGGTGCCGTCGGTCAGGCTCTGGTTCGACAACAGTGACTCGCGGGCCGCGAGCAGCGCCGATTGCGCGGCGGCCTGGGCACTGCGGCTGGCCGCGAGCTGCGCGCTGGCATGGGCGTATTCCTCCTGGCCCACCGCACCACTGGCCAGCAGCGGTGCGCGTCGGTTGACATCGTCCTGCGCGCGCTGCACTTCGCTGACCGTGCGCGCCAGCTCGGCCTCGCGCAAGCCGATCTGGGCGCCGAAGGTCGCATTGTTGGCGTACAGCGTGCGTACTTCCCGAACCGTCTGCCCGAGTTGGGCCTCGGCCTGGTCGAGCGCCACCTTGGCGTCGGCCGGGTCCAGCCTGACCAGGGCCTGGCCGGCTTTGACCGGGTCGGCGTCGTCGGCCAGGATCGCGACCACCGTGCCCGCCACCTGAGAAGTGATTTGCACCACATTGCCTTGCACATAGGCGTTGTCGGTCGATTCGACCGCGCTGAGCGCCAAATGCCAATAGGCTGCGTAGCCCGAGCCGCCCAGCAACACCAGCAAGGCGATCGCACCGAGCGCTCTGCCGCGGGCTTTCGAGGGAGGGGGGGTGCTGGCCGGCACAGGGGTAGAGGCGATGGGTTGGGACATGGCAGGCTTGTGCGGTAGAGGGTCAGGCGATGGGTTTGGGGCAGGCGGGCTCAGCGAGCCGCCGCTAAAGCGCCGGGCACAGGCAACAACGCGGCTGGCGCGGGCTTGTCGTCGCGCCACCCTCCACCCAGCGCACGCATCAGCGAGACCTGGGCATCGAGCGCGCGGGCTCGGAGTTCGGCGCCCTGGTTGCGCTGGGCCAGCACGCTGGTTTCGGCGTTCAGCACCAGCAACTGGTTGCCCAGGCCAGCGCGGTAGCGCTGCTGCGCGAGCTCGTAAGCGCTCTCGGTCAGCGCCTGGGTCTGGGCTTGTTCGGCTTGTTGGCGTGCGGTGGATTGCCAATTCGCTGCAGCGTCAGCCACCTCGCGCGCGGCCTCGAGCACTGCGGCGTTGTAAGCCGCCACGGCAGCGTCGGCTTCGGCCGCACGGCCCAGCAGGTTGGCACGCAGCCTGCCGCCGTCGAACAGCGGCAAGCGCAGTGCGGGTCCGGCGCCCAAGCTGCGGCTGCCCAGCGTCAGCAGGTGGTCCAGCCCCAGCGAGTTCAGGCCCGCAAAGCCCATCAGGTTGATGTCGGGATAGAACTGACCGCGGGCAACTTCGACATCCTGCAACGCTGCCTCGACGCGCCAGCGCGCGGCCACCACGTCGGCACGTCGGCCCAGCAAGTCAGCACCCAGGCGATCGGGCAGCGCCAGTCCAGGCATCGTCAGCAGCGCCGGCACCAGGCCGTCTAGCGATCGCGGCGCCTGGCCACTGAGCAGCGCCAGCTGGTGCCGGACCAGCATCATCTGGCCGGTCAGTGACTCTATTTGACCGCGCACCTCGGGCAGACCGCTCTCGGCCAAGCGCAGCTCGACCGCACTGTCGAGCCCGGCTCGGACCCTGGACCGCGTCAAGTCAAGCATGGTTTGGCGCTGTTCCAGGCTGCGCTGAGCCAAGGCTTGCAGGCTGGCCAGGCGGGCCAGGCTGACATAGGCGCGCGCCACGTTGGCCGCCAGCAGCACACGCGCGGCTTGCAATTCAACCCTCGCGGCCTGCTGCTGGCCAACGGCGGCCTGCAGCGCGGCTTGGTGTCGACCAAAGAAATCGAGCTCGAAGCTCGCGCTGGCCTGCAGGTTGCCGACGTTGATGATCTTCCCGGCCAGCGCCGGCGGCACCAAGCCGCGCTGAGAAAAACGCTGGCGCGTCAGGTCCAGGCCCAGGCCCGCCTGAAGTCCCTGCGATGCCAAGGTAGCGTCGACCACCGCTGCGGCGCGGGTCAGCCTGGCTGCGGCGGTGTCGAGGCTGGGCTGGCCGGCCAGCGCCTGCTCAACCAATGCATCGAGCGCCGGTGCACCCAGCGCGCGCCACCACTGCGCATCAGGAAACGGTGTGGCGGCATCGTCCCGCAACCCAGCCCCGGCAGCGCCCAGCAGGCCCAGCGGCTTGGGTAGCAGCCCAGGTTCGGCACAGCCGCCGAGTTGCAGCGCCATCAGCATGGCCGCGGCAGCGCACCAGCCTGTTGGAATTCGTCCAAGAGTACTCACTCACTGTCCTTCGCAAGGTCTTTGCCGCAATCACGCAGGGCTTCGCCGTTGGCGAGCATGCGCTGCAGCAGATCGTTCAACATCAGCCATTCGCTCTCTGCAAAACCCGCCAGGTGGGCATTGAGCACCTCGGCCAACACCGCGGGCACATGTTGAGAGACGGCTCGGCCCGAGTCGGTGAGTTCGAGCTTGATCACCCGCCGATCCTGTTGCGAGCGCTCGCGCCGCACCAAGCCCTTGGCTTCGAGCCGGTCAAGCGCCCGCGTCATCGCGCCAGGGTCTAGCGACTGGTCACGCGCCAGCGCGGCCATCGTGTCGCAGCCGCCG
>JBILYN010000153.1:0-10741 GCA_044377715.1 Aquabacterium sp.
TCTGGCCCATCGGACCGGTCTGGTGCGTGATCAGCTGCATGCCCAGGATCTCGCTGGCGAGTTGGCGAACCTCGGCGACCGATCGTGCGAGCTTGACGCCACCGCCCTTGCCGCGTCCGCCGGCATGGATTTGGGCTTTGACGACCCATACAGCACCGCCGAGCTTTTGCGCGGCCTCGACCGCTTCTTGCACCGTGAACGCGGCGATGCCGCGCGGCACCGGCACGTCAAATTGGCGCAGGATGTCTTTGGCCTGGTATTCGTGGATCTTCATCGTGGACTCGCGGCAAGGTGGTGCCCGGCAGTTGCCGGGCTGAGCGTCAGGTGACGGCCGCCCCGTGAAGCAGGTCAATCGTCAAAGCTGTGCAAAAGCAGCAATTTATCATGCTGCGATGCCGCATCACTTCAAACCATGCGCGAGTTCCGTTGGCTTGTCAGGCTGAAGCCGCCTCACTGTCGTCGCCGTCTGGGTGGCCAGCGCCGGTCACGACGCGACGCACGACGTCGATAGAAAAACCACGCCCAGCCAGAAAGCGCATCTGTCGAACACGTCCTGTGGCATCGGTTGCGGGCTGCCCGTACTTCTTGCGCCAGACTTCCTGGGCGCGTTGCAACTCGGTTTGCTGCAGCGTCTGCTTGGCCTGGTCATCCAGGCGGATGCCGTGCTGCTGCAACTCATGTCGGATCCGCAGATTGCCAAAGCGGGCCTGGCGAGCGTGAATGCGCGATTCGGTGAAACGCGCTTGCGACAGATAGCCCCGCGCCTCTAGCCACTGCAGCAAGGCGTCGACTTCGGTCGAGGGATCGGGCGCGTCCGGCCCTTCGCGGTCGGGTTGGTCGTGGCCCAGCGCCTGGCTGGCGGGGCTGGTCTGGTGCGCCAGCAGCCGCAGCAGCTTGTCGCGCAACTCGACAGGGCTGTGTTCGCGCTGCGCCAGCCACTGCAGCGCGCGTACCTTGATCGATGCCGGGCGCGGTGGCATGCCGGACGATCAATCCGGACGATCAATCAGACCCGCGCGCGCGGCGGGCCGCAAGGCGCGGCAGCAAGCTCACTCAGTGGCTTCCTGACCTGTTTCCTTGGCCAGCGCAGCGGCTTGCAGCGGCACCCCCAAGGCCTCGCGAACCCGGTTTTCGATCTCGAGCGCGATGTCTGGGTTTTCGCGCAGAAACTCGCGCGCGTTGTCCTTGCCCTGGCCGATCTTCTCGCCCTTGTAGGCGTACCAGGATCCAGATTTCTCGACGATCTTGGCCTCGACGCCCAGGTCTATGACCTCGCCTTCGCGGCTGATGCCTTCGCCGTAGAGGATGTCGAACTCGGCGGTCTTGAACGGCGGCGCGACCTTGTTCTTGACCACTTTGACCCTGGTCTCGCTGCCGATCACCTCTTCGCCGCGTTTGATGCTGCCGGTGCGGCGGATGTCGAGCCGAACCGAACAATAGAACTTCAGCGCGTTGCCACCAGTGGTGGTCTCGGGGCTTCCGAACATCACGCCGATCTTCATGCGGATCTGGTTGATGAAGATGACCATGGTGTTGGTCTTCTTGACAGTGCCCGTGAGCTTGCGCAGCGCCTGACTCATCAACCTGGCCTGCAGGCCGGGCAGCGAATCACCCATCTCGCCTTCTAGCTCGGCTTTCGGGGTCAGCGCGGCGACCGAGTCAATCACGACCAGATCGACCGAGCCTGATCGCACCAGCGCGTCGACGATCTCGAGCGCCTGCTCGCCGGTGTCGGGCTGGCTGATCAGCATCTCCTGCAGGTTGACGCCGAGCTTTTGGGCGTACTGTGCATCGAGTGCGTGCTCGGCGTCGATGAAGGCACAGGTGCCACCGAGCTTTTGCATTTCAGCCACGACCTGCAGCGTCAGCGTGGTCTTGCCTGAAGATTCGGGGCCGTAGATTTCGACCACCCGGCCGCGCGGCAGGCCGCCGACGCCGAGCGCGATGTCCAGGCCTAGCGAGCCGGTGGAGACGACTTCTATCGCGTCGACCACCTCGCCGGCGCCCAGCCGCATGATCGAGCCCTTGCCGAACTGCTTTTCGATCTGGGCGAGTGCCGCGGCCAGGGCTTTGGCTTTTTCAGTGTTCAAGGCTTTCACGGGTGCGTCCATCGCGGCTCTCCTGGTTGGAAGCGCCGATTGTGTTGGAAAACTGTACGTTTGTACAGTACTTTTTGAAAAATTCATCAGGGCAATCACTCCGATGAACCTGATGCATTTACCACCTGTTGCGGGCCCTGTCCTGCCTAAAATCAAACTCTACGGAAGCCCTGTTGGAGGGCGTCGCGAAGCAGGGGACCCACGATGCGGATTCTGATCGCTGAAGACGACCAAGTGCTTGCCGACGGATTGTTGCGCGCTTTGCGCGCCACCGGCTATGCCGTGGATCAGGTGGGTAGCGGCAGCGAGGCCGATGCCGCGCTTGCCACCCATGAGTTCGACCTGGTGATCCTCGACCTGGGGCTGCCGAAGATGCACGGATTTGACGTGTTGCGCAAGCTGCGTGGTCGCGGATCTTCGATGCCGGTGCTGATCCTGACGGCGGCCGACAGCGTCGAGCAGCGGGTCAAGGGACTGGACCTGGGCGCCGACGATTACATGGCCAAGCCCTTCTCGTTGCAGGAGCTTGAGGCCCGGGTGCGCGCGCTGACCCGCCGCGGCTTGGGCAGTGCCAGCAGCGTGATCAAGCACGGCCCCTTGACTTTTGACGCCACCGGCCGGGTCGCTTACATCGCAGACCAGATGATCGAGTTGTCCGCGCGAGAACTCAGCCTGCTCGAGGTCTTGCTGCAACGAGCGGGCCGGCTGGTCAGCAAGGACCAACTGGTCGAGCGGCTGTGCGAGTGGGGCGAGGAGGTCAGCAACAACGCGATCGAGGTCTACATCCACCGCTTGCGCAAGAAGATCGAGCAAGGGCCGATTCGCATCGCCACGGTGCGTGGCCTGGGTTACTGCCTCGAGAAAATCCCCGCCTGATCTCGAGGCCTGGCTGGCGCCAGGCCCTATGCTCGTGCTCGCCATGTCTTTGCCCAACGAGCCCGAACCGCGACCGAAAGAGCAACGCTCTCTTTTCGGCGAGATTCTCGACTGGATGCTCGCGCCGCTGCTGCTGCTGTGGCCGATGAGCGTGGCCTTGACCTGGCTGGTGGCACAAAACGTTGCGAGCCGGCCGTTCGACCGCGATCTGGCCGAACTGGCTCGCACGGTGGCGCGTCAGGTCGTGATTGCACCCGGCAGCGCGGACCAGGCCACGGTGATCCGGCTGCGTTTGCCCGAGGTGGTGGCCGAGGCGCTGCGCACCGACGATGCCGAGAAAGTGTATTTCCAACTGCTGGGCGCGCGCGGCGAATTCATTGCTGGCGAGCGCGACCTGCCAGTGCCCGACGAGCCTGCCGGTCCGGCGCAGGCCTTGAAATACCGTGACGACGAGGTCCACGCCGACGCGGTGAGGGTGGCATACCTGTGGCTGCCGGGCACCGGGAAACCGGGTGAGACGCCGCCGCTGGTGCAGGTGGCCGAGACGCTGGACAAGCGATCTCGCTTGGCCACCGAGATCATCAAGGGCGTGATCGTGCCGCAGTTCGTCGTGCTGCCTTTGGCGGTGCTGCTGGTGTGGTTTGCACTGGCCCGGGGCATCAAGCCGCTCAACGAGTTGCAGCAGCGAATCCGCCGCCGCGAAGCCAATGACCTCAGCCCGATCGCCGAGCGCGATGTGCCCGAGGAGGTGGCGCCCTTGGTCGGCGCGATCAACGACCTGCTGGGCCGGCTGGACCAGTCGATGAGCGCGCAAAAGCATTTCTTGGCCGATGCGGCGCACCAGCTCAAGACACCGCTGGCAGGCTTGCGCATGCAGGCCGAACTGGCGCAGCGTGAAATCGACGCCGGTGAACAGGACCCGCAAGCGCTCAAGCGCTCGCTTCAGCAGATCGCCCATGCCAGCGAGCGCGCGGCGCACATGGTCAACCAGTTGCTGGCGATGGCCAGGGCCGAGGCCAAGATCCTGGCCCGCCCGCCTGAGCCGGTGGATCTGGCCGAGCTGGCGCGCGAGACCGTACGCGACTTCGTGCCCCGGGCCATGGACAAGCGGATCGACCTCGGTTACGAAGGCCCGGACCCGCAGCAGCCCGATGCGGGCCGGCGCCAGATGCTGGGCCAACCCACGCTGGTGCGCGAACTGGTGCGCAACCTGGTCGACAACGCGCTGCAATACACCCCCGCCGGCGGCACGGTGACTGCGCGCGTGATGGACGACCCTTTCGGCCAGGTCGTGGTGCTGCAGGTGGAGGACACTGGCCCGGGCATTGCCGAGGCCGAGCGTGCGCTGGTGCTGCAACCGTTCTACCGCGCGTTGGGCACCAACGTGGATGGCAGCGGGCTGGGGCTGGCCATCGTCAGCGAGATCGTGCAGCAGCACGGCGCCGAACTGGCCATCGCCGATGCCCGGCCGCGCGGCAGTGCGGCAGCGCAGGGCATGGGCCCGGGCGCCTTGTTCACCGTGCGCTTCGTGCTCAGCAGGGCTTAGGGCGAGGTGGCGGGGCGGGCTGGCGCGACGCCGGGCGCCACAGCTGGCGGACCAGGCTGAGCAGCCTTGCGTCGTCCTCGCCGCCGTATCCGGCCGCCAGCGCGGCCTGGAACATCGCCGCGGCCTGGGTGCCGAGTGTCGGCGTGATGCCCGCCTCTGCCGCCATCGCCAGCGCCAGCGCCGAATCCTTGGCCAGCAGCGTGGTGTGGGCGCGCGGCTCGAAATCGCCGGCCAGTGCGCGGGTCATGCGGTCGGCGCCGATCCAGCTGTGGCCGCTGGACTGCTCGATCACCGCCAGCGTTTGCGCGCCATCCAGCCCCAGCTGCTGGGCCAGCGCGATGGCCTCGGCCGCAGCCGCCAGGTTGGTCGCCGCCAACAGGTTGTTGACCAGCTTGGTGCGCGCGCCGTCGCCCGGCCGCTCGCCGACGTGGAAGAGACGGGCCGCGACATGCCGCAGCAGGCGCTGATGAGCGGCCCAAAGGTCCGGCGGCGCGGCCACCATCAGGCTCATGCTGCCGTCCCGTGCGCGCGCCGGGCCGCCCGACATCGGCGCGTCCAGGCAGCCCAGTCCAGCCTCGACCAGCCTTGCGGCCAGCCGCTCGACATCGGCCGGCCCGATGGTGGGGCACAGCATCACCGTGGCACCGGTGGGCAATGCCGCAGCGGCGCCGGCCGGGCCGAACAGCACGGCCTCGGTCTGCGCCGCATCGACCACCACCACGATCAGCAGCGCGCAGCCAGCGGCGACGGCCGCCGGCGAGTCGGCCAGTTCGGCGCCCGCTGCGGCGGCCAGTGCGTGGCGCGTGAGGTCGATGTCGTGCACCCGCACTGGCTGGCCGGCGTCGCGCAGCCGCAGCGCCATCGCCAGCCCCATGTTGCCGATGCCGATGAAGGCGACGGGGGTGTGCAGCAGGGTCATCTTCAGATCTCCGGGTCGGCGAACAGTGGTGCGCGTCAAGCGGTGGCCGCGGGACCGGCTCCGCCAGGCCGCTGGGGGCGGCCCCTTGGGGGAGCGCCGCAGGCGCTTCAGGGCTAGGACTACCTCTGCATCAGACCGCGGCTGCGGGCGATCGACATCAGCATGCCCAGCGCCACACCGAGGGTGACCATCGCGGTGCCGCCATAGCTGATGAATGGCAACGGTATGCCCACCACCGGCAGGATGCCACTGACCATGCCCATGTTGACGAAGGCATAGGTGAAAAATCCCAGGCTCAACGCTGCCGCCAGCAGGCGGGCGAACAGCGTGGGCGCATGCGCGGCAATCCACAGCCCACGCAGGATCAGGAAGCTGAACCCCAGCACCAGACCGGCACCGGCCAGCAGGCCGAACTCTTCGGCGAAGGCGGCGAAGATGAAGTCGGTGGTGCGTTCGGGGATGAACTCCAGGTGGGTCTGGGTGCCGCTCATGAAACCCTTGCCGGTGATGCCGCCCGAACCGATCGCGATCATGCCCTGGATGATGTGAAAACCCTTGCCCAGCGGATCGATGCTGGGATCGAGCAGCGTGCAGACGCGTTGCTTCTGGTAATTGCGCATCCCATGCCATTGCACCTCGGGCTGGCACAGTGCATCGCCGCTGATCACCAGCGCGGCGATGGCCAGCGTGGCCAGCAGCGTGACGGGCACGATCAGGCGCCAGGACAATCCGGCAAAGTAGATCACATACAGCCCGCTCGAGAGCACCAGCACCGCTGTGCCCAGATCAGGCTGCCTGACCACCAGGCCCACCGGCACCAGCAACAGCAGGCCGGCCACCAGAAAATCGAACAAGCGCAGCTGGCCTTCGCGCTTCTGGAACCACCATGCCAGCATCAAAGGCATGGCCAGCTTGAGGATCTCGCTGGGTTGGATCACCACCCCGAGGTTGAGCCAGCGGGTGGCGCCCTTCTTGGTGACGCCGAACAGCGCGGTGGCCACCAGCAGCGCAACGCCCACCGTGTAGAGCGGAACGGCCAAGCTCAGCAGCCGATGTGGCGGCACCTGGGCGATCAGGAACATCAGGGCTGCGGCCAGCAACATGTTGCGGCCATGGTCGACGAAGCGGCTGCCGTGGTCGTAGCCCGCCGAGTACATCGTCACCAGCCCCAGACTGGCCAGCGTCAGCACCACGGCCAGCAGCGGCAGGTCGAAGCCCGACAGGATGGGCCGCAGTCGAAGCAGCGGGCGCTTGAACGGGCTGTTCACGGCAAGCTCCTGGCCTGTGGCCGGCCGCTGGCGGCTGGCTTGGACAAAGTGGACGACGCTGCGCTGGACGCGGCGTTGGGCGGCTTTGGCGTGCCGCTCTGCGCGGACGGTGCCAGCGAGGACAGGCCGATGTCGGCCAGGCTCAGGCCGGCGGTCTGGCGCGACGCGCCGATGGGCGCCACGCTGCGGCCTTCGCGGGTCGCGGCCATGTCCTCCTCGCTCGGCCAATGCCCTGCCAACAGGTAATCGAAGACGCGGCGGGCGATCGGCGCGGCCGCCGCCGCACCGAAACCGGCGTTCTCGACGATCACGGCCAATGCGATCGTCGGTGACTCGAGCGGCGCAAACGCGGTGTAGAGCGAGTGGTCGCGTTGGTACTCCGACAACTTGGCGGCGTTGTACTTCTCGTTGGCGCGGATGCCCACGGCCTGTGCGGTGCCGGTCTTGCCGCCGGTCTTGTACGGCGCACCGGCAAACACCCGCATCGAAGTGCCTTCCTGCGTGACGCCGTGCAGCGCGCTGTTGATCAGCGCGACATGCTCAGGCTTGAAAGCCAGCGGGCTCAAAGCCTGGCCGGCCACCTTGGTCACGGCATGGCTGACCACATCGCGCACCTCGCGAACCAGGCGAGGCTCGAAGCGCAAGCCCCCCGAGGCCAGGGTGGCGGTGGCGGTGGCCATCTGAAGCATCGTGAAGCTGTTGTAGCCCTGGCCAATGCCCAGCGAAATGGTCTCGCCGGCGTACCATTTCTGCTGCTCGGGTTTCTTGTAAGCGTGCTTCTTCCAATCGGTCGATGGCAGCAGCCCGGTGAGCTCGCCGTCCAGGTCGATGCCGGTTTTTCGTCCCAGGCCCATCGGGTCGAGCTGATCGTGCATCAGGTCGACCCCCAACTCGTTGGCCAGAGAGTAGAAATAGACGTTGCTCGACTGCACGATGGCGCGCCGCATGTCCACTCCACCGAGACCGACATCGCCGTGGCTGCGGAACTCATGCCCGCCGAACATATAGCTGCCGCTGTCCTGGATGATCGCGCTGGGGCTGCGCTTGCCGGTTGTCAGCGCGGCCATCGCCAGAAAGGGTTTGAAGGTGCTGCCTGGCGGGTAGGTGCCTCGCAGCGCCCGGTTGAGCAGCGGCTTGTCCAGGCTTTCGTTGAGGCCACGCCAGCTCTCGAGGTCGATGCCGTCGACAAAGAGGTTGGGATCGAATGCGGGTTTGCTGACGAAGGCCAGCACCTCGCCTGAGCGCGGGTCGATGGCCACCAGCGCGCCACGCCGATCGCCAAACATCTGCTCGACCAGCGCCTGCAGTTTGATGTCGATCGACAGCACCAGGGTATTGCCAGGTGTGGCCGAGTGGCTTTTCAAGCGCCGGACGGCGCGGCCCCCGGCCGAGGTCTCCATCTCCTCGAAGCCCGTGATGCCGTGTAGCTCGCGTTCGTAGCGCTGCTCCAGGCCCAGTTTGCCGATGACGTCGGTGCCTCGGTAATTGGCCAGCACCTCGTCATCCCAGTCTTCCATCAGCTTTTTCTCGGCGCTGTTGATGCGGCCGATGTAGCCGAGCAGGTGGCTCCCCACCTCACCAGCCGGGTAGCTGCGGAACAGTCTTGCGCGCACATCCACGCCCGGAAAACGGAAGCGCTGGGCGATGAAGCGCGCGACCTCCTCGTCATTGAGCTTGGTGCGGATCGGCAGCGATTCGAAGCTCTTGCTTTCCTCCTGCAAGCGCTTGAAGCGGCGGCGGTCGCGCGGCGAGATCTCGACCACCAGGTTGAGGCTATCGATCACCGCGTCGAGCTCACCGATCACTTTGGCCGGCGTGAGCTCCAGCGTGTAAGCCGAGTAGTTGGTGGCCAGCACCACGCCATTGCGGTCGACGATCAAACCGCGGTTGGGCACCACCGGCACCACGGCAACACGGTTGGTTTCGGCTTGCAGCGCGAGTTCCTCATGGCGAAAGACCTGCAGCCAGACCAGTCTGCTCACCAGCAGGCCGAAGCAGAGCAGCACAAACAGCGCCGCGGTGATCAGCCGGGTGTTGAACCGTTCCAGTTCGCGCTCGAGGTCCTTCAACTCAGTCATGTCGAGACCTAGAGCGGACGGTTCTGGTCAGGGTTTGGTGCCCGGCGCTGTGGCGCGAGCAGCAGCTTGACCACCACCGGCCACAACGCGGCCTCAAGCAAGGGCGCAGCGAGCAGCCACCAGCCCGGGAACATACCGCCAGCGATCAAACGCGCGAACAAGGACACGGCATGGCCGGCGACAAATATAGGCAACACATGCAGCGCCTGCGCGCGCAGTGAAAACCACAGCACCCGCCGGTGTGCGGTGATGGCCAGGAAGCTCAGAATAGTGTAGGCCAGCGCGTGCTGGCCCAGCACTGCCGCTTGGTGTACGTCCATCACCAGGCCCACGACAAAGGCCAATCCGACGCTGACACGCCGGGGTTGGTGAACGTTCCAAAAAATCAGCACCAGCGCCAGCAAGTCCGGTGCCGCGGGGTGGCGGCCCAGCGGCAGCATCTCCAGCAGCATTGCGGCGACCAGGGTCAGCGCGATGAACCAAGGGTTGACCGGCAGCAGCAGCTGGTCGGACCCGCGCGGCATGATCATGACCGACCCCCGCAGGTGGCGTGCCGCGTCATCGGGATGCGCCTTCGGCGCTGCGGGCCGCAGGCCGTCCGGGCAAGCCGGACCGCGGGGCAGCCCGGGTCGCCGACTTGTCGAGCGGCGGCGGATCGGGCCGCGCAGGCATCTGAGCTGCCATGGGCTCGAGCACCAGCAGGTGGCGCACACCGTCCATGCCTGAGGCCGGTGTCAGCAGGATGCGTGCGAAGCCGGCGTCGGACCGGCGGTCGACCCGCGACACCGTGGCCACAGGCAGCCCTGGTGGATAGACGCCATCGACGCCGCTGGTGGTCAGCGTGTCGCCGACCAGCACATCGGCGTTGCCTGCCATGAAGCGCAGCTCCATCGCGCTGCCGCCCTCGGTCCCGCCGAAAGCAGCGCCACGCTGGCGGCTGCGCGTGTTGAGCACCGGTATCGCTGCATCGCGGTCTGTCAGCAAGGTGACCACCGCGCTCAAGGGGTAGACCTCGGTGACCTGACCCAGCACGCCGGCCTCATTGACCACCGGAGCGCCAGCCACCACACCATCGCTGCGGCCCCGGTTGATGAACAGCTTGCGCGAGTACGGGTCGCCCGCTTCGTACAGCATTTCAGCGGCGATCGACCGGACTTTCAGTGCTGGCTTCAGGTCCAGCAGCGCGCGCAGGCGGTCGTTCTCGGCCATCAACTGGTCCATCCGACTCGCGCGCTCGGACTGGCGTGCGAGTTGGGTGCGCGCCGCGATCTCGGCGGTCTGCGCAGTTCTGATGCCTTGCAGATAGCTCAAGGCGTTGGTACCCAGGTCTACCGGTGTCTGCAAAGTCTGTTGCATGGGCAGCAGCGCCGTGGCCAGCGCCGCGCGCAGCGGCTGGGTGATTCGCCAGCGGCTGTCGGCAGCCATCAGGAACACCGCCAGCGCTGAAAACAGCATCAGCTTGGTCAGTGCGGACAGCCCTTGGCGGAAGAATGCCGGCGGGTTGCGGTCCATCGAGCCGAGCGACATCGTCAGTCAGCCAGCAACCAGCTCAACCGGCCACTTACCCAGTTTGCCAAGTTTGCCCAGTTTGCCCGGTCTGCCCTGGCCAGCGCGCTGCGGTCGCTGGTGGTGCGCCCGGGCCGAGAGAAGGCGCCTGGCCGCACCGGGCTTACTCCGACGTGAAGATCGACCCCAGCCGCTCCATGCGCTCGAGCGCCATGCCGCAGCCTCGCACCACGCAGGTCAGCGGGTCTTCGGCAACCAGCACCGGCAGGCCGGTCTCCTCGGCCAGCAAGCGGTCGAGGTCACGCAGCAGCGCACCGCCGCCGGTGAGCATCATGCCGCGCTCGGCGATGTCGGCACCGAGTTCTGGCGGGGTCTGTTCGAGCGCGTTCTTGACGGCCGAGACGATCTGGTTGAGCGGGTCGGTCAGCGCCTCCAGGATTTCATTCGAC
>JBILYN010000442.1:0-3629 GCA_044377715.1 Aquabacterium sp.
CTGGGTTTCGGGCTGCGGCTGGCGCTGTCGCGCTGAGCCTGACCTGATTGCAGGCGTCAGGTCAGAACAGCCGCAGATCGAGGGCGCGCTCGGCCAACCACGCCGAGGCCAGCAGCGCGATCAGCGCCGAGCCGGCGCCGAACAAGCCCCAGCGGTAGATGCGGCCGTGCCGAAGTGCGAAGGCCAGCGGCAGAAATGCCGCGACGATCGCCAACTGGCCGGCTTCGACCCCGAGGTTGAAACCCACCAGCGCCAGCACCAGCGTGGACTGGGTCAGGCCCAGGTCGGCCAGCACGCTGGCAAAGCCGAAGCCGTGCACCAGTCCGAACCCGAAGGCCACGGCCCAGCGCCGGCCCTGGACCAGCGGCAGCAGGTTGTTCAGCGCAGCCAGCACCACCGAAGCAGCGATCGCCGATTCGACCCAGCGTGAGGGCAGCGCCACCCAGCCCAGCGTGGCCAGGCTCAGCGTGATCGAATGCGCCAGCGTGAAGGCACTGACGATTTTGACCACGTCGACAGAGGCCTCGCGAAAGCTCGCCACCGCCTGCCAGCGCCGCGCCCGCCAGGCGCCCACCGCCGGCAACAGCAGCGACAGCAGGAACAAGATGTGGTCGTAGCCTATCCAGATGTGCCAGACGCCGTCGCGCGCATAGGCGACGAACTGAGCCCAGCGCCCCGGCGTCGCCAGCGCAAAGCTTTGCTGCGGCGCTTCGGGCGAAAAGATGGCGCTGCGAGAGGCCCCAACAGTTTCAAGCCGCAGCAGACCACGGTGCTGCGGGTCGGTGTCGGCGAACAAGCGGTAGCCGATTCGCAGCACGGCCGGCGGCTGCGCGCAGGCGACGGTAAAACGCAGCACGGTGTAGGCGCCGTCGCTGTGTTGGTCGACCAACTGCTCGCCGGCACTCAGCGTGCAAGGCTGGTCGTCGCCAGCCACTTGCAGCCGCGCCAGCGCGTAGGCAGCGATCTCGGGGTGGCTGGCGCGCAGTTCGCCCCAGGTGATCTCGCCGTTGTCGTCGGCGTCCAGGCCGATGGCGTGGTCGAGGTCACGCAGCGCGATGTCCCATTGGCCGTCGATCTTGCCGGGCTCGACCCGCAGCGTGAGGTAGCTGTCAGACGGCTTGTGGGCCCAGGCCGGCAGCGCAAACCCGGCGCCGACCAGCCAGACCAGGCTCAACCAGGCGACGGCACGACAGGCCCAGCGCATCATCGGGCGGCCTTGAGGGGTGCGGCGAGTTGGGCGGCGAGCTTGCGCAAGACCTGGCTCTCGATGCCTGACTCGGCCAGCCACAGGCGCACCGGCTCGGCTGCCGCCGGCTGGCCGGCAGCGATCGCGGCTTCCAGCAACACCCTGGCGTCGGCGGGTTCTCGCTGCACAGCGAAGTTGTCGCGCGCCAGCGCCAGCGCGCGCAGGGCTTGGCCGCGCTGTGTCAGCGCGAAGCGGGCCTCCTCTTTCTGGTGCAGGTTGTCACCGCGCAGGCTTGCGGCTGTAAATCGCGCGACCAGGTCAGCCTCCCAGTTGGCGCGATTTGGCGCGCCACTGGCCTGGGCGGCGAGGGTCAGCCGCAACAGCAACAGGTCGGAGCGCTCCTTGCCCTTGAGCAGCGCCAGCACTTCGGCAGGCCGCTGGCGGTCGAGCAGGAAATCGCTGTAAGCCGCCAGCAGGTAGCCGTCGGCCAGACCGAGTGCCAGCGCGCGCTTGAACGCGGCTTCGGCTGCGTCGTGACGGCCCAACCGCTCTTCGGTCTCGGCCAGCCGGGTCAGCGCCCAGAGTTGCTCGGCAGCGCCAGCCCGGGTCTCGCGCAGCAAGGCCGCGTTCAGCGCGCTGACTGCCGCCAAGCCATGGCCGGTGGCGGCGTCGACCGATGCCCCACAGGCCACGGCGATCAGTGCGGAAGCCTGTGCAGCCGCCTGGGCGCAAGCCTCGCGGGCGTCGGTGTAACGCGCTTGGACCATCGCGATCGCTACCAACCACGACCAGGCCTCACCGTTGTCGGGTTGCTGGCGAATGGCTGACTGCAGGTCAGCGCGCGCTGCGTCGAACTGGTGATTGAACTGGCGCAACATGGCTCGCAGCACCAGTACCGGCACAGGCGGGTCAGCCAGCTGCCACCAGGGTGCTAATGCAGCCTGGGCATGCCCGATGTAGCGCGGGTCGCCCTCTGAACCGACCTGCTCGAAGTAACGCCTCGCCAGCCGTAGCGCCAGCGTCAGATCGAGGGGGTCTTGCGACAACTGTTGGCGCAGTCGCCGCATCGCCAGGATGCTTGGGTCCGAGGCGCTCGCGGGCAGTTTTTCCAGTACCTGTCGGTCAGAGTCCGGCAGATGGGGTAGCGCGTCGGCGGTTACCGCAAACGCCAGCATGGCGGCCAGAGTCAGAACGCGACGGCGCAATTTGAGTGTCCACAGAAAGCCCGGTTCGGGCCCATGCAAGAGGCCAAGTTTCCTGGGCCTGTCAACCGAAGCGCATTCTGCGCGTTGACTGCTCAACGGTTTTGAAAATCTTGTGATGGGGTTTCGAGCTGGAGTTGAGTTGTTTGCACTGTTTTCAACCCACGGAGAGATTTCCATGAACAAGATCCTGTCATCGCTGGTGCTTGCTGCTTTCGCTGTTGTCGCTTTCAATGCCAACGCCGCATCCCACGCAGGTGCCGCACCGATGAAGGCCAGCGAGCCGGCTGCCAAGGCCAGCGCGCCGGCGAAAAAGGCCAGCGCCCCGGCAAAAAAGGCCAGCGCCCCGGCAAAAAAGGCCAGCGCGCCGGCGAAGAAGGCCAGCGAAGCCAAGAAGTGATCGCCTGAGAAGCAAGGAGTACGCTCCTTGCCTCTGCGAAACAGCAGGCCTTTGGTGCCTGCTTTTTTGCGCCTGCGCGTTGATCATCGCGTCGGTGATCTCGTTGCAGCCACTGCCTGGCCCAGTTCGATCACGGCCAATGCGTAGTAAGCCGAGTGGTTGTAGCGGGTGACCGCGTAGAAGTTCTGTGTGCCGGCGATATGGCTGGGTGCGGCGTCGCCGTTTTGCAATTCCACCAGTGCCAACAGGCCGTCATGGCTGAGGGCCTGACCGTCCAGCAAGGCGCCTAGAGCGACCATCTGAGCTGACGTGAAGCTGGGCAGGATGTCGGGCTGCAAGAGCGCTGCGCGGTCTGCGCTGGCGCTGGGTGGCTTGACATCGAAGTGGCTCGGTACGCCTCGTTGCCAGCCGTGCTCGGCCAGGTAATTCGCGACGCTGCCGATCACATCGGCCGCGTTGCCCGACCCGATGCCGCCCATGTCGACGCGGCCGTCGGCGTCGAAATCGACCGCATAGCGGTTGATGCTGCCGGGCAAGAACTGGCCCAGGCCGATCGCGCCGGCGTAGGAGCCTTTGACTGCGGTGGTGGGTAGGTTCTGCTCGTGCGCCAGCTTCAGAAACTCACCGAGCTCGCTGCGGAAGAATTCGCTGCGATCGCGGCGCCCCTTTGGGAAGTCCAGGCTCAGGGTTGCCAGCGCATCGAGCACGCGGTAGTTGCCGGTGACACGGCCGTAGAAGGTTTCGACGCCGATGATGCCCACCACCAGTTCAGCCGGCACGCCCCAGCGCCGCTCGGCTGCATCCAGCCAGACCTCATGGGCGGCCCAGAAAGCGGCGCCGG
>JBILYN010000154.1:0-10682 GCA_044377715.1 Aquabacterium sp.
AAACGCCACTGTTCGAGACCATCACCGAAAAGGTCAAGGACGACCTGAAGCGAACGGTGCCGGTTCAGCGCATCGGCAGCGCCGAGGATGTGGCGCAGGCGGTGCGCTTCTTCGCTCAACCGTCGTCGAGCTACATCACGGGTCAGCTGCTCTACGTCTGTGGCGGTCGCAGCCTGAGCAGTGCGTCTGTCTGAGCATGACCCGGCACCGAGGACTTCAGACATGCTGACAAGACGCTCCGCCATTGCTTTCACGTCGCTCACTCTGCTTGGTGGCACAGAGATCACAGCGACCGCACAGCCGGACTTTCCCGCCAAGCCCGTCCGATTGATCGTGCCATTCCCGCCTGGAGGCGGTACCGATTCCGTGGCGCGCATGGTGTCGCAGAAATTGGCGCTTGCCTTGGGCCAGCCCGTGGTGGTCGAGAACAAGGCCGGTGCCGGCACCACCATCGGCCTGGCCGAAGTGGCGCGGTCCGCAGCCGATGGCTACACCCTCGGGGTCGGTGGCACCAGCGATCCGCTGTTGCACCTGCTCTACGAGAACTTGCCGTTCAACCCGACCAACGACCTGGTTTTTGTGTCCACCTTGGCCAGCTCAACCATCGTTCTGGCGGTGGGTGCGAACCTGCCCGCGAAGAACGTCAGCGAGTTCATCGCGCTGGCAAAGAGCAGCGCCGCAACCCCTTTGGGCTACGCCTCGGTGGGCGTGTCGTCACCGCACCATCTCGCGGGCATCCATTTCTCGTCGGTATCGGGCGCGCCCTTGACCCACGTGCCCTACAAGGGCACCGCGCCCGCGCTCACCGATCTGGTGGGCGGCCACATCCCGGCCGGCATGCTGGGCCTGCCGTCTGTGTTGCCGTTTGCCCGCAGCGGAAAACTGCGCATTCTTGGCGTGGCGTCGGCCAAGAGGTCGCCGCTTGCGCCTGATATCCCGACCATCGCCGAGGCCGGTCTCAAGGGTTTCGAGGCCGGGTTCTGGTACCACGTCGTGGTTCCCAGGGGCACACCCAAACCCATCATCGACCGTCTGCGGCTTGAGATCGACAAAGTGGTCTCAAGCAACGAGATGAAGGACACGATGGCCAAGAGTGGATTCGAAGCGTTGATGCTGACGCCAGAAGAGTCGGACCGGGCCCTCAAGGAAGACACCGCACGTTGGACCAAGATCATCCGTGAAAACAACATTCGCGGCTCGTAGGCCGACCTCGAGCCAGAAAGCCATTCCATGTTGAACCGCTCATTGGCAGGCATGAAGGTGATCGACTTCACCCAGATCGCTGCCGGCCCCACCTGCACCATGATGTTGGCCGATCTCGGTGCCGACGTCATCAAGGTTGAATCGCTCACCGGGGAACTCGGACGCGGATTTGTGCCGTGCATCAACGGCGAGAGCGTCACCTTCATGTCGCTCAACCGCAACAAGCGCAGCGTCGCGCTGGATTTGAAAGACCCCGAGCACAGGCGTCTGTGCGGGGAACTCTTGGCCACCGCGGATGTCGTGGTCGAGAGCTTCCGGCCTGGCGTGATGAAACGCCTGCAACTCGGCTATGAGGATCTGGCAGCAAGCAACCCGCGCCTGGTCTATTGCTCGGTCTCGGCCTACGGACAGACCGGGCCCTGGAAAGACAAGCCGGGCGTCGATGGCGTCATTCAGGCGGTGTCGGGCCTGATGAGCGTGACCGGGTCCGCCGGTGCGCCGCCCTGCAAGGTGCAGGTGCCCGTCGTCGACATGGTGACCGGTTACCTGGCGGCAGTGGCGGTGCTGGCGGCCTTGAACCAACGTCAGAGCGAAGGTCGAGGCCAGTACATCGATGTCAGCATGTTCGGCAGTGCCATCGCGTTGCAGCAGTCTGCCTTCGCGTCCTACCTGGCGGACGACATAGTGCCTGAGCGCATTGGCAGCGCCGCCCCGTATGCCGCGCCCAACGAGGCACTGCGCTGCGCCGATGGCTGGATCATGGTGGCCGCGTACCACCCCGTCCGGTGGCTGGCCTTGTGCGAAACGGTGGGCGCGCCTGAGTTGGCCGCCGACCCCCGGTTCGCAGATCTGCCCAGTCGTATCGCCAACCGCGCGGCCCTGGTCCAGGCGCTGGAGGAATTCATGCGCCTGGGATCCAAAGCAGAGTGGCTGCGAAAGTTCGAAGCCGTCGACATCATCTGTGCGCCCATCAACGATTACGCCGAGGTGGTCAACTCGCCGCCCTACGTCGGCGCGGCCATCTCCGAGCAAATCGGTCATCCCGCGGCCGGGGCGATCAGGATGCCTCGATTCCCCCTCGCACCCAGAGACGCTGCGCAAGCGCCCAGTCGTGCCCCACCGATGCTGGGCGAGCACACGCACGAGGTGCTGGCCGAACTGGGTTGCTCGGATGAGCGGCTGGCTCGGGCCTTCGCCCGCCAGGGAACTTCCCTCTTTCCACAGGACTAGACATGCCAGTTTCCATCGAGGTCAAGGACTTCATCGCCACCGTCTTGTTGGACCGACCCGAAGCGATGAATGCGCTCGACCCTGAATCGGTCAGCGAACTGCACGCGGCCTGGGACCGCATCTCGAACGACGACAGCATTCGCGTTGCCATTCTCACCGGCGCGGGCGAACGCGCCTTCTGCACTGGTGCAGACCTCAAGAAGACGATGCCGCCGCGCGAGAGCTTCGCCGAGTTGCACTTTGGCGCTGCCAAGACCCGGGCCGGGCTCGCCAATCTGCAGACCGGCAAACCCGTGATCGCCGCCATCAATGGCTTCGCACTCGGCGGAGGTCTGGAACTCGCTTTGCAGTGCGACATCCGTATCGCGTCCAACAACGCCGTGTTCGGCTTGCCCGAGGTCTGCATCGGGAGCATTCCTGGCGCTGGCGGTACCCAACGGCTGATCCGAGCGATCGGACAGTCGGATGCCATGCTGATGCTGTTGACGGGCTCGCGCATCGATGCCATCGAGGCCTTGCGCATCGGACTGGTCAGCCGCGTCGTGGCCGCCGCCGATCTGCAGGAACTGGCGCAGGCGCTGGCGCGCCAGATCGCTGGCAACGCGCCCTTGGCTGTATCGGCCGTCAAGCGCCTGGCCACGATGGGGCGCGAGTTGAACCTGCCAGCGGGTCTCGAACTGGAGCAACAGGCGTTTGGCGTTCTGCGCGACAGCGAAGATCGCCTGGAAGGGCGGAGAGCCTTCTCGGAAAAGCGCAAGCCAGCCTTCAAAGGCAGGTAGGCCCAGCCATGAACAGACTTGACGCCGCCAACGCACCGGATACGCCACTGCTGGATGTCCGCGACGTGTTGGTGCGCTTCGGCGGCATTGTGGCGTTAGACCACCTCAGCTTCGACATTCCAACGGGGAAGATCGTCGGTCTGATCAGCCCTCAAGGGTCGGAAAAGCCAACCAGTTCAACGGCGAGAGACGGCGCATGAGCTTGCCTGGCGTCGACGCCAACCTGCGAGACAACCTGTACGCCTTTTCATCGAGGCGTACGAAAAGTCCATTTCACTGAGTCAGCAGCTGATCTGTGCTCACACGCACTTCCAAGCCATCAAGTACTTCAACAACCGCAGTGACCACCTGATCGGCAAAAAGGGTGCGGCCATGATTTTGGACGCCCACAAAGCGAGATAGCGCTTACAGACCCCCACAGGAGATCCGCCATGCCCCTGCAATACGACATGTACATCAACGGCCAGTTCGAGCCACCCAGCTCTGGCCTGTATTTCGACTCCACCAGCCCGGCAGACGGCAGCGTGGTGGCCCATGTGGCTCAAGGCAACACCGAGGACGTTGACCGCGCCGTTCGCGCCGCCTATGCGGCTAGGCGCGGATGGGCTGAGACGAACCCGATGGAGCGCGGCAGGATCTTGCGCAGGTTGGCGGATCTGCTGGTGCAGAACGCGGCGCATCTGGGCAAGCTGGAGTCGGATGAGATGGGCATGCCGTCGAGCCTGGCGCCCATGATCATGGTGGAGTCGTCGAAATTCTTCGACTATTACGGCGGGCTGGCTGCATCCATCCATGGGGACACGATCCCGATCAATGCGCAGATGTTTTGCTACAACCTGTACGAGCCTTATGGCGTGGTCGGCATCATCACCCCGTGGAATGCCCCGCTGAACCAAGCCGCACGCAGCGTCGCCCCCGCGCTGGCCGCCGGCAACACGGTGGTTCTCAAACCCAGCGAGTTTTCGTCACTGACCGCCCTGGAGATGGCGCGCCTGGCCACCGAGGCTGGATTGCCGCATGGCGTGCTGAACGTCGTCACCGGTGATGGCAACAGCGTCGGCGCCCCGTTGGTCAAGCATCCCTTGGTCCGCAAGGTGTCGTTTACGGGTTCAGTCCGGACCGGCCAGGCGATCGGCGCCATGGCGGCGCAAAAGATCATGCCCCTGACGCTGGAGTTGGGCGGAAAGTCTCCCAACATCGTCTTCGAAGATGCGAACCTGGAGGCGGCCGTCCCCATGGTTTTGATGGGTTTCATTCTCAACAGCGGCCAGATCTGCTCATCCGGCACGCGCATCCTGGTGCAGCGCACGATCTTTGAGGCGTTCAGCAGCAAGATTGCGGCGGCTGCGGCGAAGTTTCCGATCGGACGAGATCGTCCCTTCCCGACACTGGGGCCTATTGCCAACGAGACTCAGTTCGAGAAAATCCTCGGCATTTTTGAAATTGCGCGTAAAGAGGGGGCCAGATGCCTGACGGGCGGTGAGCGCGCCACAGGGGATGGCCTGGAGCAAGGCCTGTATATCAAGCCCACGCTCTTCACCGATGTGACCTCCGACATGACGGTGGTGCGTGAAGAGATCTTCGGCCCTGTGGGCGTGTTGATTCCCTTCGATAACGAAGACGACGCCATCCGCATTGCCAACGACACGGAGTACGGTCTGGCCTCAGGGATCTGGACGCAGGATGTCAGCCGCGCGCACCGTGTGGCGGCGCAGCTTGAAGCCGGAACGGTGTATATCAACACCTACCACGAGCGCGCCATCGAGGCGCCGATGGGCGGCTACAAGAAGAGCGGCATCGGAAGAGAGAAAGGCATGGCGTCGCTTCACGACTACCTGCAGTTGAAGAACGTGACGATGAAGCTGATCTAGGCGAGGGCCGGGTACGCCGACTCGCTGCATTGCGCCAACACGCGGTCCAGCCAGGCGATCAGATTCGTCGTGACCTCGTCGCGGTTGACTTCGTTGAGCATTTCGTGGCGTCCCGCGCCATAGACATGGCAAGACAGGTCGAACAGACCCGCTTGGCGATAGCGCTCCATCAACGGGAAGAACCAGCGCAGATTGTTGTTGACGGGATCGCGGTCGCCGGTGAACAGGTACATCGGCAGGTCACTGCGAATGCCTTGCAACGCCGTCTGATCGGCGAGGCGGGCATTGCTCAAGCCCATCGAACGGGCTGCCTGCGCCGTGACGGTGAAGCCGCACAGCGGGTCAGCGACGTAGGCGTCGACCTCGGCCTGGTCGCTGGACAGCCAGTCGAAAGACGTGCGCGCGGGCTCGAACTGGGCGTTGTTGTCCTCGAGCTTGACCGGCCCGCCGGTCCGCGCTGCGGCTCGCAGGTCGAATGCCGCTGTGCCTGAAAGAATAACGCCTGATATGAGCGATGAATGGTCGAGGATGTAGAGCTGCGTTGCATAAGAGCCCATGCTGTGGCCGAACAGCAGCACCGGTCGCCCAGGATGCTGGGCCATCGCGAACCTTGTCAGCGCCGCCATGTCCTGCGCCAGCGCTGGAAACCCGTCCGGGCCGAAATCGCCCAAGGCTTCGCGGCTTGCGGCGGTGCGACCGTGGCCGCGGTGGTCGTTGGCGTAGACGGCATAGCCGGCGTTGACGAGCGCCCGCGCAACCCGGCGGTAGCGCCCGGCATGCTCGCCCATGCCATGTGCGATCTGCACGATGCCACGCACGCTGCGGCCCTGCCAGCGGTATCCGGCAATCGCGGTGCCGTCAGCGCTTGAAAAAGCAAACAAGCTCTCATCGAGGTCTATCGTCATGAAGCCAGCATAGCATCGGCCCCCTCAATTCCGATGGCGCATTCCATAGACTGGCGCCGGTTGATGTACGGGGCAGCCCACCCAGTCCGCGCGAGTTCAACAGGCCCGCGCTGCCAACGCCCGCAGGCCCCAAAGCGGTGACCCGCCGCACAGCCCTGGTGCTGCGGACCGGGGCTTGCCGTGCATTACGCACAGAAGCAGGGGTTTGCCCGACTCGCCACCTGGCACGTGGGTTGCGTACTATTCGACAAAATCCTGACCAAACAGTCAGCTTCTTGGTGAATTCGGGCCACCCTCAGCCCGCCGCATGCAGGAGAACCCGCGCGTGTCGTCAGCACCCCAACCCGTTGCACCGAGTCCTGCACGCCCCGACATCAAGCCGGCGCGCTTGTCGGCCGAACAGTACGCCGAGCGCTTTGCCGACGCGGCACCGCGAATGACCCGTGGCCAGGCACTGGTCGAGGCCGAACGCTGCCTGTATTGCTTCGACGCGCCCTGCGTGACCGCCTGCCCGACCGGCATCGATGTGCCCAGCTTCATCCGTCGCATCGCCGACGACAACCTGCGCGGTGCAGCGCGGACGATTCTGCAAGCCAACCCACTGGGCGGCACCTGCGCCAGGGTCTGCCCAACCGAAGAGCTGTGCGAGCAAGCCTGCGTTCGCACCGCCCAGCAAGGCAAGCCGGTCGAGATCGGGCGCCTGCAACGCCATGCGGTGGACGCGGTGATGGACCGCCCTCTGGCAGACCTGCTGCACTGTGCGCCTGCCACCGGTCAGCGCGTCGCGGTGGTCGGCGCCGGCCCGGCGGGTCTGGCTTGCGCGGTAGGCCTGGCGCAGTTAGGCCATCAGGTGAGCTTGTACGATGCGCGGCCCAAGGGCGGTGGCCTGAACGAGTTCGGCCTGGCCGCCTACAAGGTGGCCGACGACTTCGCGCGCCGCGAACTCGACTGGCTGTTGGCGCTGGGCAACATCACGCTCGAGACCGGCTGGCGACTGGACAGCGCCGCGCAACTGCAGGCACTGCGCGACCAACACGCGGCGGTCTACCTGGCCGTCGGCCTGGCGACGACGCAAGGATTGGGCGTGCCAGGCGAAGAGCTCGCCGGTGTTCGAGACGCGGTCGATTTCATCGCCGAGTTGCGCCAGACCAGCGACCTGGCGCAGTTGCCGATAGGGCGCCGGGTGGTGGTGATCGGCGGCGGCATGACGGCCGTGGACGCTGCGGTGCAGAGCAAGCTGCTGGGCGCCGAGGCAGTGCACATGGTCTACCGCCGGGGCCCAGCGACGATGGGTGCGTCGCAGGTCGAACAACACTGGGCCCAGACCCATGGCGTGACGATCCACCATTGGCTGGCACCCGAGGCGCTGCTCGGCGATAACGCCAGCGGTGGCCATGTGGTCGGCGTGCGTTTCGCCCGCCAGGCGCTGGTCGGCGGTAGGCTGCAGGCCACCGGCTTGTTCGAGACGTTGGACGCTGACATGGTGTTCAAGGCCATAGGCCAGAAGCTAGACAGCCAACTGCTCACCGATTGCGGCCTGAGCTTGCGGGACGGCCGGGTGCTGGCCGACGACGACGGCCGCACCTCGCTGGTCGGGCTGTACGCAGGCGGCGACTGCCGCTTTGGCGGCCGTGACCTCACGGTGGAGGCGGTGCAGGACGGCAAGCGCGCCGCACAGGCCATCCATGCCCAGATCGCCGCCGCACCGTCCCACAAAGCCTGACGAGGAGCAACCATGGCTGACCTGCGCAACACCTTCGCCGGCATCGCATCGCCGAACCCGTTCTGGCTCGCCAGCGCGCCGCCCACCGACAAAGCCTACAACGTCCACCGCGCATTCGAGGCCGGCTGGGGCGGCGTGGTCTGGAAGACGCTGGGCGAGGACGGCCCGCCGGTGGTCAACGTCAACGGCCCGCGCTACGGCGCGCTGCTCACGCCCGACCGCAAGATGCTCGGCTTCAACAACATCGAGCTGATCACCGACCGGCCACTGCGACTCAACCTGGACGAGATCCGCGAGGTCAAGCGGGTCTGGCCCGACCGGGCGATGGTCGTCAGCCTGATGGTGCCCTGTACCGAGGCCGCCTGGCGGGCCATCCTGCCCATGGTCGAAGACACTGGCTGCGACGGCGTCGAGCTCAACTTCGGCTGCCCGCACGGCATGAGCGAGCGCGGCATGGGCGCAGCAGTCGGTCAGGTGCCCGAGTACATCGAGATGGTCACGGCCTGGTGCAAGCAGTACAGCCGGCTGCCGGTGATCGTCAAGCTCACGCCCAACATCACCGATGTGCGCCTGCCCGCTGCAGCGGCCAAGCGCGGTGGCGCCGATGCGGTCAGCCTGATCAACACCATCAACTCGATCATGGGCGTGGACCCGGCCACGCTGACGATGAGCCCGGCCACCGGCGGCATGGGCTCGCACGGCGGCTACTGCGGCCCAGCGGTCAAGCCGATCGCGCTGGCGATGGTGGCCGAGATCGGCCGTGCGGCCGCCACCGCCCGGATGCCGATCTCGGGCATAGGCGGCGTCGGCAACTGGCGCGATGCGCTGGACTACATCGCGCTGGGCGCTGGCAATGTGCAGGTCTGCACTGCGGCGATGGTCTACGGCTTCAAGATCGTTCAGGAGATGGTCGATGGCTTGTCCGACTACATGGACAGCATGGGTTTCAAGACGATCGAGGACTTCCGCGGCCGCGCACTGCCGACGGTGACCGAATGGCAACATCTCAACCTGAACGCCGTCAGCAAAGCGGTGATCGACCAGGATCTGTGCATTGGCTGCGGCCGCTGCCACATCGCTTGCGAGGACACCTCACACCAGGCGATCACCGCGACCCAGCATGGCAAGCGCCATTTCGAGGTCCGCGACGAGGACTGCGTGGGCTGCAACCTGTGCGTGACCGTCTGCCCGGTGCCGGACTGCATCACGCTGCGCGAGTTGGCACCCGGCGAGACCGACCTGCGAACCGGTCAGCGGGTCAGCGCCGAGGTCGCCAACTGGACCGCCCACCCGAACAACCCGATGCGGCAGGCGGCATCGACCGCTTGACGCGGCCGGTGTGCGCGCAACCATCCACCCTTCCCCATCTGTCCCCATCTTTCCCCATCTGGAGCGAGCGATGAAACCCTTGTTGATCCGAGGCGGCACCGTCGTCAATGCCGACCGTGAGTTCCACGCCGACGTGCTGTGCGCAGGCGGCAAGATCGTCGCCGTCGGCGCCGGCCTGAGCGCCCCGGCAGGTGCCGACCTGCTCGACGCCGGCGGCCGCTACGTGATCCCCGGCGGTATCGACCCGCACACGCATATGCAACTGCCTTTCATGGGCACCACCACGCGCGACGATTTCTACAGCGGCACGGCAGCGGCGATGGCCGGCGGCACCACGACGATCATCGACTTCGTGATCCCCGACCCGAAGCAGCCGCTGATGGACGCCTACCGGATGTGGCGCGGCTGGGCCGAGAAAGCGGCCAGCGACTACAGCTTCCACGTCGCAGTGACCTGGTGGGACGAGACCGTGCACCGCGACATGGGGCTGCTGGTGCAGGACGAAGGCGTCAACAGCTTCAAGCACTTCATGGCCTACAAGAACGCCATCATGTGCGACGACGAGACGCTCGTGAACAGCTTCAAGCGCGCGCTCGAACTCGGCGCGATGCCCACGGTGCACGCCGAGAACGGCGAACTGGTCTACCTGCTGCAGGCTTCGATGTTGGCCCAAGGCATCAGCGGGCCCGAGGGCCATCCGCTGAGCCGCCCACCGGCGGTCGAGGCCGAGGCCGTGCAGCGCGCGATCGCGATCGCCGACGTGCTCAATGTCCCGATCTACATCGTCCATGTGTCCTGCGCCGAAAGCCTGGAGGCCATCGCCCGCGCCAGAGCGCGTGGCCAGCGCGTCTACGGCGAGGTGCTGGCAGGCCACCTGGTGCTCGACGACAGCGTTTACCGCTCACCCGATTTCGCGTTTGCCGCAGGCCATGTGATGAGCCCGCCGTTCCGGCCCAAAGGCAACTCGCAGCTGCTGTGGCGCGGCCTGCAATCGGGCAACCTGCACACCACCGCCACCGACCACTGCACTTTCTGCGCTGAGCAAAAAGCCATGGGTCGCGACGATTTCAGCAAGATCCCGAACGGTTGCGGCGGGGTCGAAGAGCGGCTGGCCGTGCTGTGGCACGAGGGTGTGAACGGCGGCAAGCTCACGCCCAGCGAGTTTGTCGCGGTGACCTCGGCCAACACGGCCAAGCTGTTCAACCTCTACCCGCGCAAGGGCTGCATCGCCGAGGGCGCCGACGCCGACTTGGTGCTGTGGGACCCGAAAGCGACCAAGACGCTGTCGGTCAAGACCCAGCGCTCGCTGGGCGACTTCAACATCTTTGAGGGCCGCACCGTGGTCGGCCAACCCAGCCACACGGTGGCCGGCGGCCAACTGGTCTATGCTGACGGCGACCTGCGCGCTGTTCGTGGCGCCGGTCAGTACCTCAAGCGCCCAGCGTTTGGGTCACAGTTCGATGCGTTGGCACGCAAGGCGGCGCTCGAAGCGCCCACCGCAGTGCCACGCTGAGCCAGTCGGAGTAGGAATGCCAGTCACCCAGCACCCCCTCCACAGATCCGTACGTGCGGCACTACCGCATACGGCTCCTGCCTTGGGTCGTGACGATCAGACGCTGGTTCGGGTAAGGGTGGCAAATGC
>JBILYN010000016.1:0-32576 GCA_044377715.1 Aquabacterium sp.
GGCAGCGGCACCAGCGCCAGCGGCGGGAGCGGCACCAGCGCCAGCGGCGGGAGCGGCACCAGCGCCAGCGGCGGGAGCGGCACCAGCGCCAGCGGCGGGAGCGGCACCAGCGCCAGCGGGGGCAGCGGCACCAGCGCCAGCGGGGGCAGCGGCACCAGCGCCAGCGGGGGCAGCGGCACCAGCGCCAGCGGCGGCAGCGGCACCAGCGCCAGCGGCGGCAGCGGCACCAGCGCCAGCGGCGGGAGCGGCACCAGCGCCAGCGGCGGGAGCGGCACCAGCGCCAGCATCGGCACCCGGAGCCGAGCTAGCGCCACCATCGACGCCGGCGGCCGGTCCTGTGCCTCCATTGAAAGATGCCGCAGGTCAGGCTCAACAATTGGCTGATGCTCTGCGTTCCGCCAGTTGAATCTTCGGTCTCCAACTCACCGCCAGCGTTGTTCGGGCCGTGTGCACGAGATCGATGCGCGGTCACGCCGGATTTGAGGTGAGTCGGCTTGTAGTCGTCGGATTCAGTTGGTATGAAGCTTGCTGCGTAACTGGTGGTTTCCCTAGTTTTTGTATGCGGGTAGGCAAGCGCGCAGGACTTAACGTAAACTCCTCGCTAGTTTGGTGATCTAAGTCGTGCTGATTGACTGTTGGGTGCGTTTGATCTATGCGGATTTCTTGCTTTTTCGTGATTTTGGTGTTTTGACAATTTTTAGGTACCCTGCCGTTGCTGCTGGTTCTACCCGATCGAACCGCATCGCCTGAATCGTGTGATGGTGCAAGCTCTGTCTGCGGGTCATACTGAGTTTTGTACCGAGATTTACAGAGACGGGCCGAGATGTTTCTTGACGTCGTGCCTGCTTGGCGGCAGGTCTCGGCGGTCGACCTTGGGCCGCCAGGTCGGTTTCCGATTTCAGTGGTCACGCTTAAACCAGTCGAAAGGCAGGGTAGCATGAACATCGGTCTGTCGCGCGGAGCTTGAGTAGCCATGGCAACTTGTAGCGCGGCAAACCCTAGCGATGTCGCACAGGCGGTCCGACTTGCAGTGCGATGCATGTCAGAGAAGAGAGTTCTGCCATGCTTGCAATAAAAAGCATGATTCAGGCGATGTCACTGTTTATGCTTTTCGCAATCCATGAACATTGGCGTTGGATCACGAAGTGCGAATGAGTTCGACCGCGGTGGCAGTCAGCCGCCGCGGTTGGTCGTCAACACCACGGGCTTTTGCCGCGCTGCCGGCCCGTGTAGAGAACACAGGCAGCCGCATCAGGGTGTGCAGCCCATGCCCGAGTCAACTGAGCGAAAGGAATGATGATGTCAGACAGCTTGCAGAAATGGGTTGGCCGCAATCGCCCACCCCGGGTTCAGATCACCTATGACGTGGAGATCGGTGACGCAGTCGAAAAGAAGGAGTTGCCGCTGGTGGTGGGCCTGATGGCCGACCTCTCGGGCAAGCCCTTGAGTCCGCCAGCCAAGCTCAAAGAGCGCCGCTTCGTCGAGATCGACCGCGACAACTTCAACGAGATCATGGCCAAGATTGCGCCCAGGCTCGATATGTCGGTTCCCGACACGCTCAAGGGCGAGGGCAACCTGAAGGTGGAGTTGAATTTCACTGAATTCGACCACTTCCACCCCGAGGCCATCGTCAGCCAGGTGCCGCGACTGGCGCGATTGCTCGAGGCGAGGCAGCAACTGCGTGACCTGCTGGCCAAGCTCGACGGCAACGATGAACTCGACGCGTTGCTCGAGAACATCGTCAACAGCAGCGAAGACCTGCAGGCACTGCGTGGATCTGCGGCGGCCTGAGCCCGACGCTGTCATGCAAGCGCCTGATCTGAACCAGACCCCACTCACGCACACCGCGAAAGGGACCATCTCCCATGTCCACTGAACTCGAAGCCGGCGCCTCAAGCGGCGCCTCCGCCACCCTCGAAGCACCTAGCCTGCTGGACCGAATCGTCCAGGAAGGCAAGATGGCGAACGATCCGTCGCAAAATAGTTACGCCCGCAAACTGCTGGGCCAACTCGCGACCCAGATTCTCGATGAAGGCATGAAGACCAGCCCCGACAAGGGTGTGGTCGCCGCCATCAACGAGCGCGTTGCCGAGATCGATCGGATCCTGTCCGACCAGCTCAACGCGATCATGCACCACCCCGAATTCCAGGCGCTCGAAGCTTCCTGGCACGGCCTGCACGACATGGTCCAAGGCAGCGAGACCGGCACCCGGCTCAAGCTTCGTCTGCTCAACGTGACGAAGAAAGAGTTGCTCAAGGACCTCGAGTCCGCGGTCGACCACGACATGAGCGTGCTGTTCAAGAAGATCTACGAAGAAGAGTACGGCACCTTCGGTGGCCACCCTTATTCGGTGTTGATCGGCGACTACGAATTCGGTCGTCATCCGCAAGACATGGCTTTGCTTGAGCGCATCTCCAAAGTGGCTGCAGCGGCGCATGCGCCTTTCATCGCTTCAGCAGCGCCTTCGATGTTCGACATGGTGTCGTTCACCGAACTGGGAACGCCGCGTGACCTGTCGAAGATCTTCGAAAGCGCCGAACTCGCCACCTGGCGCGGTTTCCGCGACAGCGAGGATTCACGCTATGTCGCGTTGGTGCTGCCACGCTATGCTGCACGGCTGCCCTACGGTGAGAAGACGGTTCCGGTCGATAACTTCCGCTTCGAGGAAGATGTCGACGGCACCAACCACAACAACTATCTGTGGGGCAATGCGGCCTACCAGTTGGGACTGCGCATCACTTCTGCGTTCGCCCAGTACGGCTGGACCACCGCGATCCGTGGCGTCGAGGGCGGTGGCAAGGTCGAGGGCATGACAGCCCATGCCTTCAAGACCGAGGACGGCGACATCTTGCTGAAGTGTCCGACCGAGGTGACCATCACCGATCGCCGCGAGAAAGAGCTCAACGACCTGGGCTTCATCACGCTGGTCAATTCGAAGGGTTCGAACTTCGCGGCCTTCTTCGGCGGCCAGACCGTCAACAAGCCCAAGGTCTACAACAAGGACAACGCCAACGCCAACGCTGCGCTGTCGGCACGACTGCCCTACGTGATGGCGGCTTCGCGTTTCGCGCACTACATCAAGGTGATGATGCGCGACAAGATCGGCAGCTTCCAGACGCGCGGTGCGATCGAGGCTTACCTCAACAACTGGCTGGCCGACTATGTGTTGCTGGCCGACGATGCGCCGCAGGCCACCAAGGCGCGTTTGCCGCTGGCCGAAGGCCGGGTCGACGTGACCGAAGTGCCTGGCAAGCCTGGCGCCTACCAGGCCACAGTCTTCCTGCGGCCGCATTTCCAGATGGAAGAGATGACTGCATCGATCCGCCTGGTGGCCTCGCTGCCGGCGCCCAGCGCTTGATGGCGCTGAACCACTGATCTGACTGACGAAACCCGGGCCGCTTGCGGCCCGTTCAACACTCACTCAAGGAGTTAGCAAATGGCTGACGTTCTACTGCTAGAAATCACCGGCATCAAAGGCAACAGCGATCTGAAGAGCCATACCGACCAGATCATCTTGCTGTCCTACAGCCACGGCGTGTCGCTGCCGATGCAGCACGACCGTGCCAACAAAGAGCGCACCGCAGGCCGACCGGTGTTCTCGGAGATGAGCTTTTCCAAGATGACCTCTCTGGCGACACCGCTGTTGTACGCAGCCTGCGCTGCGGGCAAGAAACTCGGCGAAGCCAAAATTCACTATGGCCGCAATGAAGATGGCAAGTTCATGTCGGTGATGGAGATGGTGCTGGGCGACGCGATGATCTCGTCGATCAACACCTCGGGTGGTGGCGGCATTCCCAGCGATTCGTTCTCGATCAACTACACCTGGATCACCACCGCGTTCACGCAGCAGAACAAGGACTCCACGAAGAAGGGTGATGCACCGTTCGGCTGGGACCTGGCACTGAACATCGCCAAGTAACGCTGCTGAACTGCACGCCCCGCGCTGATTGCCGCCCGCCATGTCCGGACTCGCTGCCGCTGCCACGTCGCCGTTGTTCGACCGGCTGTGCGGTGTCGCGTCGCTGCCGTCAGGCGGTGGGTTGCTCGATGCGGCGGGGCTGCACCGATCGATCGCGCGCGAGCTGGGCCTGTTGCTCAACACCCGCTCGCGCTGTACCGTCGAGGCCTTCTTGGCCGACAAGCTGACGGTGCTGGATTACGGCGTGCCCGACTTGAGTGCGATGTCGGCACGATCGATCACCGACCTCGCGCTCGTGCAGTCTGTGGTGGCCAAGGCGATCGCCAGCTTCGAGCCCCGCTTGCTGCACCTGCAGCTTGAGGTGGCGCCACAGATCGGCGCGCGCGACGGTGTGTTTTTGCGTATCACCGCGGCAGTGTTGCTCGGGCAAACGCTGCGACGGGTGCAGTTCGACACCGATGTGGCCGCCGGTGGATCGAGCGCCAGGTAGCGTCGATGCAAATCGCCGACGACCTGATCGAATACTTCAAGCGAGAGTTGGTTTACCTGCGCGAGCAGGGCGCTGACTTCTCGCAGCGCTATCCCAAGGTGGCGGCGCGCTTGCGCCTGGACGGCGGCGAGTCGCCGGACCCACAGACCGAGCACCTGATCGAATCGGTGGCTTTCATCGGTGCACGGGTGCACCGTGCGCTGGACCGCGAGTTTCCGCAGATCACCGCCGCGTTGCTCGACAGCCTGTGTCCGTCGCTGACGCAACCGGTGCCGTCGATGTCGGTGGCGCAGTTCAGCCTTGACCTGACGCAGGGCAAGGTCACCTCGGGCCTGCGGGTACCGAAACACACCGTGTTGCAGGTGCGTACGCCGGGTGGCGATCTGTGCCGTATGCGAACGGCCTGGGACACCACGCTGTGGCCGATCCGGCCGTCGCAGGTTCAAATCGACGACGGCCGCTTGCTTCGGCTGAGCTTCGAATGTCTGGACGGCAGCAGCTTGGAGGAACTCGAGGTTGACCGACTGCGACTGCACGTTCAGGGTGACTGGATGCGCACGATGCCGCTCTACGACTTGCTGGCCTCCGGCGTGGCGAGCCTGCACCTGGTTGGCGGCGATGGTCGACAACATGCTTTGCCGCGCAGTGCCTGGCGCGAGGTCGGCTTTGACGACGGCGAGGCCGTGCTGCCCAACCCGCCGCAAGCCCAGGCTGCTTACGGTTTGCTGCAGGAGTACTTCGCGTTTCCGCGCAAGTTTCACTTTTTCGAGATCAGCGGTCTGGCCGGGCGACTGGGCCGTGGCAGCCGCTTCGAGCTGTGCCTGACGTTGAACCGCCCGACCAGCGCGTTGCGCGGGCTCGACGCCAGCAATCTGGCGCTGGACTGCGTGCCGGTGGTCAACCTGTTTCCCCGCACCAGCGAACCGGTCGTTGTTGATGGCCGCCGACCCGAATACCTGCTGGTGGCCGACCGCCAGCATGAGCTCAGCACCGAAGTTCATTCAGTGTTGTCGGTGACCGCTTCCGACCCGGATGTCCAGCGTGCTGTCCAAGTGCCCGCTTTTACCGCGTTGACACCTCAGCAGGCTGCCGATGGCCGCACAGCGTTTTGGTGGGGCAGGCGAGATGCCTGTCTCAGGGCTGACCTGTCGGGCAGCGATCTTTGGCTTTCTTTTGTCGACTCGGCGATGGGCCCTGCGCTGGTCGGTCCCGCTGCGCTGGGGCAGTCTGCAGCCCGCCAGGCGGTGATGGCCGAGCCGGTGGTCTACGCCCAGTTGCTGTGCACCAACCGCGGCCTCGCGGCGCAGATCCCTGCCGGTGCGCGCATGGCTGCCGAGGGCCTGTCCTCGGGCCTGACCGTGCGTTGCTTGTACCAACCCTCGCCGCAGCGCGCAGCGGCAGTGGCGGCCGACACGCTGTGGCGTTTGGTGAGCTTGTTGCGCCTGAACCATCAGTCGCTGCTCGGCGCATCTGCGGACCCGGCCGATGATGAGGATGGCGCCCGCGGTGCCGACAGCGCCGCAGCCTTGCGCCACATGCTGGGCCTGATGGCTGGCGGTGACGACGGCGATGCGGCGCAACTGCGCGGCTTGCGCAGCCTGGTCGCCAAGCCGGCCACGGCCAGGTTGGGCCCTGATGCTTGGCGCGGTTGGTGCCGCGGTACCGATGTGCAGTTGACGCTCGACACCGAGGCCTTTGTCGGCGGCTCGGCGTTGCTGTTGTCTGCGGTGTTGGCGAGGTTCCTGGCGCTCTACACGACAGTCAATTCCTTTGTTCGGCTGTCGGCAATGGGCGACGCCGGGTTGTTGCGGCAATGGCCAGCGATCGCCGGCAGGCAGGTGCTGGCATGAGCCGCGCGCAGTCGCCGCGACTTGCCAAGCTCTTGGCCTCGCCCCAGTCTTTCGACCTTTTCCAGGCGATCCGCTTGATCGAGCTGCAACAAGGTCAGTTGCCTCGAATGGGCGCGCAGGTGTCGCTGGCGTTTCCGGCCAGCGACATTGCCGAGGTGCAGGCGCCTGCCGGTGGGGCCGGCCAGTCGTGGACGCTGCGCACGCCGGTGCTTGCACTGGCCGGTGCGCATGGGCCGCTGCCGATGCCGGTGACCGAGCAACTGCTGGCCAGGCGCTGGGTGCGCGACAGCGCAGGCCTTGATTTTCTGGACATCTTCCACCACCGTTTCCTGTCGTTTCTGTACCGCGCCCGCAAGAAACACCACCCGGCGCTGTCTGCTGGCGACGCGGGCGGGCTGCCGCTTGCGCGTGCCATCGATGCACTCGGGGGTTTGGGTCATCGCGAAGGATTGCACGACGCGGCCGGCCAGGGCCTTTGGCTGCGCCACGCGGCGTTGTTGGGTGCAGCGCCTCGATCGATGGTCAACCTCGAAAACCTGTTGCGCGACAGCCTGGGCTGGGTGGTTCGAGGTCGACAGTTCGTCGGCGGCTGGCAACCCTTGGCCGAGGTCGACACGCCTTTGCTAGGGCGTGGCGCCAGCTTGGGCCAGAACGCGATGCTCGGCCGACGGGTTTGGGATGCGGCCGCTGGGATCTCGCTGGCGCTGGGCCCGCTGCCGCAACAGGCCTTGCCGGGCCTGTTACCCGGTGGCGCCGACCTGGCCCGCTTGCGCTGGTTGGTCGGCCGGCATGTGCCCAGCGAGTTGCAGCTGTCGCTGGAGTTGCAACCTGAGCCTTGCCCGGCCCAGGCTTTGCCGCGCTTGGGCGCTGCCAGGCTGGGCTGGACCAGCTGGCTGCGGCCCGGGGTGGGCCGTGGCGAAACGCGCGTGCTGCCGTCGATTCGGCTGCAGCTTGGCAGCACGTCCCACCCGCCGGTGCGTCAGCCTTTGCACCCGCGCGCTGTGGCGCCGGCCTGAGCGCCGGCTGCTGAGTCACCGCCACCATGGACATCGACATCCGCACATTGCTGGCCCGGCTGAACCCGGCTTGCAAGCACGCGATGACGCAGGCCGCCGAACTGTGCGTGCGCCAGACCCATTTCAGCGTCGATGTCGAACACCTGCTGATGCAGCTGATCGAGGCGCCGGCGCCCGATGTGTCGCTGGTGCTGGCGCAGTTCGCGTTGCCGCGCGACGCGTTGCTGATCCAGCTTCAAGCCAGTCTTGACCAGTTCAAGCGCGGCAACGGTCGCACACCGGCCTTGTCGCCGCAGTTTCAACCGCTGTTCCAGGAAGCCTGGCTGTTGAGCTCGATGCTGTTGGGCGAGCAGCAGATACGCTCGGGCACTGTGTTGCTGGCCTTGCTCGAGGTCGACAGCCTGCGCGGCCAGCTCATCGACACCGCACCGCTGTTGCTGCAGATCCCGCGGGGCGCGCTGCGCGAGCATCTGCCCACGTTGCTGGCAGACTCGGCCGAGGATGCCGGCGGCGCGGCGCGTGCTGCGGGTGCCGGGGGGGTGGGTGCAGGGGGTGGCGGGGGTGGCGTGGGTATCAGCGCCGCCGTTGGCCAGCCTGCGGCTGGCGACAGCTTGCCGGCCCAAGGCGCGGCGCCGCAGGTGGCGATGCCGTCACTGGGCGCCGGGCGGGGCGTGCGATCGACAACGCCTTCGCTAGACCAGTTCACCGTCGACCTCACCGCGCAGGCGCGAGAGGGCAAGATCGACCCGATCCGCGGCCGCGACAGCGAGATTCGCCAGATCGTCGACGTGCTGTTGCGCCGGCGTCAGAACAACCCCATCCTCACCGGCGAGGCTGGCGTCGGCAAGACCGCGGTGGTCGAGGGTTTCGCGCAACGGGTGGTGCAGGGCGATGTGCCGCCGGCCTTGCGCGGGGTGTCGGTCCGTGCGCTCGACCTGGCGCTGCTGCAGGCCGGCGCGGGCGTCAAGGGCGAGTTCGAGAACCGGCTCAAGTCGGTGATCGCCGAGGTCAAGTCCTCACCGACGCCGGTGATCCTGTTCATCGACGAAGCCCACCAGCTGATCGGCGCGGGCGGCGCCGAAGGCCAGGGCGACGCCGCCAACCTGCTCAAGCCGGCCTTGGCGCGCGGTGAGCTTCGAACGATCGCCGCGACCACCTGGGCCGAGTACAAGCGCTATGTCGAACGCGACCCGGCGCTGGCCCGGCGCTTCCAGGTCGTCAAGGTCGAAGAGCCCTTGCCCGAGGTGGCTGTCGACATGCTGCGCGGCATGGTCGCCACGCTCGAGCGTCACCACGATGTCGAGATCCTCGACGAGGCCGTGCGGGACGCGGTGCGGTTGTCACACCGCTATGTCACCGGAAGGCAGTTGCCCGACAAGGCGATCTCTGTGCTCGACACCGCTTGCGCCAGAGTGGCGGTGGGCCAGAGCGGCCTGCCCGAGCCGCTAGAGAATTTGGCCCGCAGCATCGACACCGCCGAAGGCCGCTTGCGGGTGCTCACGCGCGAGCAGGCCACCGGCATCGACCGCACTGCCGAATGCGCGGCACTGCGGGTCGACCTGGATGAGCAGCGCCAGCGCCAGCGACGATTGCTCGAGCAGCATGCGCAGGAGCGTCAGGCGGTGGGTGAGATCGTCGCGCTGCGTCGGCGCATCGCCGAGGGCCAGACGGCTTTGGAGGAGGGCGAAGGCGCAGACCCGCAGGGCGCCGCTGTCCAGTTGCAGCGACTGATGAAAGGCCTGGAGGCGCTGCAGTACGACGATCCGCTGGTGCCGGTGTATGTCGACTCAGGTGTTGTTGCCGACATCATCTCGGGCTGGACCGGCATTCCGGTGGGTCGGATGCTGGCCGACGAGGTGCACACCGTGCTGCACCTCAAGGACACGCTGGCCGAGCGGGTGGTGGGGCAGGACGCGGCGCTAGACACTATCGCGCGACGGGTTCGAACCTTCCGCGCCGAACTCGACGATCCCGGCAAACCAGTCGGTGTGTTCATGCTGGTGGGCCCCAGCGGTGTGGGCAAGACCGAGACCGCTGCGGCGCTGGCCGACCTGCTATATGGCGGCGAGCGCAACATGGTCACGGTCAACATGAGCGAATTCCAGGAGGCCCATTCGGTCTCTAGCCTGAAAGGCGCGCCGCCGGGCTATGTAGGCTATGGACGCGGCGGCGTGCTGACCGAAGCCGTGCGCCGCCGGCCTTATAGCGTGGTGCTGCTCGACGAGGTCGAGAAGGCCCACCCGGACGTGCTCGAGATGTTCTTCCAGGTCTTTGACAAAGGGACGATGGAGGACGGAGAAGGCACGCCGGTCGACTTCAAGAACACGCTGATCCTGTTGACCTCCAACGCCGCGCAGGAGGTCATCACCGAAGCCTGCGCGGGCGGTCGCCGGCCCGACGCCCATGCCCTGGTCGAGCGGCTGCGGCCCACGCTGTTGCGCCAGTTCAGCCCGGCATTTCTGGGGCGGCTGGTGCTGGTGCCTTATTACCCGCTTGGCGACGCCCAGGTGCGGCGCATCGTCGAGTTGAAGCTGCGCAAGCTGGCCGAGCGATTTGCTGAGAACCACCATGCGCGCTTGCTGTGGGACGATGCGGTGGTCAGCACCATCACCGGTCGCTGCACCGAGGTCGACAGCGGCGCGCGCAATGTCGACTTCATCCTGACCCAATCGGTGCTGCCGGAGCTGGCCACCCAGTTGCTCGAGCGGCTGGCGATGGCCGACACTTTCGATGCGGTCACGCTGTTGCTGCAAGCTGACGGTCGTTTCGGCTTTCGCTTCGACAGCGATCCGGCAGCGGGGGCGAAGCGGCTGTGAGAACCGACTTCGCACTGTCGAGCTTCATGAAGGTGACCACACCGCTGGGCGCTGACAAGCTGTTGCTCGTCGACATGGAGGCCAGCGAAGGGATCTCCGAGCTGTTCAAGCTCACGCTGCATATGCAGAGCGAGGACAACGCGCTGGTGGCCGCCAACATCATCGGCAAGTCGGTGACGGTCACGCTGACAGTCACCGATGGGCCGACCCGTCACTTCAACGGCATCGCCTCGCGTTTTGTGCAGACCGGTGTCAACAACGGTCTGTCGTATTACAGCGCCGATGTGGTGCCCACCGCCTGGCTGCTGACGCTGGCGCGTGACCGCGCCATCTACCAGACCAAGACCGTTCCTGAGATCGTCAAGGCGGTGCTGACCGCCGCCGGCGTGACCGTCAGCGACAAGCTCACCGGCACCTACACGGCGCTGGACTACTGCGTGCAGTACGACGAGACCGGGTTCGACTTCATCTCGCGCCTGATGGAAGACAACGGCATCTTCTACTGGTTCACCTTCGCCTCCGGCAGCCACACGATGGTGCTGGCCGACGCCAGTTCGGCCCACCTGGCATGCACCGGCAGCGACGCGGTTCGTTTCTTCCCCGAGTCCGGGCCGCTGCGAATGATCGACACGATCGCCACGCTGGAGGTCGAAAACCGGCTCGTGACCAAGACCCATGTGGTCGACGACTACGACCCGCTGAACCCGGCCACCGCGCTGCTCGGCACCTCGGCTGGCAGCGCCGGAGACGGCGAGGTCTACGACTGGCCCGGCAAATACGCCACGGCCGCCAAGGGCACGGCGCTGGCCAAGCTTCGGCTCGAGGCCAGCCAGATTGACAGCAAGGTGTTGCGCGGGGACGGCTATGTCTACGGTTTCGCTGCCGGCACCAAGTTCACGCTGTCAGGGCATTTCCTGGCCGCGCTCAACGCCAGCCATGTGTTGCGCCGGGTCCACCACACCGCGCGCGGTGGCGTCTACCTGAACCACTTCGAAGCTTTCGCGGCCACCGTGCCGTTCCGTGCGCCCAGGATTGCGCCGAGGCCCAGAGTGGCCGGCAGCCAGACGGCGGTGGTCGTCGGGCCCAGCGGTGAAGAAATCTGGTCTGACAAGAACGGCCGCATCAAGGTTCAATTCCACTGGGACCGCTTGGGCAAGAAGGACGACACCTGCTCTTGTTGGGTGCGGGTGTCTCAGTCTGCGGCCGGGGCAGGATTTGGCAGCCTGTTCCTGCCGCGCGTGGGCCAGGAGGTGGTGATCAGCTGCATCGACGGCGACCCCGACCAGCCGCTCGTCACCGGTTGCGTCTACAACGGCACCCATGCCACGCCGGTCACGCTGCCCGCCAACCAGACCCAGACCGTGATCCGCACCAAGTCGTCCAAGCAGGGCACTGCTGGCAACGAGATACGGCTCGAGGACAAGAAGGATTCCGAGGAGTTCTACCTCCACGCCCAGAAAGACATGAAGATCGAGATCGAGAACGATCTCAGCACCACGCTGACCGCAGGCGCCGAAACCCACACGATTGAAAAAGGCGACCGCACCGTGGCGGTCAAGACCGGCAAGGAGACCCACAGCGTCAAGGGTGTTCGCGCGCTCACCATCACGGGCAACGAGACCCACACCAACGAGGCCGACTTCACCCATGAGGTGACGGGAAATTACACCTTGAAGGTTACCGGCGACCTGTTGTTCGATGTCACCGGCAGCATCAGCTTCAAGTCTGCCAAGGATGTTGCGGTGAAGGCCGGCACCACGGTTGACAACGAGGCCGGTACCGCGCTGACCAACAAAGCTGGCACTGCGCTGACCAACAAGGCCGGCACCGCGCTGACCAACGAGGCGGGCACTGCGTTGACCAACAAGGCCGGCACCGCGCTGACCAACAAGGCCGGAACCGGGTTGACCAACGAAGCCGGCACGACCCTGGACAACAAGGGCTTGATGATCAACAGCAAGGCCTCGGCGACACAGACGGTTGACGGGGGCGGCATGCTCACGGTCAAAGGTGGTCTGGTGAAGATCAATTGAGCCCGTTGCGATGACCACCACCCCTGTCGCCCAAACCCTGCCGCAAGCTGCCGTGCCCGCCGGCGCGACCGCCAGCGCCTCGGCCGCGTCGACCGTGGTCGAGGAGCGCGATGCGCAAGGCCGATTGCTGGCCAGCACAGCGATGCGCAGCGGTGTGCTGCACGGCGAGATGCGGCGCTTTGGCGCGCAGGGTCAACCGCTGATGTCTGCGAGCTATGTCGATGGTCAGCTCGACGGCCTGCTTCGACTGCACGACGACAACGGCGCGCTGGTGCAGGAAGCTGGTTACCGACTCGGCCGCCAGGAAGGTCTGACCCGCACCTGGCAGAACGGTCGTTGCCTGGCCGAGCAGAACTTTGTCGCCGGCCTGCCCGAAGGGGCCTCGGTGATGTACGACCAGGCCGGCCAGGTCAGCGCGCAGTTGCGCATGCGAGCGGGTCAGATCGACGGCGTCGCGACTTTTTTCCACGAAGGCCGGGTGGTGCGCCGATCGCAGTATCGCCAAGGCCTGCTCGACGGCGAGTCCACCGACTACGACGGCGCCGGCACCGTGGTGCAGGTGATGAGCTACCGTGCCAATCTGTTGCACGGCCCGGTGCGCCGTTTTTGGCCCGATGGCCGCATGATGGAGGAGCAGTCCTACCAGAAGGGCAAGCCGCTTGCGCCGCCCGAACGCTTCGATGCCGAGGGTCGCCGCCTGGCGCCCGGTGCCGCCACCCCCAGCCTGCTGGTCAGGCTGGAATCACTGTTCAAGGGGTGAGGCATGGGGCAACAGGTCTGTGGGGGCGCGATGACGCAGTGCACATTCGGCGTGGCGCCGGGCACCTTGATGGTGCTGCCATTGAACCTCGTGATGACCGGCATGCCTGCGGCCAATATCATGGACAACAAGCCGATGGTCAACGTGATGCCATTTGTGATGTGCCAGTCTATGGCCAACCCGATGGTGGCGGCGGCGACCGCTGCCGCGCTCGGCGTGCTGGTGCCTATGCCTTGTATTCCGATGACCACCGCGCCCTGGTTGCCGGGCGCGCCCACCGTGCTGATCGGCAACATGCCGGCGCTGGGCAACAGCTCCAAGCTGATGTGCATGTGGGGCGGTGTCATTTCGATCAACGTACCCGGTCAGTTCACCGTGATGGTGCCCTGATGCTGCCAGGAGATTCTTTTGGAAATCCGCTTCTCGATGACCCGGCGCTTGGCCTGGGTCGGTGCCATCAGCCTGCTGCTGCTGATGGGTTTGCTGTTCTTCCTGGGGGTGCAGATCGGCAGGCAGTGGCCGCCTGCAACCGCACCAGCGCCCCGGGCTTCTGGCGGGCCGGTCGGCATGGCTTTGCCCACGGTGCCGACTTTGCCCACCGTGCCGACATTGCCCACCGTGCCGACATTGCCCGCGGTGCCCACCTTGCCAACCCTTCCCGCAGCACCAGCCGTGCCGGTGCCCACTGGCGCGGCGCCACCCCGGTGACCGAAGTTCTATTCGAGGCTGTCGCGTGATGATGCTGTTCAAACCGTTCTTCGCTGATCTGGCGCGCACTGCGCTGAGGGCTGGCGCGTTGAGCCTGCTGCTGACCGGCGTTTTGCCGGCCGCTGCGGTTCAGCCCGCTGCGCGGTCTGCTGCTGCGGCCGCTTCAGCCAGCTTGCGTCCTGTCGCGCCGGCGGCGGAGCGGAGTTCGCTGGTGCGGGTGGCCGATGGCCGCATGTTGGCGCCCGACATTGCACGTATCGTCAATCGGGGCGAACTCGTGGTGGCGATGCTCGGGGTGGACACGCCGCCCTTCTTCTATGTGAAGGACGGCAAGCTGACGGGTCTGGAGGTCGACATGGCCGAGGACATCGGCCGTGCGCTCAAGGTCAGCGTCCGCTTCAACCGCAGTGCCAATAGCTTCAACGACGTGGTCGACATCGTCGCCCGCGGCGACGCCGATGCCGGCATCAGCAAGCTGTCGCGCACGCTGGCCCGGGCGCAGCGTGTGCAGTTCTCCGACCCATACCTGTCGCTCAAGCATGCGCTGGCGCTCAACCGGGTGGCTTTTGCCCAGATCGCCCGCGACCGTCCTGTGCCCGAGGTCGTGCGAGGCTTCAAGGGGACGATCGGTGTGATTGCCAAGTCCTCTTTCGCCGATTTCGCGATCCAGAGCTTCCCGAAAGCCACGGTCAAGGCTTACGACAGTTGGCCCGAAGTGGTCAAGGCAGTTCTTCGCGGCGAGGTCTCGGCCGCATACCGTGACGAGTTCGAGATCAAGCGCCTGCTCAAGAGCGATCCGGCTGTTGCGCTGACCTTGCGCACCGTGACCTTCAAGGACATGGAAGACACGCTGGGCATCGTCGTCGAAATTGGCGACACGGCGCTGGTGAACTTCATCAACGTGTACTTGGCCCAGCGCAGCGACAAACTCGACATCGACCGCGTTTTGCGTGCTCTCGAGCAATGAGCAAAACGCAAGAGCACCAGCCATGAACCTCAAATCCCTGTTGGCACTGGCCATCAACCCCTGGGTGATCATCGGCAGCCTGGCGTTGGGTTTTGCCCTTGGCGTGATGGCCCCCGACGTCAGCAGGCATCTTGCCGTCGTCGGCGATGTCTATGTCGACCTGCTGAAGATGATCGTGCTGCCCTTCATGATCTCGGCGATCGTCTTCAGCCTGCAACGCCTGCTCAAGGACGGCGGCGCCAGCCGCATCCTGGGCCGGGTCGCGGTCGTGTTTGTCGTCTTCGCGTTGCTGACCGCGGTCGTGGGCGTGGTCTCGCTGATGCTGGCCCGCCCGGGGGCTGACCTGTCACCCGCCAAACTGCAGTCTTTCGGCCAGATCGTCGGTGCCGACATCAACAGCAGCGACACCGCGATGTCGCTCAAGGCCGTGGACGCTGCGCCCAAGCCGCCTGTGACGATCAGCGAGGTGGTGCTGAGCATGATTCCGGCCAACATCTTTGCCGCGCTGGCCGGCGGCGAGACGCTCAAGGCCTTGGTGTTTGCGTTGTTGTTCGGTTTCGCGGTGAGCCAGGTTCCAGGCCGGGTGTCGGATGCTTTGACCAACTCGCTCGACACCGTCTACCAGAGCTGCCAATCGCTGACGCGCTGGCTCAACTATCCGCTGCCGCTGGTGCTGGTGTGCATGAGCGCGTCGCAGTTGGCCAAGACAGGCTTGGAGTCTTTGGAGGCGATGACCGCGTTCGTGATCGCGTTCGCTTTGGCATCGCTGCTGGTGTTGGTGCTGTCGGTGCTGGTGATCTGGAAGCGATCCGAGGCCAGCCTGGGTGGCACGCTGCACGCGCTGCGTGGCCCGTTTGCGCTGGCCCTGGCCACCCGAAGCAGCGCCACCTGCATGCCGATGATGATAGACATGCTGGCCGGCGGCCTGGGTTTCGCCCGCGCCAAGGTCGAACTGTTGGTGCCATTGACGGTGTCGCTGCTGCGACTCGGGCCGGTGCTGTACTACGTCTGCGCCACGCTGTTCATCGCCCAGCTCTACGACCGTGACCTGAGCATGGGCGAGGTTTCGCTGGTGGTGGTGGCCTGCATCCTGGCGGGTTTTGCGTCGGCAGGCATGACGGGCTTGGTGACCATCTCGCTCACCGGCATGGCTTGCGGCTACCTGGGGCTGCCGTTCGAAGCAGCTTTTATCCTCTTCGTCGCGGTCGATCCGATCTGCGACATGTTGCGCACCTTGGTGCTGGTGGTTGGCAATTCTGCGGCCGTCAGCCTGATCTGCTCGCGCCCTCTCAAGATTTGATGGGCAGCACGACATGATCTGTCTCAGAATTCTCGATAGCTTTTCAGTCCAGGTCGACTGTTGGGCCCGCTCGCTCGATGGCTCGCCGGCTGTTGTTCAGGCATGGCCGCAGGCGATTGATTTGACCGACTCGCGATGAATAAGACCACAGGCATTGCAGTGTCCGCCTTCAGCCATCCGCTGGGTCTGCTGCTGGCCACGGCCTGCGGCGCGCTGCTGGGCTGGTTGGCGCCGGGCTGGAGTGCGCCGGTGGCGCTGATTGGCCGGGTTTTCATGACGGTGATGGAGATGGCTGGCATGCCGTTGCTGATGGTGGCCATCGCATTTGGCCTGCGCCAGGTCATCGCGCTGTCTTACCCCGGCAGGCGCCTGCTGCTGCTGCTGGCGCTGTCGAGTGCGGCGCTGCTGGCCAGTGGGCTGGTCGGGGCTTTGGCTGGCATGTTGATGGGCGTCGGTCGCCACCTGCCCGAGTCCGCCCGCACAGAGCTCGGTCGCTGGGTGCAGGACGATGCCGCCGCGTATCCTTTGGCGATGACGATGTGGACGCGCTCTGCCAACGAGACCGTCGCATCCGGCTGGGTCTCAGCCGTGCCCGACAACGTGTTTGCCGCGATGGTCTCTGGCGATGCTCGTTGGCTGATGTTGTGCGCATTGATCTTCGGCTTGGCTTTTGCATTGCAGCCTCGTGAGCGCAGCCAGGCGCTGGCGGCTCATCTCGAAACGATCTACCGCGCATTCGAACTGCTGATTGCCCAGGTCAATCGGCTGTTGCCGTTGTTGGCCTTCGGCATGGCTGCACACCTTGTCGCCAATTTCGACCGCGGGCGACTGCACGTGGTGGGCGGTCTGCTGTTGGCGCTGTTGTTGTCCGTGCTGTTCGTGGGGATGGTGTCGGTGGCGGTGGTTGCGCGCCAGACGAAGTCCTCGTTGCCTCAGGTGCTGAGTGCGCTCAGGGCGCCGTTGCTGATAGGGCTGTTCACCAATACGTCGGTGGCCACGATCCCATCGTTGATCGAAGCGCTGAGCACGCGGCTGGGTTTGTCGCGCGGCATCGTCGAGTTGCTGGTGCCCGCAGGGGCGGTGTTCATGCGGGCTGGTGCTGCCGTCCATCTGGGGCTGCTGGCGGTGTTCGCGACCCAGATCTATGACCGACCTATCGGCATGTACGACCTGCCGTTGATCGCCGCCGCGGCTGCGCTCGCCTCGCTGGCCTCTGCGGGTGCCGGTGTCTTGCTCACCGTGGCGGCGTCGGCGATCGCGATGCGCTGGGTGGGTCTGCCGAGTGAAGCTGTGGTGGTGGTGGCCATAGTCATCGATGCCCCTTGTCACGCGCTGCGCAGTGCGGCGCAGGTGTTGGCCGTGGCAGCGATCACTTCGCTGGTCTGCCGCGGCCTGCCGTCCGAGCGGGTCGTTGTTGTCGAGCCGGTCGCGCCGTCGCCGCTGCGTCTGGTGTTTTCTTGGGGCGGTGCTGCGCTGGCCGCAGCCTGCTTGGCCACCGCCGGTCTCTTGGCGCTGGTCACCGGCATCGGGGTCGGGCTGCGCCAAGGTGGCGCGTCGGTGACGGGTGGGCCGGCAGAGGCCGGGCCTCCTGCCGCCAGCAAGCTCGGAGTGGAGCGATGAGCGCGCGGCGTCTGATCGCGATGGCCTTTGTGGCGAGGAAGGCCAGCATGGTTTGCATGACAAGATTTTTTCTAGGTGGCGGCCTGATCGCTGCGCTGCTGCTGCCACTGGGGGCCTGCACCACCGCCGGCAGCGTGGCCAAGGTGGTGGCATCGGCGACAGCGAACGCCTTCAGCGGCCCGGCTCAGCCTGGTTTTCTCGACCTCAAAGGCTTGTTGCTGATCGCCGAAGCCGACGCCAACCTCAACAGCCCGGTGGCGCTAGACCTGGTCTTCGTTCGCGACCTGGCCACCCTGGACAAGCTTCAGGCACTGCCGGCGGCGCGCTGGTTTGCCACGCGTGCTGATCTGCAGCGCAGCTTTCCGGGGGCTTTCACGGTCCGCAGTTGGGAGCTCGTGCCGCGCCAGTCGGTGCGGCTCAGCGAGCAAGAGCTGGGCAGCCCGCGCGTGGCCGGTGTGCTGCTGTTTGCCGATTACCGTACGCCTGGAGATCACCGTGCTTTGATGCCCGAGCTGCGCAGCGGCGCCCTGGTCAAACTCGGCGCCCGCGGCTTTGCCGTCGTGGCTCACCCACAGTGATCGCTGCGACGCGAAGCGCTCGAATTCACCGCCCCATTCCTACAGATCGGCTGTCCGCCCACCATGTCCTTGCCCTTTCCGACCATTCCTGAGCGCATCCAGTGGCACGAGGGCATGCTGCTGGCGCCGCAGCATTTCCAGCAGTCCCAGGCCCGTACCGACGGTCTGGTGGCTTGGCAGTCGCTGGCTGCGGCGCCGTTGGCCTGGGGCTTGCGCCGGCTCGAGATCGACCTCGGCTTGCTGGCTGCCGGCCGGGCCCGCGTGTTGGCGCTCGAAGCTGTGATGCCCGATGGCAGCGCGGTCTGGCATGACAGCGCCGACGCCCAGCACGGCACGCTCGAGTTGTTGCTCGAACCCCACCTCGACGCGCTGACCGAAGGGCCACAGGACCTGTGGTTGACCTTGCCCTGGGCCAGGGCGATGCGCGACCCGGCGGTACCCAGCCGGTTCATGTCGCTGAGCCTGCCGCCGCAGGAGGACGAGGTGTCTGACGCTGCTGCTGCCGACTTGCCGCGGATGCGGCCGCAGCTGGGTTTGGTGCTGGGCGCAGCGCCGTCTTCGCTGTGGCAGCGCTTGCGGCTGGGCCAGTTGGTGATGGATCAGCAGGTGATCCGCTTGGGCGACGAAATGCCGCCGCGCCTGGTGCTGCCGCGCGAGGCCGCGCTGTGGCAGCGCGCTTGGGCGCTGGCGGCCCAGTTGCGTGCCAAGGCGGCGTTTGTCGCACGCCAGACCGACCAGCCTTCATCGAGGCTGGAAGACCGCCTCAACCAACTCGAGCAGCGCGACCGACTGCGTGCGCTGGTCGCGGCGCTGGCGCCGCTCGAAGCGGTGTTGCAGACGCCGTCGCTACACCCTTACACGCTGTACCTGGCGCTGTGCCAGGCGCTGGGTCCGCTTGCCACGCTGAGCCCGGGCGCCTTGCCGATGTTGCCACCGGCCTACGACCAAGACCGGCCGGGTCCGATCTTCGAGGCGCTGCTGGCCGCGCTGGAGGACGCTGCGGCCGAGGTCAGCCCTGACCACAGGCTTGAACCCTTCTACTGGCGTGACGGCAGCTTCGGGCTGCCGATATTGCCGGCCTGGCTGGCGCCCAAGCTGGTGCTGGGATTGCGCGGTCAGTCCGAGCGCGACCTCGCGGCCTGGATGGCAGGGGCGGTGATCGGTTCTGCGTCGGCCTGGGCTTCGCTGCGCGAGCGCCGCGTGCTAGGCGCCGCCCGCAAGGCCGTGGAGGCCGCGCCAGACCTGGGCTTGCGCAGCGGCGGCGGCTACAGCCTGTACGCGATCGATGCCGGCAGCGTGCTGGCCGGCGAGCCCTTGCTGATCGGCAACGCCAACGAATCTCAATCGTCCCAGCGGCCGGCCGAAATCGTGCTGTTCGTCAAGGGCTGAGCCCGCACGGCCGCCACCACCCACAACGACCCGAGGCAGCTCCCATGGCCCGCAACAACACCGACTCCAACGCCGACGATCCGCTGCTCGCGGCTTTTCGCCTGTTCTACGAAGCGATGATGGCCGCTGTGCCGGCGGCAACGCCGGGCTTGCCGGGCGCCGACAGCCCGACGGTCACGCCTGAGGCCAGCTTGGCCGCAGCCAGCTTGCAGCACCAACTGGTCCAACTGCTCGAACTCCATACCCTGGGCATGCGGCGGGCTGGCGGCGGACGCGGCGGCGCGCTGGTCGAAGACGCGCGCTACCTGATGGTCGCGCTGGCCGACGAGTTGCTGTTGCTGCGCGACTGGCCTGGCCGCAGCGCTTGGCCCCAGCATCTGCTCGAGACGGCGTTGTTTCAGTCCAGCGTGGCCGGCGACAAGGTGTTTGCCAGGATCGAGCGCTTGCTCAGCGACCGCGAGCCCTCGCAGCGCAGCCTGGCCCAGCTATACCTGTTTGCGCTGGCGCTGGGGTTTCGCGGCAGGCTGCGTGGGATGGACGACGCGGGTCAGCTCGCGGGTCTGCGGCGCGAGCTGTTTCAGTTTGCCCACCAACGTGCACCCGGGCTCGAGGCGCGCGGGCACATGCTAGCGCCGCAGCCCTATGCCCACACCCAGTCTCACGCCGCACCACGCCGCACGGTGAGCGGTGGGCGCTTGTCCACCGCGCTGCTGTTGGCCGTGGCCGCACTGCTGGTGCTGTCTGAGCTGACTTGGTTGTGGCCGACCTGGCCGCTGCGCCAGGCGCTCGATGGCCTGGACCGGGTCTGGACCGGGCGGGTGCTGTGAACCATCACCGACGACCGCTGGGTTCGCAGGAGACCACATGCCACTGACCGACAACCTGGTCTTGATCACGCTGGGCGCGTTGATCCTGCTGCTGCTGCTGGTGCTGAGCTTTGTGCTGTACCTATCCACCCGTCCTGAGCGCGAGCCCGGTGCCCGCGTCGTGGTGCCGCGCATGCGGCCCGAATCGCTGCGCAGTTCTTTCCGTCAAGCGGTCGAGCTGATCGAAGGCCATATCGCCAGCCGCAAGCAGCGCTATGACGTGCCTTGGGTGCTGGTGTTTGGCGACGGCGGCGCGCCGCTGGGTCTGGACCAGGCCGGCATCGCCAGCACGCTGGGCACCGATGCTGCTGCTGCTGCTGCCACGCCTGGGCTGAGCTGGCACTTCTTCGACCAGGGCGTGGCGATCGAGCTAGACGGCGCCAGCCTGGGCGACCCGCAGGCGGGTCCGGAAGCGCCCGAGCGCAGCTTTGATGAATTCCTCAGCCTTTGCCGGGACTACCGTCCGCAGCGGCCTTTCGACGGCGTGGTGCTGACCATCCCGGCCAGTTTGCTGGTGGCCGATGAGGCCGAATCCAGGCCGGCGCTGGTACGGCTTGCACAGCGCGCCAGCCGGCGGCTGTGGCTGGCGCAGAACCGGTTTGCGCTGCGCCTGGCGGTGCATGTGGTGATCAGCGGCTGCGAGCAAGTGCCTGGGTTTGCCGCATTCGCGCGCAGCCTGCCCGAGTTGATGCGTGGCAGCATGCTGGGTTGGGTCTCGCCGTACGACCTGGCGATGGGCTACCAGTCCGACTGGACGGGCCAAGCCATCACCGAGGTGGTCAGCACCTTGGGCGAGGCATCGGCCGAGTTGTTTGCCAGCGGAAGCACGGGCTCGGCAGAGGCCGAATCTTTCTTCCTGTTGCCTGCCCGCGTCGAGCGGATGCAGCCGCTGCTGCAGCTCTACCTCGACGAGCTGATGCGGCCCAGTGCTTACCACGAGCCCTTCTTCTTGCGCGGCTTGTACTTCAGTGGTGACGCCAGCGAGGCCGCGCAACTGCAGGGCGCCGACGCTGCGGCCTCGGTCGAATCCGACGCTGCGCTCGACGATGGGCCGGCGCTGAGCCCGGCGCGCAGCCGCCAGCCTGCGTTCCTGCGCGACGTGTTCGAGGCCAAGGTCTTCCCCGAGAAGGGTTTGACCCGGCCGTCGGCCACCCGCACGGTGAGCAAACCGGCTTTGGGCTGGGGCGTGCGCTTGGCGGCGGTGCTGCTGCTGGGCGGTTGGGGCGTGGGACTGGCGGTCAGCGGCTACACGCTGTACGGCCAGTCGCGTGAGCTGCAGGTCTTGCTCAACGGCTTGAAACGCGACGCGTCAGACCCGCGGGCGGCGGCGACTCGCGACGGTGCCGCTGTCCAGCGCGACCGTGCGCTGGCGCTGCTGCAGAGCATGGGTCAGCTCGAGGGTGACCGGCTGTGGTCGGTGTTCATGCCTGGTTCATGGCCTGCAGCTGACGCGCTTCCTGAGCGACTTCGCGTCAGGCTCGAGCAGGCTTTTAGCGACATCGCCGTCACCACCTTGCGCCGCGGACTCGACAGCCGCGCCAACACGCTGACCGGCGTGGCGCAAGACCCGGCGACCGGCGAATTGATCGCCGGTGCGCCTTGCACCTCGGCCGCGGCCAACGCTATGGCGACCGAGACCACGCTCAACATCGACAGCCTGCCCGAGTTCACCGCCTTGACTCAGTTTGTCGCGGCGGTCGACCAACTCGGCCGCGCGCGTGCGGCAATGCATCGCCTGCAAGACCCGGGGCAGCCGTTGGTCGTGGCCGACCTCAGTCTGTTGGTGCGCGAGGCGCTGGGGCAGGAACTGGCTGCGCCGTCTGAGCGCAGCGCGGCGCTGTTCAGGGCCAAGCCGAGCAGCGGCGTGGCGCAGACGGCGCCCAGCGCAGCGCTGGTCGAGGCGATGACCTGTCGCTTGCGCGGCCTGGCCGGGCAGTGGACGACCCGTGCCTTCGAGGAAAACGACTTGCTGCTGAGCCAGCGCGACCTGACGATGCGGCTCTCGGGTCTGCTGGGCGACATGCCTGCCGACGGCACGGGCGGCACGGCCGGCACGCTGGCCGCCTGGCGCGAGCTGCTGGTGGCGATCAAGGCCCAGGACCAGTTGCTGCTGCGCGGCCAAGCGGCCTGGACGCAACGACCCAGCCTGTTGTCTTATCCGGCGTGGGACCGCTTGCTGACGCAAGTCGATGCGGTAGCGCTGCTCGGTGGCGAGGCCGCAACAAGAGCGCTGCGAGATCTGGCCGAGCAAGGCTTCAGGCGTTTGATCACCGAACTGGCCGAGCAAAAAAGCGCCGATGAGCTCACAGCGCTGGGCTGGCGCGAGAAAGACGGCCGCTTCCAGCCCGAAGCGCCCTTGCTGGCCTTGCGCGATGGACTGGGCTTGTTGCTGGCCCAGCCCTACGCTGTGGCCGGCCGTGGGCGTGACATGCCCGAGCTGGGTGCCGATGGCCTGATCGGCTGGGACTTGGCACGCCTTGACCAAGCGCTGGTGGTGGCCGACCAGCGCAAGCGCTTCCAAGCTGAATTGCTGGGGCGGTTTCCGGAGGCGGTGCGACCGGCGATCGAACGCCTGGTCAACGTCAACCTCGCGCAAGCCGTGTCGGAGCAACTGGCCAATGCGTTGATCCCGGGCGGGCGCTTGCTGGGCGGCAATTTCGAGCCCGCTGCGCTTGACGCCGAGCGCAGCCGCTTGCTGCGGATCCAGACCTTGCTGGTCGACCTGGGCGGGCGACGTGAGGCCGACGCGCTGCGCCGGATGCTGGCGCGCGATGCTGGGCGACGCTTGCGCGCGGTCGACGACGCGCTGCAGCGGTCTGAGCTGTACGCCACCCGCAACCGCGACTTCAGCGCCTGGAATGGCGAACGCGGGCCGGTGCTCGCAGCGCTGGGAATGGCCGACGCATCCCAGCTCGCGGCCTACCTCAGCCAGCAGCATGGGCGGGCCGAGGCTCTGGTCAAGGAGGCTGACGCCTGGCTGGCTGTGCTCGGGCCCGGTGAACTCAGTCCGGTGATGACCGCGCGCTGGCAAGCGCTGCGCACCGACCTGGAACGCCACAGGCTGAAAAACCCCAACAGCAGCCTGATCGCGCTGGAAGCCTTTCTGACGGCGATGGCTGGTGATGTGGATGGCCAGAACTGCGCTGAAAGAGTGGCCGGCCGAGGCCCGTTGGGCCGGCCAGGTGACTATTTTGGCGAGCGTCATGCGCAGCTGGCGGCTGCGCTGGTGCAGCGTTGCCATGAGCTGCGCAGCGGCGCCCAGCAAGCCCAGTGGCAGACTTTCGCCAGCTTGTTCAACCGCAGCTACGCCGGCCGGCCACCGTTTGCCCAGCCCGGCTGGGGCAGCGCGAGCCCGGCGGTCGAGGCCGACGAGTTGCCTGCGCTGCTCAGGGCTTACGACGCGGCGCTGCCCGCAGCGGGTGGCGCTGTGGCGGGTGCGGCGAGCGCAGCGAGCGTGGGTCGCAGCAACGGCACGGCTCGATCGACACAGCCGCCAGCGGTGCGGCGTTTTGTCGAACAGTTCGAGCGCAGCCGGGCTTTCTTGTCGCCGCTGGTACCCAGCGAAGAGGGCCTGGCCAGCGGTCACGACGTGGCGGTCGAGTTCCGCGTCGCGTCAGCGCTGGAACTCGAGGGCAACAAGGTGATCGACTGGTCGATCAGCATGGGCAGCCAGCAGCTGGGCTGGCGCGAGCCGGCGCGGGCCTTGCGCTGGGAGCCTGGTCAAGCGGTGAGCATCAGCCTGCGGTTTGCCAAGGATGGCCAGGCCACGCCGCGCGCCGACGAGCGTCAGCCTGCGTTGCGCGTCGACGGCAAGACAGCGACCTGGCAGTTCAGTGACGCCTGGGCCTTGCTGAGCCTGCTGCAGCGCCAGCGCGACGCCGATGGGGGTGGTCGCAGCGATGGCCGTAGTGACGGCCGCAGCCAATTGCTTCGACTCGAACTGCCGCTGACGCTGGCCGGTGAGGCCGGCGCGCCGCCCGGCGAAGGCCGAGCCAGGGTGTTTGTCCGGCTTACGCTGAGCGCGGCGGGCAAGCGCGCGCCACTGATATGGCCGGGCCAGATACCTCTGCGCGCACCCGATTGGGACGCGACCACCTCAGCGAGCGAACGATGACTGCGCCAATGCCCGAAGAGATCGCCGCGCTGCTCGCGCCTGTCCCTGATACTGACGAGGCCCCAGGCGGTGCCGGTGTGTCTCTGCGCTACGACCCGGCGATGGTCGCGATCCGCCAGGCCCGCGAAGAGGACGACGCCTCGCTTCCGCTGGGCGATTGGGCGCGCCCGCTCAAGCGTGCCGACTGGCCTGCGGTGGCCATGCAATGCAGCCAGCTGTTGCGAGAACGCAGCAAGGATTTGCAGCTCGCCGCCTGGCTGCTGGAAGCCTGGGTTCACCTGCACCAGATCGACGGTTTGCGCGCCGGCGTGGCGCTGCTCACTGGCCTGGTCGAGCAGTACTGGCCTGTGCTGCACCCCCGCATAGACGACGACGGCGACACCGAAGCCCGCGTCGCGCCGCTGTTCTGGCTCAACGAGACGCTGCCACGAACCCTGAGGCTGCAGATCGCGCTGATGGCGCTGCCCGATCACAAGCCGCCTCGACTTACGCTGGACGATTGGGACCGCTTGATGCGCCGCCCGCAAGGCCGTGATCAGCGCCGCGAGGACGCTGCAGTCGACAACGGCGAAGCCCCAGCGCCGGGCCGCGAAGACCTGATCCGGCTGGCCGGCGAGGCCGCGACCCGGCAGACGCTGCGCGAGCGACGCCGCCAACTGCGCGAAATCGTCAACGACTGGGCCCGGCTAGACGCGCTGATCGACGACCGTCTCGGCAATGAAGCGCCGAGTCTGGCGCGAGTCGGCGAGGTCTTGCGTCAACTCGGGCATGCCATGACCTCGCTGCTGGGCGGGCAGGGCGAACACCTGCCCGAGGACGACGATGCGCCGGTTGAAGAGACGTCGGCGCCCGAGGCTCTGCCGGAGGCTGTTGAACAGTCCGAACCCCAGGATGCTGCGGTCGCCCCAATGGCTTCGGCGCCGGGCAGCGCGCAAGCCCCTACAGGACAGACTGTGATGAACCGTGAGTCAGCTTACCGCCAGCTCGAGCAGATCGCCGAATTCCTGCAGCGCACCGAGCCGCACAGCCCGATACCTTATCTGGTTCGCCGCGCGATCACCTGGGGCCGAATGCCGCTGCCGCAGTTGATGCAGGAAATGCTCAAGCAAGAGGGCGATGTGCAGCGGTTGTTTGGGTTGTTGGGTGTAACGATGGATCCGGAATAACTTTAGTTAAATGGCGAGGAAAGAGTTTTTTTGATTTCCATCAAAAGGTTGAATCCATCGACTTCCAGCCGATCAGCTTCAGCTGAGAAAATGAGGGTGGTGGAGGTATGAAATGGACTACGGATACAGAAGCCATACGGTTTTTCAGATTGATTACCACTTTGTATGGGTCACGAAGTATCGTTACAAGGTACTGATCGCAGAGGTTGTGGAACGGGTCAGAGAGTTGGTACGCCAAGTGGGTCAGACCTTCGAGATCAGGATAGTGAAGGATGTGGTGAGTAAAGACCACGTGCATATCTTGGTGAGTGCGCCACCTAACATGGCGCCAAGCGGGATCATGAGAAGGATCAAAGGCAACACATTCAGCCGGTTGTTCGAGAAGTTTCCGCATCTGAAGAAGCGGTACTGGGGATGATTTTTTTGGGCGCGAGGCCTTTTTTGTGCCGCGGTAGGTCAAATGACAGAAGAGATGATCAAGAACTACCTGGAGTATCATTTCGAGCCAATTCCGAGCGACGATTTTAAGACGGAACCGAACTACGACGAGTCGTTTAGGCGACGCGTATCCGGACTTCCAGTCCGTAAATTAAACCCAGCAGCTACAGCTGGAGGTTGTTTAGTATGTTGGTAAATAGTTGGTCCTTTACTGTGGATTGGTTCATCGCTAGATTGAACGGATCGGCCAATTCCGGAAATTCACCGAATCGCACTGCCCATCACTGGATTTGTTTCTCTGCGCGGCTCTGAAGAGTGCAGTGCGATGGTTTTATCAATCAACTACTTAACAGTGTGAATCCACATGCACCCGTTGACGCGTCAAAATGCTTTTAGAAATTTGAACCCCTCGCACTTGACCATTGCGGCCGAAGGCGGCGACTTTCAGACCATCTTCGCGAACAAATTCATGGTTTTTAAACCAAACCAGGTCGGGCAAGCTTTGAAGCAGTCGAAAGCTTTGGTTGGTGAGATCCCGGCCTTTGATCTTCCAACGATATCTTTGCCGAATTTTAGTTTTCCAAACTTTGATTTCGATATAAATATTGATATCGGCTTGAATATGGACGCAATCAGGGAGCTGATGCAAAAGATTCAGAAGATGATTCGATCATTCAGGGCCGCTATTGTGGGAGCGCTTGCTGTGATTAAAGAGGCCTTCATGAAATTGATTGAATGGTTCGCGGCGCTTCGGGAAGCGCTAATCCACGCGTTTCGTGAATTGATGGCGCTCCTGCCTGAGTTTCCAAATATAGGTGCATTTTTTGTCTTCTTATTTGACTTTGTTCCAGATCTACTGATTGATTTCATCGATGGCCTGCTCGATGCAATCTTGCCGTTCATCGGGCAGATCAAGGCATGCGGCAAGATGTTGGCGAGCTGGGCTAAGACAACCAAGGCTGCCGTCACGCGCTATCGGCTCGGCAAGGCTGCGGTTGCGTTCAATCCGCAAAACCGATTCTCGGCCGCTGCACGTGTGGCAATCGTAGACGGTTTGACTCAAGACTTTATCGACCGTGGCGCGGAGTCGGCCCTGGCGACTGGTAATGCGGCAGTATCGGTCACAGGTCTAGTGTTCACGGGTAATATAGGCAGTATCGTCGGCGGGATCATCATGTCGGTTGCGAAATTGGCGCTTCATATTGCCTGGGCCGTTCGCGACTACAAGGACTGTGCTCGGGCTAACAAACTGTTATTGGAACTGAGAGGCAAGCCGCGAGAAGCACTCAATCCTGCTGAACTGTTCAATGCGGCGCCGATTCTTGCTGCTCACTACATCGTGCAGGCCAGCACACATGCTTTGGTTGCCAACACAGAGATCGCAGACGTTCAGGCTTCAGATCGGTCCGCTTGGCAGATTCGTATGGAGGCGCTAGCCAGGCAGATGTCGCCTCTGAAGGCCCATGCATTCAAGAGTACAACAGCTTCACGCCTCATACTGGCCCGGCTCCCGACTCTTCCCAGAGTTGAAGAATTGTTCTCTACAAAGCAGGTCGTCGCTTGAGATCTCAGGCAGGGTAGAGGTTTTCAGTCAGCCCGAGTGATTTTATAAATATGAATGGAAAAATATTTCAAAGTCTATTTTAAATCCAAGTTAATGATATAATATAATTTGCATTCCGGCTCCCCGAGCTCGCCCATGTTTAATTGTACGAGTCTTGACACTCCAACGAGTTGGCTTGACGGGCTCTGGCCCTTGTGTCCTAAGGTTCAACCTGTCGTCAAGCATTTTTCCATACAACCAAGGAACCAATTTATGGCTTCAAACGCGTTTAACCAACCCGCAGCCCCGACGGGTCTGGACATGAATTTATGGGTTGGGATCGGCCAAATCATCACCGATCGAGAAAAAGGAACGAGGGTCAGGGACGCTTTTAAGGGCGGACACGCCGACATGGTTCACCTGCCGGCTGGAACCACGCTTTACAAATTCAATGATCGTCCGAGTTTGCAATCCGCCGACGATGAACGTCAGAATAAACCGATCAGCCCTTGGTGGAGTCCCTACGATCCTTACATGCACGATCCCGGTTGGGAGGCGAAAAAGCAGATGGCCAAGTTTATGGGTGTCAGTGTGCGCGAATGGGGAAGGGTTACGTCGGCGATCAAGGAAAATTGGAGTTCCCTGATGTGGCTCGCTGTCATCAAACTGCAGTCACGAACGAGTGCTGCCTTCGGTGGTTTTGCTCACATGGAGAGGATCCAAAGCGGCCAAAAGTCAAAAGTCGATAGTGGCCTTGGAAACCAGGCAGGGGTCGTGTCAGAAGGCCGAGGAATGACCGCAAACCTTCCGGGTGGAGCCACTCAGTTTTACATTCATAACTTGAAAGCCGTGAATGTCTCTGTGAAATACGAGCCCCTGGCGAATCTATGACATGCCGTTCGTGACCCGCGCAGTGTTGTGCTGGCGCCGGCATCTGTTTTTGGTCTGACATTGGCCGTTTGTTCAGGCGGAAAGATCAACCCGCTCACAAGTGTCTGTTGCTGGCGCTATTCCGGCCTTAGGACCCCGAAAAGACGCGCAACATCCCGCTGACCCGGATGGCCTTCAGCAGGCATCGGGCGCGACTCGATAGAATGCCTCATGCCCCAGGACGACCCTCCCTCACCACCGCCCAAGCCACCAGGGCAGCCAGGCCGTGGCAACGACGGGGTGGTGGTGCTCGAGCGCAAGACTGCGCGCACAAAGCCGCCCCAGATGTACCAGGTGGTGCTGCTCAATGACGACTTCACGCCGATGGAGTTCGTCGTGATGGTGTTGCAGCACTACTTCCGCTGCGACCTCGAATCGGCCACGCTCATCATGCTCAAGATTCACCACGAAGGCCGTGGCGTCTGCGGCGTCTTCTCGAAAGACGTTGCGGCGACCAAGGTTGAACTCGTCCTGGCCGCGGCGCGCCGCGCAGGACACCCACTGCAATGCATTATGGAGGCCGCATGATTGCGCAAGAATTGGAAGTCAGCCTGCACATGGCATTCGTCGAGGCGCGCCAGCAGCGCCACGAGTTCATCACTGTCGAGCACCTGCTGCTCGCGCTGTTGGACAACCCCTCGGCTGCCGAGGTGCTCAAGGCCTGCGCGGCCAACATCGATGATCTGCGCAAGAGCCTGACCACTTTCATCAAGGAAAACACGCCTACGGTGGGCGGCACCGAAGAGGTCGACACCCAGCCAACGTTGGGTTTCCAGCGCGTGATCCAGCGCGCGATCATGCATGTGCAGTCCACCGGATCGGGCAAGAAAGAAGTGACCGGCGCCAACGTGCTGGTGGCGATCTTCGGCGAGAAGGATTCGCACGCGGTGTACTACCTGCACCAGCAGGGAGTGACGCGCTTGGACGTGGTCAACTTCATCGCCCACGGCATCAAGAAGAGCGAGCCTCCCGCACCGGCGAAGTCGGGTGAGTCCGGCGCCGAGACCGAGAAGGAAGACACCCCCGACGCCGGCAAGGGCACGCCGCTAGACCAGTTCACACAGAACCTGAACCAGTTGGCCAAGGACGGCAAGATCGACCCGCTGATCGGCCGCGAGGCCGAGGTCGAGCGGGTGATCCAGATCCTGTGCCGGCGCCGCAAGAACAACCCACTGCTCGTCGGCGAGGCCGGCGTGGGCAAGACCGCGATCGCCGAAGGCCTGGCCTGGCGCATCACCCAGTCCGATGTGCCCGAGGTGTTGGCAGCCTCCACTGTGTACTCGTTAGACATGGGTGCGCTGCTGGCTGGTACCAAGTACCGAGGTGATTTCGAGCAACGGCTCAAAGGTGTTTTGAAGCAGCTCAAGGAGCAGCCCAGCGCGGTGCTGTTCATCGACGAGATCCACACGCTGATCGGCGCCGGGGCAGCATCGGGCGGCACGCTGGACGCCAGCAACCTGCTCAAGCCCGCCTTGAGCAACGGTGCGATGAAGTGCATAGGGGCGACCACTTTCACCGAGTACCGCGGTATCTTCGAGAAGGACGCGGCGCTGTCGAGGCGCTTCCAGAAGATCGACGTGGTCGAGCCTTCGGTCGAGCAGACGGTGGAGATCCTCAAAGGTCTGAAATCGCGCTTTGAGGACCACCACAACGTCAAGTACGCGCTGGGCGCGCTGCAGGCCGCGGCCGAGCTGTCGGCCAAATACATCAACGACCGCCACCTGCCCGACAAGGCGATCGACGTGATCGACGAAGCCGGTGCTGCGCAGCGAATCCTGCCCAAGAATAAGCAGAAAAAGACCATCACCCGCAACGAGGTCGAGGAGATCGTCGCCAAGATCGCGCGCATCCCACCGGCATCGGTCTCCAACGACGACCGTGGCAAGTTGAAGAGTCTGGACCGCGACTTGAAGAGCGTGGTGTTCGGCCAGGAGCCGGCGATCGACGCGCTGGCCGCAGCGATCAAGATGGCCCGCTCGGGGCTGGGTCGGCCCGACAAGCCGATCGGCTCGTTCCTGTTCTCAGGCCCAACCGGCGTGGGCAAGACCGAGGTTGCCAAACAGCTGGCCTACATCCTGGGCATCGAGCTGATCCGCTTCGACATGAGCGAGTACATGGAGCGCCACGCGGTCAGCCGCCTGATCGGCGCGCCGCCGGGCTATGTCGGTTTCGACCAGGGTGGCTTGCTGACCGAGGCCGTGACCAAGAAGCCGCACTCCGTACTGCTGCTCGACGAGATCGAGAAGGCCCACCCGGATGTGTACAACGTGCTGCTGCAGGTGATGGACCACGGCGCACTGACCGACAACAACGGGCGCAAGGCCGATTTCCGCAATGTCATCATCATCATGACGACGAACGCGGGCGCCGAGACGATGAACAAGGCGACGATAGGCTTCACCACCTCGCGCGAGCAGGGCGACGAGATGGCCGACATCAAGCGCTTGTTCACACCCGAGTTCCGCAACCGGCTCGACGCGACGGTCAGCTTCAAGGCGCTTGACGAGTCGATCATCCTGCGCGTGGTCGACAAGTTCTTGCTGCAGCTCGAGGCCCAGTTGGGCGAGAAGAAGGTCGACGTCACTTTCACCGACACGCTGCGCACGCACCTGGCCAAGAAGGGTTTCGACCCCTTGATGGGCGCCAGACCTATGCAGCGCCTGATCCAGGACACGATACGCCGCGCGCTGGCCGACGAGTTGCTGTTCGGGCGATTGGTCGACGGCGGTCGCCTGACGGTCGATGTGGACGACAAGGGCGAGGTGCTGCTCGAGATCCAGCCGCCGCGCAACAAGAACGACAAGCCCAAGGCAGTGTCGACGGCGCTTTGACGATGGCCTGACGCAGGCTTGCTGGTGGATCGGACGCTGCGGCGCCGATCCCGTTAGCAATCCGGCGGTCGTCAACCCGGGTTGAAGCTTGCCGGGTCTTGCCCGTAGTAGCCCGCCAGCATCGCGTACAGCGCGGGGTGCTTGGTGCGCAGCGGCTGGGGCGTGACGAAGAAGCTCTCGCTCATCACCGCGAAGAACTCGTCGACGCTGGTCGCGCCATAGGGGTCGATCAAGGTCTCTTCGCCGGCGTCGACCGCGGCGCAAAAGCGCTCGAACTCGGGGTCGATGACGGCGATCCAGGCTTCGCGCGCTGCCGCGCTGGGCAGCGGTGGCACGCCGTCGGCCTCGCCGTCGCCCATGTCCAGCACATGGGCGAACTCATGGATCACCACGTTGTAGCCCCAGTCGGCAAGCTCGCTGGCAGCGCTGACATCGACCCACGACAGCATGATCGGCCCGCCCGCCATTGCCTCGCCGGCCAGCACTTCGTCGTAAGCGTGGACGATGCCGTCGTCGTCGATGACTTCTCGCCGTGCCACCACCTCGTCCGGGTGCACGACGATGCCGACGAAGCTGCGGTACGGCGCCAGCCCGAATCGCAGCACCGGCAGGCAGGCCTGGGCGGCGATGCAGACCGCGATCGCGTCGTCGACCACCAGGCCGCCGCCGCCGGTGAACTCTTTCTCGTCGAGAAATAGGCTGGATAGGCGACGCAGTTCGTCCAGGTCTTGCGCCGAGCGCTCAGCCAAGAACGGCACCCGCGCCAGCGTCAGCCGCCACAGCGGGTCAGGGATGGCGCGCCGCGCCAGCACCCGCGACTCGCGGTGCGCCTGCCAGCGCCGCCAAAGGGTTTTCAAACCTGGGCTTTCAAACCCGGGCCCTCAAGCGACATCCCCCAGGTCGATCGCCTGCAGCCCGGTCGGGCTCAGTTGCATCATCCTGGCTCGGCTCGGCCTGGTGTCGAAATCCCAGTCGCCCAGCACATGGCGCAGCCCACCACCCGGCAGCGCATGTGTGCCCGGTCGGTGGGTGTGGCCGTGGATCAGCGCGCTGGCGTCGGCATCGGCCAGCCATTGCGCTGCCGCAGCGTCGTCCACATCGCTCCAATGCTGTGGACCGAGGCTGGCCTGGTGTGCGGTGCTGGCGTCACGCATCGCCCTGGCTTGGCGTTGACGGTCGGCCAGTGGCAGCGCCAGGAACTGCTGTTGCCAGCCGGCGCTGCGCACTTGGGCGCGGAACTG
>JBILYN010000443.1:0-3603 GCA_044377715.1 Aquabacterium sp.
AGTAAGTCGGTGATCCTTGAGCTCGAGTGGGTCGGGCGGCTACTACAGCTTCAATCAAGCCGAGGTGACCCGCGTTATCCGACACCTGCTTGAGCAGACTCGCATCACCGTCGAGGGCCGTGATGCCGTGGAACAGTCGCTCTCCAACTGCGAGGCGGGCATCGATTTCGCGGACGCGTTGCACCACGCCAGCTACAAGTCTTGCGACAGCGTCGCAACCTTTGATGACCGCAAGTTTGCCCGGCGGGCCAAGAAGCTCGGCTTGGCGCCGGCCGTGGTGGTCGTACCGTAGGATATTGGCCCCGGGCTCGCGGTCGTACTCAAGCATGCGGCCTACGTTCTGGTATAAATCCTGGCCGCGCTCGAGCCACGCCACCAACATCGAACATCCGACCGACGCGCCTCCGGGCAAGCCTCGGGAAGCGGCAGACTGGCTGGTTGCTCCGCAACAGAGTTCGCGGCGACGAAGCCTTACCGTGTGTTTCAACCATTGGTAATTTACCGAGGCATCAACACCTGGTAATACTAAACCCTTGATACGAAAGGCGATTTCAGTGAACAACCTCGACGAATTTCATAAAATGCTGACCGCTAACCCTGATATTGAATCAATCATCGGGGCAGTCCTGCGCGATATTTTCTACACTTCTTACGAGCGCGCTTTCGGGCAGCCATCCGCAGATATACGGGCCAAGGTTGACCAAGCAGATGCCCAGACAATTGCTGAATGGCTACCAAATTTTGTCCGCGTCCGAAATAGCACCGACCTATTTGTATCAAGCTTGGAGCACGCCATCGCCAAATATGGGGCGTCGCTTCTGGCGAGAAATTTTGGCATCGAGACTGGCCCGGTGCATGGCATGTCCGATGTTCTCGAAGTGCTGCAGCGGCAACCATCCAATGTACAGCGAATCGCAGAGGACCAGCCGACGCCGGATGGTGGTGGGTGAAACAGCCTTCTCACCGACTGGTCAGCGGGAACGACTACTAAGCGCACGCCGCAGCTGCGCTACCTGCAGCTCGACGAAGGCGTTATCGACGAGAGCGGCCTTCTCGCCGAACAGACCACGGCGAGCCCCAAGACCGCCACTCTGGACCAACCCGACACCTGGGTCGAACGCATCCTCGATGCGCCCACATTGCTAGATGTCTTCGACGGCCACTGAAAGGCCGTCGGCCAAACCGGCTCCCCACTCAGCCCCGCACCGCCGCCTTTGCAAACAGCGCAGCCAGCGGAAGTTGGGATTGAATAGCCAGTACCAGCGCCGAAGAGGCAGTACCGGTCTCAGCAATTTGGTACGACCGTGCGAGGAAAACCACGCAAATAAAGCGTATCCGGAGAGAGATCTATCTCTTCGTTCCAAACCACTACGCCATGTGCAACGTGGGCACGCATGAAAATATTAAAATATCTTAGTGCAGCAAAAGCGAGATAGTCTAAATAAGGACGTATATCGAAACGACGGAACTCGCCCGAAGCAAAATCTGCCTCGATAAAAAATCCGGCGTTACTTTAACTTGAGTTACATCGGGCGTCATGCCACTCGAGTTCGACAGTTGCTGGACGTAAGTCTATGATTTAATTAGAAACCGGTTCTAAAGTGCAGACTACAAAGCAGGCTTGGCGAGGTCTGAAGGGGTCGGCGGGGTCAACTCCAAGGCTGCGAACAGCGATTTCTGGACCGGGTTTATGTCAGTCAGGCCAGTGATTGTTTGACCATCGGCGGTCTGCACGGTTTGCTGGAAGATGCGGCGCAGTTGCTCCAGCAGCGTGCTTGGCGACTCTGACCTTTTGGCTGCCTTCAGCCGCATGCGCATCACCCGGTACAGGATCAACGCCATGAAACACACCAGCGCGTGCGAGCGAATCCGCTTGGGTAGTCGGTGGTACACAGGGCCAATTTCGATGTCGGATTTGAGAACTTTAAAGCCGCGTTCAATATCCGCTAGGCTCTTGTACCGCTGTACAACTTCGTCTGCCGGCGCGCCCGTGTTGGTCACCAACAGCAACTTGCCGTCCAGTAGTTCGAGGTACCGTTTTTTGTCCTCGTCAATCGTGTAGCTGAACAGCTCTGCTTTCAGATCGACCTTGATCACATGCGCCAGGTGCGCATCCTTGACCGCATGATAGAACCGCGCCTTGGTGCCAGAGTCCGACATCGGCCGGCCTTTGCGGCCTTTTTTACCTTGTCGTTTGCTCTCATCTTGCTCGTCGAGCGTGACGCTGCACTGCTGGCCCATCTGGACCAATTCAGCGATGACCTTGTCGCGCGCTTGCGTTCGCCGTGAAGCCACTTCAGGATCATGTGCCACCACCAAGCGCCGATCCTGCCATTGGGTCTGTGCACACCAGGACTGGTCTGATGGCTGGGCATCGTGCAACTGGCGCAGATCCTCAGCGAAGTCACCATAGCGTGCGGCCGGAACTGCCAAGATGTACTCGAGCGCCACGTCACGGCCGTCAGCTTTGAGCTGATCCTGCAGCTTGCCAAGCTCTTCAATGTTGCCCACGCTCAGCAGGCCTCGATCCGCGATCAGCACCACCCGTTTGAGCGGGTAGCGCGCCAACAATCTGCGAATCATCGGCAGCAGCGTCTTGGCCTCGGCGGTGTTGCCGGGATGAACTTCATGTGCAATCGGCAGACCTTCCGCGGTCTGCACCAACGACAGCATGAACTGGCGCTCAACCAAACCGGATTTGGCCCTGCCATAGGCACGCACATCATCTGGAAGGTCGGTCTGGCCGGTGACCTCCACAGTGGTGAGGTCATAAAAAACCACCGAGAGATCCTGGTCAATCAAGGGCCGCATCAGCAACGCCAGTTTGGTACTCAGCTGCTCGCTGTGCTCGTCGAGCACGTCCATCGCTCGCAGCAGGTCTTGATGCGCCGGGATCAAGTCAAATCCGGCCGGCAGCGCCACCGTCTCGAGCCAGCGCAACACGCCTAGCTTGCTAGCCGGATCACACAGTCGATTGAAGACCATGATGCGCAGGCAAGTCAGCACATCGATTTCAGTTTTGGAGCGGCGCCAAACGCTGGCCAGATCGTCAAAGCCCAGGGACCGCCAGAGTTCAGAAAGCGCCCAAACGTCACCTGCATGGCGACTTTCTTTGAAGCTCAGACCGTCAAGAGCCGACGCTCCTGGCGCAAGGCCGCGGGCGCGCTGAAGGGATGCGATCAAGGTGTCAACGTCACCGCCGGCCTCCAACCGACCCAGAGTACAGATGGTGCGCTGGCGAGGCTTGCCATCTTCATTGCGAAAGGACTCAACCAGCTGCGCGTAGCGCCTCGAACCCGATTGAGTGACTTTGATGAACATGGCCCGCAGTATAGCGGGAATTCAGAAAAATAAAACTACTTCACATAGCTTTTGTGCCACTACGCGAACTTTTCAATTTCGACCAAAAAACAGATGCAGATGCTTGAATTCATTGAGGAATTGGCTAAAAAAATCTGCGAAATTGAGCTTTGTGTGTCGAACTTAAGTAGGAATGGGGTCAGGTCTTGCAACCCAGCATCCACGCCAGCGTTGGAGGTGGTCAGGCAATGAAAACAAGACCTGAGTGCGCTTTGCCGAGCTTTGGGTCAATACCTTCTGCCC
>JBILYN010000444.1:0-3602 GCA_044377715.1 Aquabacterium sp.
GCGCCGCGATGGCAGGCGTGATCGCACCGCTGGTCGAACTGCGCCTGAAGACCGAAGACGGCCTGATCGCGCCCTGGGACGGCCAGACCATGGGCGAGGTCCAGGTGCGCGGGCCGTTCATCACGGGCAGCTACCACGAGGTCGCGGTCACCGAGGACAAGTTCACGGCCGATGGTTGGCTGCGCACCGGCGACGTCGCCACGCTCGACGACCTGGGTTTTCTGCGCATCACCGACCGCACCAAGGACTTGATCAAGAGCGGCGGCGAATGGATCAGCAGCGTCGACGTCGAGAACGCGCTGATGGCCCACCCGGCGGTGGCCGAGGCCGCAGTGATCGCGATCCCCGACGAGAAGTGGAGCGAGCGGCCGCTGGCCTGCGTCGTCTTCAAGCCAGGGCAGAATGCGCCAGCCGAAGCGCTCAATGCGCACCTGACCTCGCACGGTTTTGCCAAGTGGCAGTGCCCCGAGCGCTACGAGGTGATCGCGGCGGTGCCGCGCACCTCGACCGGCAAGTTCTGGAAATTGAAGCTGCGCGAGATGTTCCCGCGCTGACCCTTGCGCTGGCGGCGAAACCCTCGGGGCGCTGCCCTGACCCTGACCGCCTGAATGCCTGAACAGCTCTCCCTGCTCACCCCGCCCCAAGACCCCGCCGACGCCATCACGCTGGCCCATTACGCCGAGCGTGCCTACCTGGAGTACGCGCTGTCCGTCGTCAAGGGCAGGGCGTTGCCCGATGTCTGCGACGGCGCCAAGCCGGTGCAGCGCCGCATCCTTTACGCGATGGGTCGCATGGGTCTCGGCCACACCGGGCCGGGTGCGGCGGGTGCGCCCAAGCCGGTCAAGAGCGCGCGCGTGGTCGGCGATGTGCTGGGCCGCTTTCACCCGCACAGCGACCAGGCCGCATACGACGCGCTGGTTCGCATGGCGCAGGATTTTTCGCTGCGCTACCCGCTGATCGACGGCCAGGGCAATTTTGGCAGCCGCGACGGCGACGGCGCGGCGGCGATGCGCTACACCGAGGCCAGGCTGTCGCCGATCGCCAGGCTGCTGCTCGACGAGATCGACGAGGGCACGGTCGACTTCATCCCGAACTACGACGGCTCGACCGAGGAGCCGCGGCAGTTGCCGGCGCGCCTGCCGTTTGCGTTGCTCAACGGCGCGTCAGGCATCGCCGTCGGCCTGGCCACCGAGATACCCAGCCACAACTTGCGCGAGATCTCGGCCGCAGCGGTCGCGCTGATCCGCAACGAGCAGCTGGTCGACGATGAGCTCTACCGCCTGGTGCCCGGCCCCGATTACCCCGGCGGCGGCCAGATCATCAGCTCTGAGGCCGACATCCGCGACGCTTACGCCACCGGCCGGGGCAGCCTGAAGGTGCGGGCGCGCTGGAAGATCGAGGACCTGGCGCGTGGCCAGTGGCAGCTCGTCGTCACCGAGCTGCCGCCCGGTTGCAGCACGCAACGCGTGCTCGAGGAGATCGAGGAGCTGACCAACCCCAAGGTCAAGACCGGCAAGAAAGCGCTGTCGACCGACCAGGTGCAGCTCAAGGCCAGCCTGCTGGCGGTGCTCGACGCGGTGCGCGACGAGTCGGGCCGCGAGGCGGCGGTGCGGCTGGTGTTCGAGCCCAAGAGCCGGACCGTCGAGCAGGGCGAGCTGATCACCCAGCTGCTGGCCCACACCAGCCTGGAGACCAGTGCACCGATCAACCTGACGATGATCGGCGGCGACGGCCGGCCGACCCAGAAGAGCTTGCGCCAGATGCTGACCGAATGGATCGCATTTCGCGAGGCCACGGTGTCGCGCCGCACACAGCACCGGCTGGCCAGGGTGCTGGCGCGAATCCACATCCTTGAGGGCCGCGCGCTGGTGCTGCTCAACATCGACGAGGTGATCCGCATCATCCGCCACAGCGATGAGCCCAAACCGGCGCTGATCGAGCGCTTTGCGCTGAGCGACCGCCAGGCCGAGGACATCCTCGAGATCCGGCTACGCCAGCTCGCGCGGCTGGAAGCGATCAAGATCGAGCAAGAGCTCAAGACCTTGCGCGAAGACCAGGCCAGACTCGAGGAAATCCTCGGCAGTTCGATCGCGCTCAAGCGCTTGCTGATCCGCGAGATCGAGACCGACACCAAGGCCCACGGCGACGACCGGCGAACGCTGATCCAGGCCGAGAAACGTGCCACGGCCGAGATTCGCTTGGTTGACGAGCCCGTCACCGTGGTTGTCAGCAGCAAGGGTTGGGTGCGCGCGCTCAAGGGCCATGAGGTCGACACCATGACGCTGCAGTTCAAGCCCGGCGACGCGATCTACAGCAGCTTTAGCTGCCGCAGTGTCGACACCTTGCTGGTCTTCGGCAGCGCGGCCAAAGGCAGTGGCCGGGTCTACTCGGTGGCGGTGGGCGCGCTGCCAGGCGGCCGCGGCGACGGCGTGCCGGTGACCAGCCTGATCGACCTCGAGCCCGGCACCCAGCCCCTGCATTACTTCGCCGGTGGCAGCGAGACCTTGTTGCTGCTGGCCAACTCCGGCGGCTACGGCCTGCTCGCCCACGCCGGCGACCTGCAGGGTCGGCAGAAAGCGGGCAAGGCATTCCTGACGCTGGACGACAGCGATCTGCTGCTCGCGCCGGTGCGGGTTGGCGCCAGCCACAGCCAGGTGGCTTGTCTGGCGGCCGACGGCCGGCTGCTGGTGTTCGCGCTCGACGAGCTCAAGCTGCAAGCCCATGGCGGCAAGGGCTTGACGCTGATGGACGTGGACCCGAGCACACCGCTGCTGTCGGTGGCGACCTGCGGTGACCTGCTCACGGTGCTGGGCAGCGGGCGCGGCGGCAAACCCAAGGACGAGGTGCTGCGCGCTGCGGCGCTGGCCAGCCACCACGGCAAGCGCGCCCGCAAAGGCCGCAAAGTCGAGGGTTTGCTCAAGGTGCTGCGCTTGGTTTGAAGGCGGGCATACCTGTTTTTCCAATCGCTGGGGTCGGGTTGCCCCGCAGGAGAGTACGGCGGGGCTCAGCGTAGACTAGGGGCTGTGTCAGAAAGCGCCCAGCACGGGTTGGCAAGATCGGCCTGCCGTGCCTCTAGGCGTTCATCAACAGGAGACCCTCGCCCGTGCGTCCAACCGATGTTTCAGACCCGAACTATTTCCACAAGGTCGTCGATTGCCAATGGGCATGTCCGGCCCATACCCCCGTCCCTGAATACATCAGGCTGATCGCGCAGGGTCGTTTCGACGACGCCTACATGGTCAATTGGGCCTCCAACGTCTTCCCCGGCGTGCTGGGTCGGACCTGCGACAGGCCTTGCGAACCGGCTTGCCGGCGCGGACGGGTCGAAGAAGAGAACGCCCCCAAGCCCGAGCCAGTAGCGATTTGCCGCCTCAAGCGCGTCGCCGCCGATTTCAAAAGCGAGGATGTGCGTGCGCGCATGCCGCGTGCCACCAGCAAGAACGGCAAGAAGGTGGTGTGCGTCGGTGCCGGACCGGCCTCGCTGACGGTGGCTCGTGATCTGGCGACCCAGGGCTACGAAGTCACGGTGTTCGACGGTGAGAAGAAGGCTGGCGGCTTCATCCGCACGCAGATCCCGCGCTTTCGGCTGCCCGAGACCGTGA
>JBILYN010000445.1:0-3601 GCA_044377715.1 Aquabacterium sp.
AGGGACGTGCGGGCGCGGCCTCTGCGGCGGTCAAGGGCTCGTAGACAGTGATTTGCACGTCATCCAACTCGGCAAGGGCCGACTCGATTGCCGACCGAACGTCAGGCCAAGCCAAGCCACCCAGGCCGGCACCCAGTGCCGGAATGGCGATCGACTGCACCCGATGCTGGGCGATGAACCGGCGCAAGTCCATCAGGCCTTCGGACACCAAGCGCAGTTGCGATGGCTGCCGCCAATGTTGCTTGGTCGGGAAGTTCACTACCCAGCGCGGCCCGACGGCCTGGCCGGTCTCGGTAGCGTGCACCTTGCCCACCTGCAACTCACCGGCCTGACAGGCCTCCACGTACAGGCGGTGGTTGAGGTCGAAGCGGTGCCGGAAGGCCAGTGCGAGGCCCTTGCCCATCACCCCGACGGTGTTGACGGGGTTCACCAACGCTTCGTCCTGCGCATCCAGCAGGTTTCCGTGGGTGTATCGGATCATGGCGCTTGGGATGGGCGGCGGAGGGTACGGCGGGGGCTGGGCATCAAAGGTGGCGTTCGGCTCGTGGGTCTGGCGGTTGGGCCAGGCAATGGCAGATTCTGCCTGCGGGTGGCGGCAGGCTCGCTATCGGCCGGGGCCTCTGGCCAGTGTGGCGGCGGCATCGCGAAGGCCGGTACACACCAAGTCGAGTACACGCGCAGGAAACGACGGCGGCACTTGGCCGGTCATCGGCGCCAGATTCCCAGAGCGGTTCTGCCACCGAGCTTGTTCGTTGAACCGAATCGACACAGCGGTCATGGAGTCACCATCTGCACGTCCCTGTGTAACGGTCACTCTAGCATCGCGCCGCGTTCGGCTTGGATCGGGCAACGCGACCTTGCCTTGCGCTTGGCCGGGCCCCTGAAGGGCCTCCGTCGGGTACCAAACGTCGAGGGCGGCGCTTGCTTGAGATCGACGGCGGTGCCCCTACGGGTACTTCCAGCTTGGAGGTCCTGCCCGCCCTCAACCATGCCCAACGTCGCCAATCAAATCCTGTCCGAACTAGAGGCCGGAGGAATCGTTGTCAACACCGAGCGGTTGCTGACGCAGGTTGTGCTTCAAACACTAATCGGCACTTGAGGAACTTCTTGGAAACGCTTCTCACGGCTTCGAGGCGCAGGCCCCTGCCGAATGGTCATGCGACAGTTGTATCGCGGGCCTTGACGACCGCGCCTGATCGCGTGTCAACTCTGTGCTGAGCCTTGCGTGCCTGCCGCAAGACCTTCAAGTCCAAGCAGGCCGGACGCTGTGCCCGTTGGCCTCGGTGCCATGAAGCAGCCGTTAGCGGTCGTGACCCGCACCTGTCGCCGGCTCCTGTTCTTCAAGTTCGAGAGCCGTACCGCGCCCGACGCGGTGATGCCATTCCATATCGATCCGTTCATCGGACCCTTCGAAGTCGCAGACGCCGCCGATGTGCGAGCCTGCGACGTGCGCTGCCCTACGGCCGCGCATGACCAACCCGAGCCTTCGTCGACCGCCCTTGAGGCGCCCGTGTGCTTTGTCGCCCCTCTGAGGCGGGGCACCCGGCTTTAGACGCGGCCCCGCTCTCCCCGGTGGTAGGGAAGTTCTTCCAGCAGGAAGCACCGGGTCAATGAGCAACCCAGGGAACCCAGGTCAGCCTGGGCGGCAGCCTGCATCCGACGAGATGCTGGTGCCATGCACTTTGAAGTACGCGGGGGTGCCTTGCAGAAACGCTCTGCACTCACCTAGATAGACATTTTTACGACCACCAGCAGCCGACATCGGCTGCAAACCTGGAAGCGTCCACCGGCATGGAGGCCTGCCGCTCGGATGACATCGATCGACCTCCAAAGCCATGCCCGCGTGGGGACGCCGGTGCAGGCTTGGCAACCAGTTGCGTTCCCTCCCAATTGACGACCGCCTTGGCTCGCGCGGTCCACATCTGGAGACCTCAAATGTCAGTGAACAGAACTCGGCACAAGTGGCGCAACGGACTGCTGCGCCCCGACACATTTTCGTGGCTGCATCCGACGGGATCGCGTGCGCCCGCAGCCACGGCCTACATCGTGGCCCAGCCGCTCGGCCCGCTGACGCCGGCGGAAGCGTCGGACAATGCCCAGGCAGGAGATGCGCCGTGAAGCGCGGCCTGAACAGCGCCGAGGCGATGGAGTACCTGGGCATGCGGCGCCGGACCTTCGAGAGCACCGTCCGGCCGCACCTCACCGCGCTGCGGCTCGGCACCAGCCTCGTCTTCGACGTGCAGGACCTCGACCGCATCTTCGACGAGATGAAGCAGCAATCCGATGCCTCTGCCGTCGATGACGCCGAGCCTGGCGCGGCGCAGATTGCGCGCTGGAACGGACGGCCCGTTGCAACGAAAGGAGAGAAACGATGGGCCGAAACACACGGGGCATCTACCCCGACAAAGAGGGCACCTGGCAGGTCGACAAGTACTGGCGAGGCACTCGACTTCGCCAGCGCGGCTTCCCGAGTTTTGCGGAAGCGGACCGGTGGCTGATCCGGCAACTTGACCAGCTGCGCGCCGTGGCCATCCACGGCGAGCGGCCGGTGAGGACGTTTGACGAAGCCGCCGCGCACTACCTGCTGACCCACCAGGGCAAAGTGAGCATTGAAACCGATACCTACCTGCTTCAACACACATCATGCCGTTCATCGGCCAACTGCAGCTTCACCAGGTGCATGACGGCACCCTCGCCCCATTCGTTGCGAAGCGACTGGGCGAGCGCCGTGCGCACAAGACCGTGAACCTCGCGCTGGGCATCGTGCGCCGGATCCTGAATCTGGCGGCGAAGTCCTGGCGCGACGACCACGGCAACACCTGGCTGGCGCATGCGCCCAGCATCACGATGCTGCCGCTGGTGGGCCACCAGCGCGAGCCTCGGTCCATCACCTGGGCCGAACAGCGCGCGCTGTTGCCTCGGCTGCCCGATCACCTCGCACGCATGGTCTTGTTCGCCTTGAACACGGGCGTGCGCGACGACGTGGTGTGCAGCCTGCAGTGGGCCTGGGAGATCAAGGTGCCGGAGTTGGGCATCTCGGTCTTCGAGGTGCCGCGCGAGCATGTGAAGGGCCGACGGCGGGCGAGTGTGGTGGTGTGCAACAGCGTGGCGCAGTCGGTAATCGAGTCCGTGCGCGGCCAGCACGAGGAGTTCGTCTTCGTGTACCGCCGCGAGCGGGTCAAGAACACCGATCAGTCGGCCACCATGCCGTACCGCCGAATCGAGACGATCAACAACTCCGGCTGGCAGCGAGCGCGGCGTGAATGTGACTCCGGCGGCCTGGCCAACCTGCACGTGCACGACCTGCGTCATACCGTGGGCATGCGCCTGCGTGAGGCTGGCGTGCCGGAGAGCACCACCGCCGACATCCTGTGGCACAGCAACCCGACGATGACCCGCCACTACAGCGTGGCGCAAGTCGTCGAGTTGCATGCCGCGCTGGAGAAGATCAAGGAAGACAGCGGGCGCTGGAATAAGGGCCTGGCGATGCTTCGGCGCGAGCAGGAAGAGGCTGCAAGGCTGGCGCGAAAGGATCTGGGGGGACTCGCCGGGGGTCGGAAGTCCCCCAAAAGTCCCCCAGCAAAGAAAAACAGCCTAGAGA
>JBILYN010000446.1:0-3583 GCA_044377715.1 Aquabacterium sp.
ACATCACGCCAGTAAGGCCTTGCTTCAATCGTGTTGACACAGCTGTCGGCGAAATCGTGGGCGAAGACTCTCGCACGCTTGAGGATTCGAGGGATGATGTCGCGACCAAAATCGTGTCGTGAAGCCGTGTCGCCTGCGTCATAGGCCAATTCCTGGTATAGAAACTCGGCACTGAATACATAGATTCCCATGCTCACCAAGGCCAGACCAGGGTGGCCAGGCATAGGGCTGGGCTTGGCTGGCTTTTCCTGAAAATCAACGACGCGATTGTCTGCGTCAATGCGCATCACGCCAAAGGCCGTCGCCTGGTCCAGCGGCACCTCGGTGCAAGCCACCGTGACATCGGCTGCACGCTTGACGTGGTCAGCGATGATGTGGCTGTAATCCATCTTGTAGATATGGTCGCCTGCCAGCACGAGTACATAGAGCGGATCTGCCTCGCGCAACATGTCCAGGTTCTGGTAGACCGCATCGGCGGTGCCGCTGTACCAGCGTTCACCGTGCTGCTGCTGAGCCGGCACCACATCGATGAACTCGCCAAGACTCACGTCCAGGATTCCCCAACCGCGGGTGATGTGTCGAATCAGGCTCTGCGCTTTGTACTGGGTCAGCACGCAAACCCGGCGAAGCCCCGAATTGACGCAGTTGCTCAACGCAAAATCGATGATCTTGAGCTTGCCGGCAAATGGCACTGCAGGTTTGGCGCGCCAGTCGGTCAACTGCTTGAGCCGGGAGCCTCGACCACCCGCCAGCACCACTGCGCATGTCGCTTGTTCCAGATGGTTGGGCGTCATGACGCGCTTGCCGGCGCTGCGGGACCGGTATTCCAGACTCGGAATTCCTGTATCGAACATGACGAGACTCCTGAATCTGAGGCCAAACGTCGGCGGCCCAGACGGGAGTCGAACCACCCAGCGAACCAAGACCTCCAGTCTCAGACGGGGTCTGCGCCACTCGGTTGCGCAATGTCAAGACAGGCGAATACCTGACCTGGTCAGCACCGAATGAGGGGAGTTGGAAACTGTCGCGCTGCTCAAATCATTCAAACAAAGGACGAACGCGAAAACCGAATCCAAGACAGCATCGCGCAGCCTTGGACTCGACGGTGCGGCCGCCTACTGCAAGCTCAAGCCAAGTTTTTTGACCAGCACGGCTTCCGATGCCAGCGCCTGCTTGAAATACGCCGCAAAGGCCTCGGGCGTTTCGCTTGGCAGGAACTCGCTACCGGTTGATGCCATGAAGGCCAGCAAGTCGGGTTGAGTCTCGACTTGGCGCAGCGCCGCGCGCAAGGTATCCACCAGCAGCGCCGGTGTCTTGGCAGGCAAGTAGATCCCGCCCCAACTGCTGTGGCTAAAACCCGGGTAGCCGCTCTCGGCCACCGTTGGCACCTGAGGCAGCAAGGCCGAGCGCAATTCACCGCTCACTGCCAGCGCCCGCAAGCGCCCACTCGCCACCTGGGGCGCGACGGCTGACATCAGCCCAGACGCGAAATCCAGATCCTTGCCGGCGAGCGAGTTCACCGCCTCGATCGCGCCTTTGTACGGCACGTGCACCATGTCGAGCGTCGGCAAACGCTCACGCAATTTTTCCATTACCAGGTGACCTGGTGAGCCCTGGCCGCCGGTACCAAAGCTTAGCTTGCCGGGATTCGCCTGGATGGCACGGATCAGTTCGGCCAGCGTGCGATGGGGCGAGGTCGAATTCACAGCGATCACGAATTGCGACGCTGAGTAGCGCCCAACGACCGGTATGAACTCGTTGGCCATGTCGATCTTGGCGCCCATGGCTTGGATTGTCAGGTGCCCGGCATGCAGATAGCCCATCATCGAACCATCGGGCGGCGCGCCGGCCAGAGCCTTGGCGCCGATCAGGCCAGCCGCGCCCGCGCGGTTGTCGACAATCACTTTGGCGCCCAGCAGCGGCCCCAACCTTTCGGCAAGCTGCCGACACAAGATGTCGATCGGGCCACCGGCCGGCCCGGGCACCATCAATCGCAGCGTGTCCCTCGGCCAGGGACGGGCGGGAGACTGGGCGCGCAAAGCGGTAGGCAGCAACGCCAAGCCGGCAGCGCCGGCCAGCAATCGACGACGAGAGTAAGCATTCATGTCATTTCCTCAGGTAGGACTTGCTCAGCCCTTGGCATAAGCCGAATCGGGCGCAAACTGGCGTGACTCAACGATCACGTCGCGCAGGCGACCGCTGTAAGCGAAATTTCCTCGCCGCTCGAACAGTTCCCAATCTACTGGCGCGCGACGATCGATGCCGATATCGAAGCCCTCATGGAATCCGCCCATCAGCGTCGGACTCAAGGTACTCCAATCGCCAACCGGCTGGCCGTTGATCAAGAAACGTCCGCGGCCTGCACGACGACCGAGCGCTTCAAACTCCAACGCGACGGCCTGGACACCGGTCGGCATCGCGATCGACGGGTGGCGCGTGTACTCGCCAAAACCGTTGTAAAACAATTGCAACATGCCGGCCTCGATGTAGAGCACCATGCCGCCCGCCACGTCACCCAGCGCCCAAAGCACGCCTTCGTTGTCCGCTTGATGCTCAATGTTGGTCGTGATGCAAAAACTCCGGTCCGCCACCAGCGGCACGAAGATGAAACGGTTCACGGTCTGAGCACCTGGCAGAAAGCGCCGGCTGCCCGCCGCCGGCGGTTGCATCTGCGGCGGCAACTGTTGGAATTTCTGCACCGGCAGCCGGTTGTCCAGCGGGTAGACCTGGTTGGCCCAAGCGGCCTGGTCGAAGGCCTCGACCAGTTCCGTCAACTTGTCCGGATGCTGCGCTGCCAGGTCGACGCGTTCCGAGAAGTCGGTGGCGTGCCGGTGCAGCACCCAGTTGTCGAAGTCAAGCTTCTGGCCCAGCTTCTGGATCGACACGGCGACCCAGCCGTCGCGGTAGTAGCCTCGATTGGACCAACACTCGTAGTACTGCTCATTGCGCGCGGCTGGAGCTTGAGCGCTGCGCAGCACGGCGGCCTGGCTCTTGCCTTGGATCGCCACTGCCGGCTTGCCGTGCGAGACGGTCGGCACGGGGACACCGGCGAGATCGAGCAAGGTGGGCATCAGATCGGTGACATGCGCGAACTGTGTTCTAAGCTCGCCGCGCGCGGGCAATTTCGCGGGCCACGACACGATGCAAGCCACACGCCGCCCACCGGCACCCGTCTGTGTCTTGTATGCGGGAAACGGCGTGTTGCTCAATTGCGCCCAGCCCATCGGGTACAACGGGTTGACGCGGCCACTGCCGATCCACTGCGTCTTGGTCAGCTCATGCGCGACTGGCAGCGATGCAAGCCCAGCAAAGCGCCGATTGAAGTGGATCGCGCCCTGCACGCCACCCGCATGGGTGCCGCCGTTATCGGCAGAGACCACGAAGATGGTGTTGTCGAGCTCACCCATGTCCCGCAGCAGATCGACCAGGCTGCCGACGTTCTGGTCCACGCATTCGAGCATCGCCGCATAAGTCTCCATGTGACGCTCATAGAGCGCACGCTCGTCGGCTGGCAAGCTGTCCCAGGCCGGCACCGTGGCCTCACGCGGCGCCAACTGGGTTCCGGGCGGCACCAGTCCCAGGG
>JBILYN010000448.1:0-3578 GCA_044377715.1 Aquabacterium sp.
CCTTGCCAGAACTCCCAGCAGTCGGGCACCAGGCGGAAGCCGCCCCAATGCGGTGGCCGGGGCGGGGACAGCGCGAACTGCGCCGCGTAGCGCGCCGCTTGCGCCACCAGCACCGCACGCGATGAAATCACCTGGCTTTGCGGCGATGCCCAGGCGCCCAGCCTCGAGTCGAGCGGACGTGAGGCGAAATAGGCGTCGGCCTTGGCGTCGTCAATTCGCTCCACGCGACCCTCTATGCGCACCACGCGCTCGAGTTCTACCCAGTGGAACTGCAAGGCTGCCATCGGGTTGCCTGCCAATTCTTGGCCTTTGCGGCTGTTGAAGTTGGTGTACCAGTCCAGTCCTTTTTCGGACAAGCCCTTGATCAGCACGATCCGCGTCGACGGCCGGCCATCGGCCCCGACGGTGGCCAGCGTCATGGCGTTGGGTTCAGGCACCTGGGCGGCAATGGCTTGTTGCAACCAGGTTTCGAACTGCGCCATTGGCTTGCTGGCTGAGGCCGTCTCATCAAGTTCGTCACGTTCGTAGCTCTTGCGTAAATCGGCGATGCGATGTTCCATGGCCCGAGTATGCCGTCGCGCCGGTCATCGCTCGTTGCAGCAGATCAGCCCGCCCAGCGTGCCGAGACCCGCTCAGCGGCTGTTGATCCGATACATGGTGTTGCCACCTAAGTGATAAGCCCTAGGTGAACATCCGACTGTCGAACCGGCTCGGCAGCCCTCATGCTTGGGGCTCAGAAGCGCCCGGGAGGGATTTCGAAGGCGCCAGGAGCAAACCACCATGGAAACCAAAGCTGTCGTGATCGTCTTGGCTGCCGGCCTCGGCAGCCGCTTTGGCGGTCCGCTTCACAAACTGGCCCAGCCTTTGGGCTCGGCCAGCGTGCTGGGACAGACCATAGCCCATGCCATCGAGAGCCGGCTGCCAGTGATCGTCGTCACCACCGACAAGCTGGTGGCCGAGGCTGCGCGCTGGGTGGCGCGCCGCGATCTGGTGGTGTTGCCCGAGGTAGGCAGCGCGGGGGGCGGTTCGCTGGGCATGGGCTACTCGATTGCGGCTGGCGTCGCCGCAAGGCCTCAGGCTGCCGGCTGGCTGGTGCTGCCGGGTGACATGCCGCTGGTCATGCCGTCGACCTTGGTCGCTGTCGCAGCGGCGCTGGCGCAGCAACCGGTGGTCTATGCCCAGTACCTCGGGCGACGAGGACACCCGGTCGGATTTTCCGCCGAGTTGTATTCCGAGTTGGTCCAACTCCGCGGCGATGAAGGCGCGCGCCGCGTCAGTGCACGCTATCCGTCGATCGGGCTTGAACTGGGTGATCCGGGCGTGTTGTTCGACATCGACACCGCGGCGGATCTGGCGGCGCTTCGAGCCAACGACAGCGGCTCGGTGCCGGCGCTGCAGTCACAAGGCTGAAGCCCGGCCGCTGGTTCACGCCGGGTCCGGCGGGATGGGCTGGGTCAGGCCTTGCTGCCGCGCCAAGTTGAGCAAGCGCAGGCTCTCGCGATCGCACATGCGGTGCTGGCGCAGACTCTCGGCGGTGCGCACCAGGTAATCCAGCGTGCTGCCGTAGCGTCCTCGGGCATGGCGAAGGATGTGCAGCAACTCCTGGTCCGCCAACCGGCCCGTGAAGTTGGGGCTGTTGCGACTGAGCGTGAAACCCAGCGCGCTGACCTCGCCGGCAGCGGTTTGACAGCGCAGCCAGCGCGGGTCGTACACGCTGTTGGGCATTTCGCGCAGCCACAGCCTGGGCAACTCAGTGGCTGCCTGCTCGCGCGGGATGCGGTAGACCATGCCTCGACACATGCCACCCGATACCAGCGCATAGACCAAGCCGGGTTGCTCGGGTGATCCACGGTGGACGCGGGACCGCATCTGGAAGGCCCGGTGCCAGCCACGAACCAGCGCCGGACGGTGCTCGGCGGCGTCGAATTCAGGCCGCCAGATCAGCGAGGCATAGCCAAAAACCCACAGGTCACGCTGGCCACCCCATTGCTGGCGGACCTGCTCCAGCATCGCTGCACCGTCTCGCCTGGACTTGATGTTCATGGCATCGAGCATGTCAGAACCGCACAGCGTTGGTCTGGCGCGCCAGCCAGGCTGTCAGCGTGGCCTAGACCCGGCCACGCAGGTGCTGAGTTCAGGTCTCGCGCTTTTCGATGAGTTCAATCTTGTACCCATCCGGGTCGGTGACGAAGGCGATCACCGTGTTGCCACCCTTGACCGGTCCGGGTTCACGGGTGATCGCGCCGCCCAGCGCTGCGGCCTTGTCGCGCAGCCCGCTGCAGGTGGCGGCCACGTCGGGCACGCCGATCGCGATATGGCCGAACGCCGTGCCCTGCTCGTAGTGGTCGACGCCGTAGTTGTAGGTCAGCTCGATCTCGGCCTGGCCCGGGTTGCCGCCATAGCCCACGAAGGCCAGGTCGTACTTTTGCTCGGGCCGCAGCGTCTTGCGCAGCAAGTCCATGCCCAGCACCTGGGTGTAGAAATCGATCGATCGCTGCAGGTTGCCGACCCGCAACATAGTGTGGAGCATGAGCATTCTTAATCCTCAGGGCAATGGTTGAGCACAGTGTGCCCGAATCACAGGCCTTTCAGCTGCGCAGGGGGCAATCGCAATGCTTGACGGTGCGGTGCAGTGCAGTGCGGTGCTGTCGGCGCCAGACCTGGCGCCCACATCAGTCCGGCGCGCGGTCCAGCCAGATGCCCAAGCCCTGGGCATTGAGCTCGACGTCGAGCGCGAGCAATCCCAGCCCGGCCTCGACATCGGGCAGACCGTGACGCTGTAACTGCGTGCGGCAGAGCCCGAGCAACGCCGATTTCAACGCGAGGTGGCGGTCCGGCGCGCTTCGCAGACCTTGCGCTGCTGCCACCATCTCGTCGATCTGTTCGAACAGCAGCTTGGCCAGGCGTGGCACATCGCCCACCCGGCCGTAATGGGTCAGGTACATGCAATCGGGCTCGCGCGCCAGCAATCGGGTGATCGACTGGCGCAGCGGCGCTGGCTCAAACTGCACCGGCGTCGACGTCGGCAGAATCCAGGCGCCTAGCGCGGTGTCGAAATCGCGGTAGCTCAGGCCGAAGGTGTCGCCCGTGAACCAGCCACGGCTGCGTTCGTCCCAGATGCAGTGGTGGTGGCGTGCATGGCCTGGCGTGTCGATGAAGTGCAGCGGCCGGCCGGCCAACTCGACCGTCATGCCGTCTTCGGTGGCGAGCACCCGGTCGGCTGGCACCGGCACCAAGTTGCCATAGTCTCGGTCCATCGCCGCTTGTCCGTACACCGCCAGCGCACCGGCATACAGCGCCTGTGGGTCGATCATGTGGCGGGCACCGCGCGGATGTACCAGCATCCTGGCATTCGGCAGCGACTGCATCAACAGCCCCGCGCCGCCCGCATGGTCAAGGTGAACATGGGTCGGGATCACGAAGTCCACTGCGGCCAGGCCCAGCCCCAGATCGCCGAGCGCAGCCAACAAGCGAGGCACTGCGAAGTTGGTGCCGGTATCGACAAAAGCGGCGCGGCCGTTCTCGACGATCAAGTACGAGGCGTCAAACAGCGGGCGATGAAATCCGGTGTCGATGAC
>JBILYN010000155.1:0-10570 GCA_044377715.1 Aquabacterium sp.
CGCCGGCCAGAAAGCCCGGCACCCAGGCATCGCCGTCCTCGCCGAAGGCGTCGGCCAGCAACTGACCATTGTTGGCACTGTGGTGCACGATCAGCAGCGCATTCCCCTGATCGACCAGGTTGATCCAGCCCCAGTCCATGAGTTTCCAACGAGCGTTGATGGCCGCCTCCAATTCCTCGAGACTGTTGCAATCGGGCAGCAGCGATTGCTCCGCGTAGCGCATGCCGGCGCGATGGCTGAAGGCATGGCAGGCGTCGTAGGGCTCGCCGCTGGTCATCTCCTGCGCCATCGCGGCCAGCAAGCGCCGCCACTGCTTGGAGGTGTCGCGGTGGATCTTGTAATCGACGTTTCGGTTTGGCGTCATGGTGAAAATTCCTGTGTTGAGGATTGGCTCTGTCCGGTGGGGTCAGGCCTTGCCGACCCGTCCCAACCGGTGCTCTTGCTGCAGACACCTGCGCTACGGTGCCACTGCAATCTGCATGCAAACATTTTGCCGATCAAGGGCAAATGCAATCAGGACTTACTTGGCGCTTCTCGACCCACCCCGGTCGCGCTACAGGACGCCGAAAGGGGCGATACCTCTGTCGATACCTTGGTATCTAGGCGTCCAAAAATCGTCATTCGTCAGGACAATCTAGGACGCTTCTTCAACTCGGTAGCATCGGCTGACCGCCTCTGTGGCACGTATCATCGAGATATGGAGTTCCTACTCGTCGACGACCATCCTTACATGCGCGAGGGCGTTGCCGCAGCGCTGCGCGAGTTGCACGTCGAGGCGCATCTGCGCCATGCCAGCGCAGGGGCGCAGGCGCTCGAATGGGCAGATCAGCAAGCCGCCGCTGGCATCGGCTTTGCCGCAGCGCTGGTCGATCTGAACCTGCCCGGGATGTCCGGCTTGCAAGTGGTCGAGTCTCTGCGGCTGCGCCACCCCACGCTGCCGGTGCTGATGCTGTCGGCCTCCGAGTCACCGGCCGATGTACGTCAGGCGATGGCGGCGGGCGCCGCTGGTTATTGTCCCAAGTCGGCCAGTTACACGACGCTGGTCAACGCCTTGCGCCTGGTGATGGCAGGGCAGGTTTACCTGCCCCCGCTGATGCTGAACGCAGCACCGCCATGGCCCAGCGCCGACACTTCGGGCACGCTCACCGAGCGCCAACTGGAAGTGCTGAGGCTGGTCGGCAGCGGAGAACCCAACAAGTCAGTGGCCCGACGTCTGGGACTGGAAGAGCAGACCGTGAAAGGCCACCTGACGGCGATCTTCAAGGCACTGGGCACGGTCAACCGGGTGCAGGCCATCCAGGCAGCGCGGGCAGCAGGGCTGCTGCCCTGAGGGCTTGACCAGGCGCCGCATCGACGAGGCTCAGGGCAGCGGCGCTGCTGCGGTCCATCGAGGCGCCAGCGCTGCCGCAACCGCCTGCTCAAGCGAACGCGGCGACGGCGGCTTGTCGAGCAGCACAAGGCCCTTGGCAAGCGCCTGCTTCAAGCGCAAGGGTGACAGGTCAGCGCTCACCAGCAGCGCCGGAATCTGCTGGTTGTACTCTTCGCGCAGGCGGTCGATCACGGCCGGCCCATCAGCCTCGTCGTCCATGCGCAGGTCCATGATGATCAAGTCGGGCACGTCGGGAAAGGCCAGCAGCTTGGGCCACAGATCGGCGGCGTTGGCCGCTGCCACCACCTCCAGACCCCACGATGCCAGCAGCGAGGTCAGGCCAGCGCGGGTCGCAGCATCGTCGGCGACCACCAGCACCAGCGCACCCGGCACCGGCTCCAGGCCGTCGCCCGATACGAGCGGGCCACCGTCCCGGCCAAGCGGCAGTGGCAGCGGCAGACGCAGCCGAAAGACCGTGCCTCGCCCGGGACGCGAGCGCAGCCGCAGCTGCAGGCCTAGCAAGTCAACGAGTTGGCGCACGATGGTCAGCCCCAGGCCCAATCCGGCGCGCCGGCCAGGCCCCTCGCCATGTCCTTGGACGAACTCCTCAAAGATGCTGGCCTGGCGCGCCGCTTCGATGCCGATACCGCTGTCGGCGACCTGGATCACCAGACCCGTGATGGTGTTGCGAACGCACACCAGCACGCCGCCCCGCTCGGTGTAGCGCACCGCATTCGCGGTCAGGTTGCGCAGGATGCGTTCGAGCAGCACGGGATCGGTCTGCAGCACCAGCGGGCCTTGCGCCTGACGGGTCGCCGCCTTCAGGCGCAGGCGCAGCCCCTTGCGCCCGGCGAGCAAGGCCTCATCGGCAGCGATCCGCTCGAGCAGCGGCCACAGGTCGAAGGCTCGCAGCTCAGGCCGCACCCCGCCGGACTCCAGCCTGGACAGATCGAGCAGCGAACCGAACTGCGCTGCCATCGCCTGCACCGTGTTCTCCAGGTGGTCGAGCAAGCGCACACTCTCACGCTCGGGCGGGCGCCGGTGCAGCGCGCCCACGAGCAGCGCCAGCGCATGCACCGGTTGGTACAGGTCATGGCTGGCGGCGGCGAGCAGACGACTCTTGGCCGACAAGGCGCGCTCGGCACGCTGCGTCAGGCGCTGCAGCTCGACGGCCTGCCGCGACAACAGCCAGCGCTGCTGCAGCAGGGTCGCATAGCGGCGATGGCTGATCACCGCGAACGCGCCACTACCCGCCCAGTACATGACGACGAACAGGGCCTTCCAGGGCCAAAATTCCGACCGCAGCAGCAGCACCTGGACCAGCACACTGCACCACAGCGGCGTGGTGAAGCCGAAATAGGCGGGCAGCTTCAGCTGCAGCGAATGGGTCGCCAGGTAGGTCAGGCCCACCAGGCTGATGGCCACCACAGAAATCATCTGCTCCGTTGCACCGAACCACATCAGCGCCACGCCGACAGCCCAGATAAGTCCACCGGCGATGGCGATCGCGGCGACGCCGCGATTCAAACGCTTGAAGCGTGCCAGGTGCTGCAGGTCTGGCGGGCGGCGTCGATACGGCAGCGTCAAGCGGAAAGTCGCGGCCGTGCACAAACCCAGACCAGCCAGCCACACCAAGAGCCAGTGCCCGGTGGCGCCGGGGCGCCAGCAGAACCAGACCAGCGCCGCGGCCACCAACCATTGGCCGAGCAACGGACTCGCGCTGCTCTGCAGCAGAAGCTTGAGGCTGTCGAGTTGCACCTGTGCATCGCGCGTGGCCCGCTCCTCGGACGACAGGGCTTGCTCAGCCGGGGCAACAAGGGGCCGGGCATGCAGAAGGGGCGACATCTGTGGCGACATGGGGTGGGATGGCGCGCACTGAGGACGCCTGGAGACGATGAGGCGACGGTACCCGCAAACCACGTCGCAAGACCTGGTCTCGATACTTAGGTTTTTCCTGATCGACACCAAGGCCGGTTCGCATGGCCCTTGCCGTGCTCAATGCCGCGCCGGTTCAGGCTGAGCTGGATGGGTCAATCCATGGCGTGCGCAGACACGATCTAACCGACCCTGAACGCGACCGGATCGAGGTTGGCGCCGGGACCGCCAAGAGTATGACCTGATGAGTCGGCGCTCAGCAGCTGGCTACAGGCCGGCTTGAAGCCGGCAAGGACTTCAGGCCGCAACGTGCTCGGGCAGTTTCATGTCCAACACAATCTCAGACCAGGGCACGCTGACCTGACCATCTGCCGCACGCTCGACTGCCATCCACTCGACGAGTTGGCCGACGTCGCTGTGGACGTTCTTGTAGTGCCGCCCCAGGCGCCGTGCCAGATCGGCCACGGTCAGCGGGCCAGACTGGCGCAGCGCGGCCATCAGTTCCCAGCGCTTGGGCGTGAAGACAGCCAGCATCTGCGGGACCTCGGCAAAGCTCACGCCGAAATATGGTGCCGACGGACTTCCCGCTGCGGCGGCCTTCATCGCCGCAGCAGCGCGCTCACCCGCCTCGTGCAAGGTCTCTCCGACCTTGACGTTCAGTACACGCCCGCCTGAGTTCATGACAGTTTCTCCACATCGCCAAGAAAGTCAGCGATCAGTCGATCGATGTCGACGAAGACATAGACCATTTGTTGACCCAGCAAGTGCTTGTGATCGCCCTTGCCTCGCTCGTTGTCGTAGCCGACGAGTCGCTCGCCGCCGCGAACGAACACCAACCGGTATTTGAATGCATGCGCCGCAGGCGGTACCGGTCTCGGCACCCGCCACACCACCATCTCAACCACGCCGCCGGCGTGTGCATTGCGGCTTCTAAGCAGCAGTTCAGCATCCGACATCGACTCTCAAGCAAATGTGGCTTTGCCACTTTGCTTGATCCCCACGGGGGGCGGCCGGCTTCGGCCGGCCTTGGGGCGCTCAATATGCCATGTCGATAGGGCGTGTCAAGCCATATTTCGGCGAACCGCGCAGCGCCATCCGGCCAGCCAGCGCCGGCCGCTTGCTAAGCTGCGCGCTGACCCCACCGACCAACCGACGACCCATCCCATGACAAGTACGCTCGCCCACTGGACCCTGGCCTGCCTGGCGCTGGTCGCCCCATCGGTTTGGGCCGCAGAGATCCGGCTGCGCCTCCTCGAGACCACCGACGTGCACATGACGCTGCTGGCCTACGACTACTACCAGGACAAACCCAGCGACGACTTTGGCTTGGCCAAGACCATCAGCTTGATCAAGGCCGCCCGGGCCCAGGTGCCCAACTCGATGCTGTTCGACAACGGCGACCTGCTGCAGGGCAGCCCGCTGGGCGACTGGGTCTCGCGCGTCAAGCCGCTGCAGCCAGGCCAGGTCCACCCGGCCTACAAAGTGCTCAACGCGATCGGTGTCGACGCCGCCAACATCGGCAACCATGAGTTCAACTACGGCCTGCCGTTTCTGCGTCAGGCCATCGCTGGTGCCAATTTCCCCTATGTCAGCGCCAACGTTCATCTCGACGCCGGCCGCAACGATCCGGCCAACGACGCCCACGCCTTCACGCCTTATGTGATCCTGGACCGCAGCTTCAGCGACGAGACCGGCGCCAAGCATGCGATCAAGGTCGGCGTGATCGGTTTCGTGCCGCCGCAAATCATGGTCTGGGACAAGCAAAACCTGGAAGGCAAGATCACGGTGCGCGACATCCAGGAGACTGCCCGCCGCTTGGTGCCCGAGATGAGGGCCAAGGGCGCACAGATCGTCATCGCGATTCCGCACTCGGGTTTCGAGCGCGGCGAGACACCGCGCTTTGCCGAGAATTCGGTGGCCCGACTGGCCGAGGTGCCGGGCATCGATGCGATCCTGTTCGGCCACTCGCACGGCGAATTTCCTAGCGCTTTCTTCGCCAAATACCCCAAGGTGGACATCGCCAAGGGCACGATCAACGGCGTGCCGGCGGTGATGCCAGGGCGCTGGGGTGACCACCTCGGGGTGATAGACCTTAAGCTCGACAACGCGTCTGGCGCCTGGAAGGTCGCCGACAGCCGGGCCGAGATCCGCCCGATCACAGACCGCGCCAGCCGCAAACCACTGGTTGCCGCCGATCCGATGGTCGCCGAGCTGATCGCCGCCGAGCATGCCGCGACACTGGCCTATGTGCGCGGCGATGTCGCCAGCACCCGCACGCCGATCACCAGCTACTTTGCCCAGGTGACCGACGATCCGTCGGTGCAAGTGATCGCCCAGGCCCAGCTCGCCTACGCCAGGCGCGCGGTGCAGGGCACCGAGTACGAGAGCCTGCCGCTGCTGTCGGCGGCATCGCCGTTTAAAGCCGGTGGCCGCATGGGCTGGAACTACTACACCGACATCCCGGCGGGGCGCTTGAGCGTGCGAAACGTTGCCGACCTGTACATCTACCCCAACACCGTGAAGGTCGTGAAGATCACCGGCGCGGCGGTGCGCGAATGGCTGGAGATGTCGGCCGGCCAGTTCAACCGCATCGACCCGCTGGGCGCGCCCGAGCAAAACCTGGTCAACGACAGCTTCAAGACCTACAACTTCGACAGCTTCGAGGGCGTGAGCTACCGCATCGACATCACCCAGCCGGCGCGCTACAGCCCCGACGGCAAGCTGGTCGCGCCCGCCGCCCACCGCATCCAGGACTTGCGCTACCAAGGCCAGCCCGTCGCGTTGTCGGCACCGTTTCTGGTCGTCACCAACAACTACCGGGCATCGGGCGGCGGCTGGTTTCCGGGGCTGGACGGCAAGAACATCGTGGTCGACTCGCCCGACGAGACCCGCGAGGCCTTGGTGCGTTACCTGCGCGACGCCGGCACGCTAGACGCCAGCGCCGACAACAACTGGCGCATCCAGGCTGTGCCGGGCGTCAAGCTGCGCTTCCTGTCGGGCGCTGGCGCCGTCGCCCATTTGGCGCGCTACCCGCAGGTCCGGCTCGTCAAGGACAACGGCGACGGCTCAGCGCTGTTCGAGCTGATGCCTTGAATCCCTGACGGGGCGCAGCGCTCAATCGACCTCGGGCGCGATCTGCTCGGCGTAGTCGTAGAGCGCGCCCAGGATGGCCTGGCCGCGATCGTCGGCAGACTCGCTCAACCCATCGATGCGCTCGAAAAACTGCGCCAGCGTCGCACCGCCACCCACGCCGTCGTGCAGGCGCTCGCTGCGGTGCTGCTGCCAGCGCGCCTGCTCAGCGTCGTCCAGCGTGCTGGCGAAGTTGCGGGCACGGTAGCGAAACAGCAGTTCGTCGAGCCGTCGGTCGTCGAAAGCCGGGCGCTTGGCGGCGAGCTGCTCGGCGCTGAGGCCACGCAGACGGTCCAACGTTCGGCGGTCGGCCGCGCCGATGAAGCCACCGTACAAGTCCTCGTCGACATCGGGCGGCTGCGTGGGCGCGCCGCGATCGAACACCCGGCCCCAAGGCAGCGCTGCCAGCGCGGCAGCGTTGTCACGCGCCCAGCTGGCCCGCGCCAGGCCGCCGGCGATGTCCAGCCCCCAGCGCTCGGCCATCGCGCCAGCCAAGGTCTTCAGGTTGGCGATCACCACCGGGCTTTTGTTGACGTGGATGGACTTGACCGGCAAGCGGACCATGCCCTCGGGCATCTCGTCGGTCTTGGTGAACATTCGCTGGCGCATCTTGTCGGCGTCCAAGCCCAGCAACTCGGCCGGGTCAAAGGCCAGGTCCCAGACGATCAGCTCGTTCTTGTTGGTCGGGTGCAAGGCCAGCGGCCAGACCATTGCCATGCAGCCGCGCTCGGCCGGGTACATGCCCGAGATGTGCAGCAGCGGCCGGCAACCAGCCTGGCCAGGCAAGGGACCGATCTCTTGCCAGACCGCCTCTTTCTTGCGCAGCTTGAGGCAGAAGTCGAACAGCTTGGGCTGGCGCTCGCGAACCAGTCGCGCCAGCGCGATCGTGGCGCGCACATCGGACAGCGCGTCGTGGGCGGCTTCGTGCGCCAGGCCGTTGGCGGCGGTCAGTTGCTCGAGCCTGAACGAGGGCCGGCCGTCGGGATGGACGGGCCACTCGATGCCCTCAGGCCGCAGCGCGTAGGCGCAGCGCAACACATCGAGCAGGTCCCAGCGGCCACAGGCGTTCTGCCACTCACGGCCATAGGGGTCGATCAGGTTGCGCCAGAACAAGTGGCGCGTGACCTCGTCGTCAAAACGGATCGTGTTGTAGCCCACGCCGACGGTGCCAGGCTCGCCCAGTGCGGCCAGCACCTGCTCAGCAAATCGGTGTTCGGGAACACCGCGCTCCAGACAGGTTTGCGGCGTGATACCGGTCAGCAAGCAGCTCTCGGGGTCGGGCAGTTGGTCGGGCGCGGGCTGGCAGTACAGCATCACTGGCTCGCCGACCTCGTTGAGTTCGGCATCGGTGCGAATGCCGGCAAACTGCGCCGGGCGGTCGCGCCGCGGCACGCGGCCGAAGGTCTCGTAGTCGTGCCAGAAAAAGCTGAAGTCGTTCATGCGGGCATCCTTGGGAGTCACGACGATACGTCAGATCGCCGGGTCATCGCTGGGTCACTCCCCAGCTCGTTCCTCAGGTCATTCGGCATGGGCTGGCCGCAGGTAGCTGGCAAAGCGCGGCACGCCGCCTGCCGTCAAGCCGCGGTAGGTGTAGGTGACGCGCTGGCCGATCGCCGGCGGTTGCTGGCGGTCTGCATCGGAAAAACCGGTGCCGATCGCCAGCACTTGTCCGGTGTCGGTGCGCACCTGCAGCGCACCGAGTTGGCCGACGTAACGGCCCTGGCCCGGCAGGTGGGCCAGTACCAGCGCCTCGGCGTCGTGCAGCGGTTTGTGCTTCCACAGCCAGGGGCTGCGGCCGCTGGCCTGGGGCGCATCTGCATGGTGCAACACCAGGCCCTCGCCGCCTGCGGCGACCACCTCGTCGAGTCGCTGCTGCAGCGCGGCGCGGTTGTCGACCGCTTGCTGCGTCACAGCTTGCAGCGCGGGCCAGCCGACCTGCGCACACAGCGATTGCAGCGTGGCGGTGCGGTCGGCGAAACGGCCGCCCGCGGCCGGCAGCTCGAAGACCTGGTACTGCAGCGCTTGCCAGCCGGCATCGTCGACCTGTTGGCGCCGCACCAGGCCCGACAGCACCTCGAAACGGTCGCGGCCCAGCCAAAGCTCGCCGTCCAGCGGCTGGACCGGCAGCCTGGCGCTGAACCAAGGCGGCGCACTGATCAAGCGGCCGCTGCGAAAACGCAGAGTCCGGCCGTCCCACAAGGCGCGAACCCCGTCGAACTTCTCACTGACCAGAAAGCCTGTGGGGTCGCCGTCGGCAGGCCACTCACGCGCGAGCAGCGGTGTGACCGATGGCCTGGCGAAAGCCGGGCTGCCGAGCAGCGCACCCAGCGCGGTGGCGCAGAACTGGCGGCGGCCAGGCTCGATCAGAGGCTGGACCTTGCGGTTCAAGGCGATGGACATGGCGGGTCTCCGGCTGCAGGGGCGCCCAGCCTAGACCCGCTGCCTGCCGCTGACGATCCCTTGGAGTGACCTGCGCGCTAGCGCCGGGAGCCGCCCCGCGCCAAGAGCTCAGTCGGCGGCGCTGAAGCCTGTCGCTCTGACCAGCGGGCCCAGCGCTCGTTGTCGGCCTTGAGCGCCGCAGCCAGCTCTGCCGGCGTCGACGAGGTCGATTCCATGCCCATCCGGCCCAAGCCTTCGATCGTGTCGGGCAAGGCCAGCGCGGCCACCATCGGGGCCACCAGCGCGGTCGCCGTCAACCCATTCCAGCGCCAGAGCTCAGGCCCTGGCTGGCAGCGCATGCGCAGCGCCTGGCCGGCGCATGCGCCACAGCAGGAACAGCGCGATGGTCAGATTCAGTGAATTCCAGGCCGCGCCGTTGATGAAAGCCGCGTGGTAGCTGCCGGTCAGGTCGAACACCTTGCCCGACATCCAGCCGCCGAGTGCCATGCCGAGCAGCGAGCACATCATCACCGTGCCGACCCTGGCACCGGCCTCGGCCGGCGGGAAATGCTCGCGGACGATGATCGCGTAACTCGGCACCAGCCCGCCTTGGAACAGACCGAACAGTGCCGAGACCAGGTAGAGCGACACCAGGCTGTCGAAGGGGATGAACAGCAGCAGCGACAGTCCTTGCAGCACCGAACCCAGCAGCAAGGTGCGAACCCCGCCGATGCGGTCGCAGATCGCGCCCGAGATCAGCCGGCTGACGATGCCGCAAGCCAGCATCAGCGACAGCATCTCGGCGCCGCGCGCCGCGCCGAATCCGAGGTCGCCGCAATAGGCGACGATGTGGACCTGTGGCATCGCCATCGCCACGCAACAAGCGGTGGCAGCCACACACAGCAGGCCCTGGGCCTGGGCCAGGCTCAGCCCGAAAGGCCGGTCTGAAGGCACCGGCGCGCCGTCGCGGGTCGGCGCGGTCTGCGGCGCTGGCGACTTCGCGCGCATCGCCATCGCCAGCAAGACCATCGTGGTGAAGCTGAACAAACCCAGCCCGACGTAGGTCGGCCGCCAGCCGACGGTCTCGACGAAGTGCTGCACCACCGGCGGCCAGATCGCACCGGCCAGGTAGTTGCCGCTGGCACACACCGCCACCGCGACGCCGCGCCGCTTGACGAACCACAGCGAGGTGTCTGCCACCAGCGGCACAAAAGTCGCGCTGATGCCGAACAGGCCTAACAGCAGCCCATGCACGATCGCAAAACCGGTGATGCTGCCGACCCAGCCGCAGGCGGCAAACCCAAGCCCCAGGCTGACCGCGCCGATCAAGATCACGGTCACGATGCCGAAACGGTCGGCCAATCGGCCCATCAGCACGCAGCCGATGCCGAAACCGATCATCAGCAGCGTGTAAGGCAGCGAGGCCTCAGCCCGGGTCACGCCGAAGTCGGCCTGGACCACCGGCAGCGTGACCGAGACCACGTACATGCCGGCCGAGCCTATGGTCATCAGCAGCAGCGTGATGGCCAGCCGCATCCAGGCCTGGGCGCTGTCGGGTTGGGGTGGGTTGTTAGGGGTCACAGCAAAGCATAGGCGGCGCTGGCGTGCCCGGCAGGTCGCTTGAGCGACAGGCTGCGCTGGCACACTCGCTGATCCAAGCCCAGCCCTGCCCACCCATGCCCGAAACAAGCCTCAGCTCGCACCAGTTCACAAGCCAGCACGGCCGCGCGACAAGCAGCGCTTGCCGCGCTTTGCCGGGCATTGAGCGCCCCAAGGCCGGCCGAAGCCGGCCGCCCCCCGTGGGGATCAAGCAAAGTG
>JBILYN010000449.1:0-3560 GCA_044377715.1 Aquabacterium sp.
GAGCTGGTGCTGTTCCTGGCGCGGTTGCCGGCCCATGTCTGCATCAACGACGTGACCATCAGTCCGACCTGGAACCGCGCCTACGTTGCACAGGCGGCGACGATCCCGGCGTGAGCTTGACGCTGCTGCTGGAGCGCACGCTGGAGTTGGTGGCCGATCGCATCGGCGACCCTGCGCCGCGTGTCTTCGAGCGCCTGTTCCTGGAGGCGCCAGACCTGCTGGCTTTGTTCAGCAACGATGTCAGTGGCAGCGTTCGCGGCGAGATGTTCCTGCGTGCGCTGGAGTGCCTGCAGGACGCCGCCGGCGCGGGCCGGTTTGCGACCGGGCTGGTGGCGGCCGAACACCTGAGCCACCAGGTCTACGGCGTCTCGACCGCTGAATTCGATCGCTTCTTCGAGATCATCGTCGCGGTGTTCCGCGATGCTCTGGGGGTCGATTGGACGCCAGACATCGACGCCGCCTGGCAGGTCGCGCTGCGGCGTCTGCGTGTGGGCGCCGCAGCTTGATGAGGCCTTTTCGGTGGGCTGCGCGGTCCTCTCAGGTAAATGTGGCTTGGCGGCTTGACCCCCACGGGGGCGGCCGGCGCCGGCCGGCCTCGGGGCGCTCTCAAGTAAATGTGGCTTTGCCACTTTGCTTGATCCCCCACGGGGGGCGGCCGGCGTCGGCCGGCCTCGGGGCGCTCAGCCAAGCAACGCATTGCGTGTCGATCATCGCTGCGGAGAATCGGCTGGGCCAGCCACCCGTTAGCATCGCGCGGTCTGAGAGATTCGCGGACCACCCACCAGACCCCCCAACTCATAGAGCCGACGCCATGAAATCACTGACCTCCCTCACGTCGGCTGCGCTGCTGACGCTTGCGCTGATCTCGCCGCAGCACCTGCAGGCCCAGCCGTATCCGAACAAGCCGGTGCGACTGATCGTGCCCTACGCTCCGGGCGGTGCGACCGACATCATTTCCCGCGCCTCGGCCATCGAACTGAGCAAGACGCTCGGCCAGTCGGTCGTTGTCGACAACCGTCCGGGCGCCGGTGGCAATGTCGGCGCCGAGATGGCAGCAAAGTCTGCGCCCGACGGCTACACCATGCTGATGTCGGCCAGCAGCTTGCACGGCATCACGCCGTTTCTGTACAGCAAGCTCAACTACGACCCGAACAAGGACCTGGCGCCTGTCATCGTCTTCGCCTCGTTCGCCAATGTGCTGGTGCTGAACCCGGGCGTCAAAGCCAACTCGCTGGCGGAGTTGATCGCGCTCGTCAAGGCGCAGCCGGGCAAGCTCGCCTGCGCCTCAAGCGGCAGTGGTTCGACGATTCACATGTCTTGCGAGATGTTCAAACAGATGCTTGGGCTGGACATCATCCATGTGCCTTACCGAGGCAGCGGCCCGGCCTTGACCGACCTGCTGGGCGGGCAGGTGCAAATGATGTTCGACAACATCCCTTCGGCGATTTCGCACATCCGCTCGGGCAAGCTGCGCGCGCTCGCCACCACCGGACCGGTGCGCTCCGTGACACTGCCCGAGTTGCCGACGATGATCGAGGCGGGCCTGCCCGGCTACGAGTCGACCGCTTGGTTCGGCCTGGCGATGCCCGCTGGCACGCCGAAGGAGATCATTGTCCGGATGAATGCCGAGGGTCAGAAGGCCGCCAAGGCGCCTGACTTCGTCAAGCGCATGAGCGACCTGGGTTACGAGATCGTCGGCGGCACGCCGGAGCAGATGGCCTCGATGATCCAGGATGAGATCAAGCGCTGGGGCCCGATCGTGAAGGCGTCTGGCGCGAAGGTGGACTAGCCTGGAGCGGCGGCCGACCGCAAAACGCCGTCAAGACGAGGTCGGTCGGCACCCAGGAATTCCCGGATCGCCGCAAGCCCTGTCACTGCCGATACTGTGCCGGCAGGTCAACCCGCGATGACAGACCACGACAACCCGCTCGAACTCTTCAGTGCCGATTACGCGACGGCGCGCGCGCACTGGCTGGCGCTGGCCGACGCGCGCGGGCTGGTGGTCGAATCGCATGTGCACCCACTGCGCGGCCCGGCGGGGGAGTTGCTGGCCGTCGACGTGGTGCGCGACGGGCCGGCCGACGCGCCGAACGTGCTGCTGACCACCAGCGGTGTTCATGGCGTTGAAGGGCATGTCGGCTGCGGCATCCAGGCCGGGCTGCTGCGGATGGGGCGGTCGCTGCGCGAGCCCGGCGACGAGGCGACCGCGCTGGTTCACGTCCACGCGGTCAACCCCTACGGCTTTGCCTGGACCCGGCGCGTGACGCAAGAAAACGTCGACCTCAACCGCAACTTCATCGACTTCGGCCAAGCTCTGCCAGCCCACCCCGATTACGCCGAGCTGCACCCGCTGCTGCTGCCCGAGCGCTGGCCGCCGTCGGCTGACAACGAGGCAGCGTTGACCGCTGCGCTGGATTCGATGGGCCCACGGCGGGCCCAGATCGCCATCACCAAGGGTCAGCACAGCCACCCTGACGGCATGTACTACAGCGGCGTCGAGCCGACCTGGAGCCACCGCGTTTTTCGCGAACTGCTGCGCCGGCACGCTGGGTCCTGCGAACGCCTGGCCTGGATCGACCTGCACTCGGGCCTGGGGCCTTTCGGCGTCGGCGAGCGAATCTTTGCCTGCGATGACGGCGTCCATGCGTTGCAGCGCGCGCGCCGCTGGTGGGGCGAACGCGTGACCTCGGTTCATACCGGCACCTCGACCAGCATCCCGATGACCGGTCCGATCCAGCACGCGGTCTACGGCGAATGCCCGCAAGCCGAGTACACCGGGATCTGCCTGGAGTTCGGCACCGTTGCATTGCCGCAGATGCTGTTCGCGCAGCGTGCCGAGCATTGGCTGGCCCAGCATCCCGAGGCAGAACCTGGGTTGGCCCAATCGATCAAGCGAGGCCTGCGCGACGCTTTCTACCCGGACGACGAAGCCTGGAAGCGCGCGGTCTGGTCGCAGGGGCTCGAGGCGACGAGACAGGCTTTGACCGGGCTGCGCGAGCCACGATGTTGACGCTTGGGGTCAAGCGCGCGCGTCGATGCGCCCACGGTCGCCGCGACCCGCCAACTGCGCTCGCAATACCTGCTGCACTGCGCAGGCTGTCACGGCGCCGACGGCGCTGGATCGGCCGCTGTGCCCGACATGCGGCAGCTGGGCAATTTCCTGAGGCTTGCAGGCGGCCGCGAGTTCATTCTCAAGGTGCCTGGCGTGATGGGCTCCGGGCTGAGCGATGCGCAGGTGGCCGAGCTCAGCAACTGGGTGCTCGTCACGCTGGCCGGGCCCTCGCTGCCAGCAGGCCATTTGCCGTTCCAGGCCGCCGAGGTGGCCCGGGCGCGCGCCAAGCCGATCGCCGATGTGGGCGCCGAGCGCCGCCGACTGGTCGAGCAAGCCACCTGGTTGGGTATCGCGATCGACTTAGATCTTGAGACAGAAATCCGCCCGCCGCCGGGCGACGCCGGCGCGACAGGGCCAGCCCAGTCCGGCTGGTTAGCATGACCATCACCCTGTGACCGACTCGAAAAAGGCCTCGCGATGTCCGACCCCGTCCACCTGCTGATCGACA
>JBILYN010000450.1:0-3543 GCA_044377715.1 Aquabacterium sp.
ATGGATGCTGATCGGCCGCCAAGAAATCACCACCCACGGCGGCCGGATCGACCTGCTGGCTATCGCGCCCGACGGCACCTTGGTGTTGATCGAACTGAAGCGCGACCGCACGCCACGCGAGATCGTGGCCCAGGCGCTGGACTACGCCTGCTGGGTGGCCGACCTGACGGCCGACCGCATCGTGCAGATCTACGGCCGTTTCTCCAAGGGCGGCAGCCTGGAGGCGGCCTTCCAGCAGCGCTTCGGCACCGCGCTGGACGAGGAGACGCTCAACCACCCCCACCAGATCATCATCGTCGCGGCCGAGCTGGACGCCGCCAGCGAACGCATCGTCGGCTACCTGAGTGCCCGCGACATCGCCATCAACGTGGTGTTCTTCCAGGTCTTCCAGCATGGCGATCAGCAGTTGCTGAGCGCCCCAAGGCCGGCCGAAGCCGGCCGTCCCCCGTGGGGATCAAGCAAAGTGGCAAAGCCACATTTGCTTGAGAGCCGTGTCTGGCTGATCGATCCCAGCGAGACACAGGCAAACGCCGCAGCGGCCACCGGCAGCACGGTTGACAAGGGGCCCTGGAACGGCGAGTTCTACGTGTTCTTCGGCACCGGCCGCAACTCCGCATCGAACTTCTTGACGCGGCGCTTAACAGGAACAGATTCTTCGATATATCGCGTCGAAGCGAAAATTTATTAAAACTGACCTCAAAAATAATCCACCTAAAATCAGAATTTAGCGATGAGACACCATTTATCCCTCCGGCATTTTCACCTTACATCACCGCGTTTGATTTTGATTCGAAAATTCCAAAAACTAAAATAGAAGAGCTAGGTCGGGGGCTTTGCGATGCGACAAAGTGGCAGATCAACTCGAGCCTAGCTGGGGCAGCAACATATCAAGCAGAGACCGGCTCGCTGCCTTCGATGGCCATGCGGGCAATGAACCCCGAGCGGGTCTCGCCGGCTCTCCGGGCGCGGGCGTCCAGGCGATGCAGCACGCGGCGCGGCAAGCTGATATTCACCCGCTCGAGCGTGTTGTCCAACATGGCGGGTTCAATCTTGACCAGCCCCCAGAGCCAGCCCTCGAACTCAGGATGCGCGGCGCGCAGGGCGTCGATAGCCGAAGGCTGTGGGATGGCTTGCCCGGCATCCAAGATGGTTTCAATCCACGCGGTCACGGCTTCCTCGGCCTGAATCAGCGCCTCTTCCATCGTGTCGCCAGCGGAGAAGCACCCGGGCAGGTCGGGTACCACCACACCCCAGGCGGTGGCGTCGGTACCGGGTTCAATGGCAATGGGGTAGCGCATGGGTTCACCTCTCGGACGATGGCGGAATGCCGGCATCTCGCCGGATGGCCTTGACCAGCCCTTGGCCCAAGTCCTTTTTTGGGTGCGGTATCACCACAATGCCGGGCCGCTCAGGATGTTTGAAGACATGGTGCGAACCGTTCACCCGGTCAAGCACCCAGCCGGCTTGCCGCATCTCGCGTATCAGGTCGGCGCTGGTCATTTGTGTATGGTACACATTGGCAAGTATTCGGGCAAGGCGATTGCGCTGGGCTTGTGGCCCATCAGTTGCGCCACCACGCCGGCCGGGATTTCCAGCCACTCGGTCAGACTCTTGAACGAGCGGCGCAGGCCAAGCAGAGTCAAGCCCTCTAGGTCGGCCACGACGCAGGCGCTGACATGGTGGTTGCGCGGGATGGTCAACGCGCCACCCTTGGCGCTGGCGGGGAAGGCTAGGCAGGCTGGGGTTCTCGAAAGCGCCTACGATGCAGGCTTGGCGTCGCATGGACATGGCTTGTATTGGCGGTGACAGGCCGGGTTCATATCATGGGTGGAACCATTGAAATGGAATCCGAGTTCAAGTCCTGAGGGCCTTTGCTCCTCCGGCAAAGAGTGTGAAGAGAGCAACAGGGGAAACCTGCATGACGAAATTGAAATTCACCCTTGCCGCGTTGGCACTCGCGAGTCTCATCGGCAGCGCGCATGCCCAACTCCCGCTGCCGATGGCGGTTTCGCCGGAAGAGGTCGGCCTGTCCTCGGCGCAGTTCAAGAAAATCGAGGCTGTGACCAAGGCGCATATCGACGATGGGCTGATGCCCGGAGCGGTGATGCTGGTGGCGCGGCGCGGCAAAGTCGCGTGGGTGTCCGTCCAAGGCAAGCGCGACGCGGCGGCGCCGGACGCCATGAAGCAGGATTCGATCTTCCGCATCTATTCGATGACGAAGCCGATCGTCAGCGTGACGCTGATGCAACTCGTCGAAGAGGGCCGGTTGCAGATAAGTGATCCTGTGTCGAAGTACTTGCCCGAGATCGGCAAGATGAAGGTCGGCACCGAGGCACTCGGTCCCGATGGCCGGCCGGTCCTGCATCTCAGCGATCAGACGCGACCCATGACCGTGCAAGATCTGCTGCGCCACACGTCGGGGCTGACCTATGGCAGCCGAGGCGCATCGCAGATCAACGTTTCCTACGTCGAAGCCGGAATCGGCGACCGCTCTGTGACAGCCGAGGAGATGGTGACGCGGCTGTCGAAGCTTGCGCTCAAGTTCAACCCAGGCGACAGGTGGGAGTACAGCGTCGCCGTCGACGTTCAAGGCAGATTGATCGAAGTGATCACCGGCAAGAAACTGAGCGAAGCGGTGGCCGAACGCATACTGCGGCCGCTCGGCATGAAGGACACTGGATTCCAGGTCCCGGCCGACAAGGTTGCACGTGCGGCACAACCGGGGCCGCGTCCCAACGGTCAGCCGATGACGCCACGATTCAAGGTCGACGATGGCGCCAAGTACGAGTCTGGTGGTGGCGGCATGATGAGTACGCTTGAGGATTACCTGCGTTTCACTTCGGCGCTCGCGAACGGCGGCGCGTTCCAAGGCAAGCGAATCATCGGCAGTAAGACGCTTGAGTTCATGACGGCGGACCACACACTCAACCGTCCAGGGCGCCCGCCGGGACTGGGTTTTGGCCTTGGCTTCGAGGTGCGTCAGCGAACGGGCGATTCCGCGCTGCCGGGTTCGGTCGGTGAATACGGTTGGGCAGGCAATGCCGGTACGCTGTTCTGGATCGACCCGAAGGAGCAGTTGATTGCGATCTACATGGTGCAGGTGAGCGATCCCGACCGCATCGCGTTGCGCAATCAGTTCCGGACGATGGTGCAGGCCGCCCTCATCGATTGAAGCTGGCGAAGATCGCGAGGCCAGCCACGAAAGGCGAGATCGACTGGCCTGACGCGTCGAGCCAAAATTCGGCGGTGGCGAGTGAAGTCACGAGCCAGAGCTCTGTCGACTCATTGAGTCGGTTCGCCATCGGGCAAAGCTTTGGCGCTAATTTGGTGAATTATTTGTCCTGCTGGACGTCCTGAGCGACCGCTCCTGACTGACCCAACACAGCACCCACCATGCGGACGAACTGCGCGAAGCCGACACCGTCGGTCCGGGGTGCTGCTAAAAAGGGAGGAGAATGATTCGGTATGCGTCGTAGCGCGCAGGCCTATCAAACTGGCCGAACTGCCATGATCATTCTCAGAATGCCGACTTTCGTCGCCTTG
>JBILYN010000451.1:0-3540 GCA_044377715.1 Aquabacterium sp.
GCCTGGCCGATGGCCGAGAGGCGGTTCAGCAAGCCCTAGACACACTTTTCGGAGCCTACTGAATTGACACGCCCGATCCGATCGCAATACGAAGACCTGATGCGCCATGTCGCCGAGCACGGCGTGTCCAAAGGCGACCGCACCGGCACAGGCACGCGCAGCGTGTTTGGCCATCAGATGCGTTTCGACCTCAACGAAGGCTTTCCGCTCGTCACGACCAAAAAGGTATTCGTCAAAGCCATCATCGTCGAGTTGCTGTGGTTCTTGCGCGGCGAGCGCAACGTCCAATGGCTGCAGGACAATGGCTGCACGATCTGGGACGAATGGGCGCGCCCAGACGGCGATCTGGGGCCAGTCTACGGCGTGCAGTGGCGCAGTGGGCCCACGCCGGGCGGCGGCCACATCGACCAGATCGCGCAGGTGGTGCAGCAGCTCAAGACCAACCCTGACTCGCGCCGCATTGTCGTCAGCGCCTGGAACGTTGCCGAGCTTGACCAAATGGCGCTGATGCCTTGCCACGCGATGTTCCAGTTCTACGTGGCACCCGCGACATCGCCCGGCGGGCGCGGCAAGCTCAGCTGCCAGCTCTACCAGCGCAGCGCCGACATCTTCCTCGGGGTGCCTTTCAACATCGCCAGCTATGCGCTGCTCACGCACATGCTGGCGCAGCAGTGTGAGCTGGAGGTCGGTGACTTCATCTGGACCGGCGGCGACTGCCACCTCTACGACAACCACAGAGAGCAGGTGCAGAACCAACTGGCGCGATCGCCGCACGCCTACCCGCTGCTCAATATCAAGCGCCGGCCTGACACCATCTTCGACTACGCCTACGAGGATTTCGAGTTGACCGAATACCTGCACCACCCGCCGATCAAGGCGCCGGTGGCGGTATGAGCGCATGAGCAAGGCGCCGTTGGCGTTGATCGCTTCGGTGGCGCGCAACCGCAGCATAGGACTGGGCAGCGAATTGGTCTGGCGCGAGCCCGAGGACATGCGCTGGTTCAAACGCCAAACTCTGGGTTGCCCGGTAATCATGGGCCGCAAAACCTGGGATTCGCTGCCCGAGCGCTTTCGACCACTGCCAGGCCGCAGCAACATCGTCGTCACGCGCCAAACAGGCTGGCGGGCCAACGGTGCGCAGGTCGCCGGCACGCTCGAGGGTGCCGTCGCGGCGGCTCAAGCCTCGATCGATCAGCAACTGGCAGCGCGCATCTTCGTGATCGGTGGTGGTGAGCTCTACGCGGCCGCCCTGCCCCTGGCCGACGAATTGCTGTTGACCGAGATTGACGCTGATCTGCCCGGCGACACGGTCTTTCCGGCCTGGGATCGGCAGGACTTTGTTGAACAGCAGCGCGAGACCCATCACAGCGCGGGCCCGCCGGCCTGCGACTACGCATTCGTCACCTACCAGCGCAAACGCTGATATCACCGAAGAAAATCCACAACATGTCAGGTCACGGCTTCCACGTTCACGGCCCGCACGACCACGAAATCGAGCACGCTGCCCAACAAGGCGCCAAAGACAGCTTTGCCGGCAGGACCGCGGTGATCACTGCGGAGCTGGCCAGCCTGGGGATCGTGTTGGGCGGTCTGGCAGCGGCGCACATCTGACCGAAGCTACAAAATTCACAACAGCCCCTCTCTTGAAAGGTATAGACCATGACCACTTTCGTCATCGCACACGGGGCTTGGTCTGCAGGCTGGTTCTGGAAAAAGATGCATCCGTTGCTGACACAGCGCGGGCACCGGCTGTTCACGCCGACCTATACCGGGATCGGTGAACGGTCCCATTTGGCGCACCGAGGCATCAGCCTCGACTCGCACATTGAAGACCTGCTGAAAGTCCTCGAGTACGAAGACCTCAGCAACATCGTGTTGGTCGGTCACAGCTATGGCGGCATGGTCGCCACCGGTGTCGGCGACCGAGCCTCGGAGCGGATTGCGCAAGTCATCTACCTCGACGCGTTTGTTCCCCGCGACGGTGAGTCGGTTTTCTCGTTGATGGCCGAGAGCACTCGACAGAACTTTGCAGCCGCAGCCGACCGGGACGGCGACGGCTGGCGCCTGCCTGCCAATCCGATGCCGCCCGATGTCAGCCCCGCAGACGTCGCCTGGGCGATGCCGCGCCGCGTGACCCAGCCGATCGAGACCTTCAGGCAGCCGATCAGCTTGGTTGGCAAGATCGACCAGCTGCCGCGAAGCTACATCTATTGCACGAAATCCGGCCCTGGTGATGTGTTCAAGCAGTTCGCCGACCGGGCGCAAACCGAACCGGGTTGGCGCTACTTCGAGATGCCAGCCAGCCACAACCCGCAGGTGACGATGCCAGAGGCGCTCGCCGACCTGCTGTGCGAGATTGCCAGGCCGCAGACCGCAGGCTGAGCGCCACAGCGGGACGGCCCGCGGCAGAGGCCGTCAATGCCCGCCGTGCCCCATGATCCTGGTCGCAGCCGCCGTGAGTTGTTCGGCCAGAAGCATTCTTTCCTGCGCATCGAGCAAGGCCGGGTCGAGATCGATAGACACGCCCGCAGGGTGCTTGAATTGCACCGAAGGGCTGGCCTCGGAGGTATTGCGCTGCAATACCGCAAAGGTCTTCACGTTCCTGGCCATGCCTTTCATGCGGACATGGGGACGCTCCTCCACCTCGACCATGTCCTGCACCAGGCAATAGGTTTCATAGCTGATCAGGATACCGCCCGGGTCGGCGCTTGACTCCAAGCGCTGCGCGAGATTGACCTCGCCGCCGATGATGGTGGTGTAGCTCAACCGCTGCTCGCTGCCAAAGTTGCCGACATTGCAGTAACCCGTGTTGACGCCGATCCGGATGATGAAGGGCTGGTCAAAACCCCTGGCCTTCCAGCGCACATTGAGCACCTTCATCTGTTCCTGCATCTGCAACGCCATCTCGACACAAGCCCTGGCATCTTCACGCTCGCCCTTGGACTCGGGGTCGCCAAAGAACACCATCATCGCGTCGCCCATGTACTTGTCGATGGTTGCGCCCAGCGCTAGCGCAATCTGGGTCATCTCCGAAAAATATTCGTTCAAATACTGCGTCAAAGCCTCTGGCTGCAGCGACTCGGAGGTCGATGTAAACTCCTTGATATCGCTGAAGAATACCGTGAGCCGGCCGACCGCCCAAAGTCACAACTGAGCAACTGCAGTGGATTGCCGATACCGTGCGCGATCAAACCCCCGACCAACTTAGATTCGAGTTCGGCTTGTGGACGCTTCGCATCATCGGCCAACTTATTGAACGCCAGTTCAACATGACGTTGAGCTTGCCGACGCTGGGCAAGGTGATGAAGCGGCTCGGCTTCACGCCCCAACGCCCGCTGTACCGCGCCTACGAGCAGGACGCTAGCCTCGTGCAGCGTTGGCACACCGATGAGTTCCCAAGACTCCAGGCGCGCGCCAAGGCCCGGGGAGCATTGATCATGTTCGCCGACGAAGCAGGGATGCGAAGCGACTACCACGCCGGCACCACTTGGGGTCCTAGAGGCCGCACGCCTGTGGTCCGTGCCACCGGCCAACGCGTGT
>JBILYN010000452.1:0-3530 GCA_044377715.1 Aquabacterium sp.
CGCCCGGCCCCAAAGCTCGCGCCGACCAAAGTTAACCACAAAGTCGTCGCCAAGCCAGCTGCAAAGCCGGCCGGCAAGACTTTGACCAAGAGCAGCCCTAAACCGGGGCCTATTGCGAAACCTGACGCCAAACCTGGCGCCAAACCTGACGCCAAGCCGGTGCCTGGCGGCGCAAAACCGGTCGTGCGACCATGAGCGGCTGGCAGCGAAGCTGAAATTGGCTGGGTCGCATCACGCGACAAGCCTGGGTCGCGGGCCGACAATCGACGCATGAGCGACCCGATCACCGACCCTCAGAAGTTCGTCCTGCGCTTGCAGCAAAGCTTGGACGACGGCAGCTTTCTGAGCCTGAGTCTGGGCCGACCGCAGGGTGCCGAGCCATCACTGGACAAACTGCTCGCTCGCCGCTTGGTGCTTCGCGGCGTCGAACAGCTGTCGCTGGTGTGGCGCCATCGCACCAAGGACATCACCAAGAACCTGCCGCTGGCCGATGCGGTGGCGCTGATCGGCACGCTGGTTGACAGCCAGTTTCAGCACGCCCACCTGGTCACCCGAGGCCACGACATCCAGCTCGCGATGGGCAAGAAAGGCCGCTGGAGCCTGCGCATCGGCAAGCTGGCGGCGGCCGGGGATGACGCTGTCGCCGACCCCGCCGCGCTGGGGCACGACCGCACCAAACAGCGTGCGCTGTCGCTGGACCTGCCGTTTCTGGTTGAGCTCGGCATCACCGACAGCCAGCACAGGCTGGTGCCGACGATGGCGCGCAAGTGGAAACAGATCAACAAGTTCATCGAGGTGCTGGCGCATGCCGTCGCGCAGTCGCCGCTGGCCGCGCGGGATCCGGCGCAGCCGGTGCGGGTGCTTGATTTCGGCGCAGGCAAAGGCTATCTGACCTTCGCGGTACAGCAGCACCTGCAGGCCAGCGCTCGGGTGCCCGATGTGGTCGGGGTCGAGTTGCGTGCAGACCTCACGACCTTGTGCAACAGCGCGGTGGCCAGGCTGGGGCTGAGCGGGCTGCGCTTCGAGGCCGGGGACATCCGTCAATTTGCCAAGGCGCAGCACCAGACCGATGACCAGCCTCAGACACCAGGCACGATAGACATCATGATCGCGCTGCACGCCTGCGACATCGCCACCGACATCGCGATGCACCATGGCGTGCGCAGCGGCGCGGCGATCATCCTGTGCTCGCCCTGCTGTCACCAACAGCTCAGGCCGCAGATGAGCGCACCGGCGCCGTTGCAAGCGATGCTGCAGCATGGCATCCACATGACCGAGCAGGCCGAAATGCTGACCGACTCGCTGCGAGCGTTGCTGCTACAGGCCTGCGGCTACGACGCACAGGTGTTCGAGTTCATCTCACCTGAGCACACCGGCAAGAACAAGATGGTGCTGGCGGTACGCCGGCCTCAAGCCCTGCCAGCGAGCCAGCGAACAGCGCTGCTGGCCAAGGTGGCTGAGCTCAAGGCGTTTTACGGTGTGACCGAGCAGCAACTCGAAACCTTGTTGCTCGCCGATGCACCGCAGGCCCAATAGCCGAAGTTTCTGAGCGCCCTCCGTGGGGATCAAGCAAAGTGGCAAAGCCACATTTGCTTGAGAGCATCCCAGGGCCCCTGGTGACAACCACAGTGGCCCACCGCCCTGCCAGCAGGCATCATCGCTCGATGAACCGCCGGAGCGCCAAATGACCTCGACCCAGCACGAAGCGATCGCGTCGACCCAGCATGAAGCCCTGATGCAACAGGTTGAGCATGCAGCGCTGGCGTTGGCCGGGCGAAGCCGCGAAATCGAAGCCCAACGCTGGCTGCCGCAGGACATCGCCGACACGCTGGCCACGGCAGGCCTGTACCGCCTGCTCACACCCAAGGCCTACGGCGGCCACGAGGCCGCGCCGGCCAGCTTCTTCATGGTGATCGAACGCCTGGCGCAGGCCGATGCCGCAGCGGCTTGGTGCTGTTTCATCTCCTGCACCAGCAGCTTGCTGGCGGCCTACCTGCCCGAGCCCGAAGCGGTCGCGATCTTCAGCAAGCCAGACCTCAAGGCCGCCGGTGTGTTTGCGCCACGGGGACGGGCCAAGGCCTGCGTGCGAGACGGCGTGCCGGGTCTGCAGGTGAGCGGCCGCTGGCCCTGGGGTTCAGGCACGCACAACGCCGACATCATCAGCGCCGGTTGCCTGCTGATCGACGGCAACGGCCAGGTCGAGCTGCTGGCCGACGGCACGCCGCGGGTCGTGTCAGTGCTGCTGGACCGCGCGCAGGTGGAATTGCTCGACAACTGGGACAGCTTCGGCTTGTGCGGCACCGGCAGTGGTGAGTTCGAGGCCAAGGACGCATTCGTGCCTTTGGGCCGCAGTGCGTCTCTGTTCGACGGTGCGCGCATAGACCGGCCGCTCTACCGCTTTCCGGTCTTCGGGCTGCTGGCTTTGTCGATCGCGGCAGTGGCCACCGGCATCGCAAACCATGCGCTGGCCAGTTTCATCGCCCAGGCCGGCCACACTGTCGCGCAGGCCAGCAGCAAGCCGCTGGCGACCAAAGCCACCGTGCAAGATGCGGTGGCGCGCGCCGAAGCCTCGCTGCGCAGCGCGCGCGCCTATCTGCTGAGCAGCATCGCCACTGCCTGGCAAGCCGCGCAGCAAGGCGGCGTGATGCCGCTGGCCTGCCGACGCGACCTGCGGCTGGCATCCACCCACTCGGTGCAGACCTGCGCCGAGGTGGTGAGACGTGTCTACACCTTGGCCGGCGGCGGCGCGGTGTTTGCGGACTCGCCGCTGCAACGCTGCTTGCGAGACGTCCAGGTGGCGACCCAACACATGATGGTCAACGATGCCAGCTATGAGCTCACGGGCCGATTGCTGCTGGGTCTACCGACCCAGGTGCACACGCTCTGATCGGAACGATCACCCTTGAGCAGCCATGCCACCATCTCGCGTGTGGTCTGGTCCAGGATGCGGAACTGTTCACGCATCAGTTCGTCACGCAGGCCACGCCCGGCCTGCACCCGAGCTGCCAGCAACTCAGCGTACTCACCAGCACGCATCGCCCCGGCTTGCAGGCAATAGCGGGCAAACGCTCCGAGTTCGTCGGCCGCGTGCGCGCCTGAATTGCCAAACCAAGACCTCAGCAACTCGATGTCGCGTGGCAGCGCATCGAGAAAATTGAAGACAACCCGTCGCTGCGATTCGAGCAGTTCGCTGACAACGACGGCCCGCGGGTCGAACAACGGAACTGCCTCTTGCCAGCCTGGCCCCGGATCGTGTTGGACAGCCGCTGCGCCGGCCCAGGCCGCCAGATCAACCCGCAGCGCTTGCTCGTCGGCCCCTCTGCGGTAGACCCCGTCAGCACCCGCCAGCTTGGCCATTGACGAGCCCACCATGTCGATGTGGTTGACCAAGGCGACGATGCGGCAAGTTGAAGCGCTGGCAGCGCGTCGCATGTCGTTGATCCAAGCATAGGTGTCGAAGCCAGGCAGGCGGTAGGCCAGGATGACCAGATCCGCGGGTCGCGGGCCCAGCGCCAGCCACAGGCTGCGGA
>JBILYN010000453.1:0-3528 GCA_044377715.1 Aquabacterium sp.
GTGCGCTCAACGCAGCGCTCGACATGCGTCGCGCCGCTGAAGAGCAGTACCAACTCGACGCCACGGCCGCCAAACGACGCTCTGCGGCGAAGCTGTAGTCTGCAGGTCAGCGCGGCTGTCAAGCCGCATGGGTGACGTAGATGTCGGTGTCGGGCAACAGGCTGCACAGGGTCTGGAATGCGGTGTCGGCGAGTGTGGCGCCACCGCAGCTGCGGTCCAACGCGAGCTGCAGGCTGACCTCGCCGGGCTGCACATGCAGCGCCCTGACCCAGCCTGCCCCGGCAGGCAGGTCGCCATCCGCGGCGAAGCCCAGTCGCTCGCCCAACGCTGCCATCAAGCGCTTCACTTCGTCGCTGGGCCCGCTGAGCTGAGGCACCAGCTCTGCTTGGTCCAGCACCCGCTGGCAATTCGGTGTGTCCTTGCCCTGCGGGCAGACCCCGCAACCGGTGGGGGCGACGTCGGGGTAAATCGAGATGGTCTTCATCTGGCGTTATCCATGGGACGGATTTTGTCCGCTCAGGCTGACAGCCAATTGACATGGAGCAATTGATATTGATCAATTGCGGACCGACCGATCTCGCCGCAGCTCAGGCAATTCCCAGTTGGTTTGCCATGGCCATCAAGTCCGGGGCCACCAGGTCGAAGCGCGTCTGGCCGGTTGCTTCCATCCAACCCCCGGGGCCGTGCTCGTCCGGGCGCGGGATGTAGGCTGTCTTGAGCCCGGCTTGCTGGGCGGCTGCCAAGTCCCTGGGATGGGCGGCCACCAGCATCACCTGCGACGGCGCCAGGCCTAGCAAGCGCGCCCCTGCGCGGTAGACCTCGAGGTCGGGTTTGAAGCGGCCGATCAACTCGGCCGACAGCACGCAGTCAAATCGCAGGTCAGCGCCCCGGGTCAGGTTGACCAGCAAGGCCACGTTGCCGTTTGACAGCGTGGTGGTGACGAACGCGCTGCGCAGTCGTGCCAGCCCTGCCACGCTGTCGGGCCATGCGGCCAGCCGGTGCCAGGCACGGTTGAACTGGTCGCGCTCGCCCTCCGACAAGGATTCGAGCCCGAATCGCGGCAGCAGGTCGTCGAGGATCTGGCGGTGCAGCACGTCGATCGTGGCCCAGGCACGCTTGCCGGCTGCGACCTCGGCCATCGCCGGCCGGTAGCCTGCGCGCCAGGCGTCGGTCAACGCCGGCCAGTCGGCCGCGAGGCCCAGGCGTTGCCCCAGGGCCTGACCTTCGCGGATGATCGAGCTGCGCCAATCCACCACAGTGCCGAAAATGTCGAAGGCGAGGGCGCGGACGTCGTGCAGTTCATCGGTCATGGTCTTGGCAGGAAGTGGTGGTTTGCCTCGAATGATGCCGTAAACGCCCGGCCGAAGGCTCGGCCTTGGATCGCGCGATGAACTTGATCTGTCGCAAGACCGGGTGAACTGGGCTCGGCGTCGTCCCTGAAGCGACAAAGCGCGTCAAGTGGGCGATCGAACAATCCGCCGTCATGGACTTTGCCGATTCACCCCAGTCGCTGACGCTGCAAGCGAAATTGCAGCAATTCATGGCCGATCTGGTGCTGCCCTCGCTGGCCGAGTGGCACCGCTGGTCGGACGCCAACGAATACCCGCTGGACTTGATCGAGTCGCTCAAGTCGCAGGCGCGCGAGATGGGGCTTTGGAATCTGTTCCTGCCCAGCTTGCGCGCCGACCAGCCCGGTACCCGGTTGAGCAACCTCGACTATGCGCCGCTGGCCGAAATCATGGGCCGGGTGCCCTGGGCGGCCGAGGTTTTCAACTGCAACGCACCCGACAGCGGCACGATGGAGTTGCTGCAGATCGCTGCGACACCGGCCCAGGTCCAGGCCTGGCTGAACCCGCTGTTGAGTGGCCAGATCCGATCTTGTTTCGCGATGAGCGAGCCCGACACTGCGTCGTCCGACCCGACCCAGTTGCAGACCCGCATCGAGCGCGACGGCGACGAATGGGTGATCAGCGGCCGCAAGTGGTTCATCACCGGCGCGGCGCACCCATCTTGCCGGCTCGCGGTTGTGATGGGGGTCAGCGAAGGCGACCATGCGCCAGAGCACGCGCGGCACTCTATGGTGCTGGTGCCGATGGACAGCCCTGGCCTGACCATCGAACGCAACATCCCGGTGATGGACCACCAGTCGCTGGACGGTCATTGCGAGTTGTTGCTGCGCCAAGTGCGGGTGCCGATCGACAACATGCTGGGCGAGCGCGGCGCCGGCTTCGCGCTGGCCCAGGCACGGCTCGGGCCGGGACGGGTCCACCATGCGATGCGCAGCATCGGCCAGTGCGAGCTGGCCTTGGAACTGATGTGCGAGCGTGCGCTTGAGCGCCGCGCCTTCGGTGGCCGGATTGCTGATTTTTCCAACGTGCAGGACTGGATCGCCGAGTGCCGGGTCGAGATCGACCAAGCCCGCTTGTTGGTGTTGCGCGCGGCCTGGCGGCTCGACAGCCAAGGCACGGCCGCCGCTCGAACCGATGTGGCGGCGATCAAGCTGGTGAGCTCGAGGTTGCAGACCCGGGTGCTGGACCGGGCGATGCAGGTCTTCGGCGCGATGAGCTTGTCGCCTGACACGCCACTGGCCAGGCTCTGGGCTTGGGGCCGCGCGCTGCGTTTTCTCGACGGTCCCGACGAAGTGCATCTGCGCAGTGTGGCGCGCGCCGAACTCAAACGCGCCAAGGGCCGACGCGGCGCCAACGCCGCCCATCTGCGGCGCTGGATGCCGCCGGGCTGAGACTCGCGGCGGTGATCAGTAGGTCGCGCGCCCACCCGACAAGTCGAACACTGCGCCGGTCGAGAAGCTCGACTCCTCGGACGCCAGCCAGCACACCATCGCTGCCACCTCCTCGACCGTGACAAGCCGGCCCATCGGGATCTTGCCGAGCATGAAGGCGATGTGCTCGGGCGCCATCTGGTCGAAGATCGCGGTGCGCGCGGCGGCCGGTGCGACGGCGTTGACCAGCACGCCCTTGGTCGCGAGTTCCTTGCCCAGCGATTTGGTCAGGCCTATCAGCCCGGCTTTGCTCGCGCTGTAGTGCGAGGCATTCGGGTTGCCCTCTTTACCGGCCACCGAGGCGATGTTGACGATCCGGCCATAGCCCTGAGCGATCATCTGCGGCACCACCGCGCGGCAGGCCAGAAACGGGGCGATCAGGTTGACCTCGACCACGCGGCGCCAGACTGCCGGGTCCAACTCCCAGGTCGGCGCGTTGCCGCCGGTGATGCCGGCGTTGTTGACCAGGATGTCGATCCGGCCGTGCCGCCTCAGCGTTGCCGCAGCCGCCGCGGCAACGCTGTCCTGTTCGGTCAACTCGACACGATCGGTGCTGACCGGGCCGCGCGAGGCCAGCGCGGCCACCGCCTGGTCCAGTCGCGCCGCGTCGATGTCCCACAGCACGACGCTGGCGCCGGACGCCAGCATGCGCTCGGCCGTGGCGTAGCCTATGCCTTGGGCGCCGCCGGTGATCACCGCCACACGGCCACGCAGGTCGATCTGGTTCATGCCATGCCTTTGAGGGCCTG
>JBILYN010000156.1:0-10414 GCA_044377715.1 Aquabacterium sp.
CAGAGCTCGGTGATCAATGTTTCGGACGCCGATGACCTGGCGCTCGATAGCCTGTTGATGACGAGCCCGGGCAGGAACACAGTCCAGGCCAAAGGCGATCTGAGCGTCACTGTCGCACTCGACCTGCAAGCCGATTCATACAGCCAACTGGTATTGCAGTCCACCGACGGCAACCTGGTGCTGGCCAACGACATCAGCTTCGGTGGCGGTGTATTGAAACTGCTGGCCCGAAAAGACGTGGTCCAGCGTGCCGCGTCGCAGCTGACCCACATGCTGGGCCAACTCGACATCGTGGCCACGCAGGGTTCGGTGCTGCAAGAGGCAGGTGCCTGGATCAAGACAGGCAACCGCGATACGCAGGGCTACGCGGCGGGCGGTCAGCTCAAGGTGCAAGCCGGCCAAGACATCGTCGTGGCCTTGGTCGATGCCGGCAATGCGTCGCTGAATCTGATCGCTGGCGGCGCTTTGCTCGAAGCCGCAGCCGACACCGCAGCCGATCTGGTGGCCGGCACCTTGACGGTCAGCGCGGTGGGATCTGTTGGCGTGCTGAGCCGTTGGGGTGAAACGCTGGAGACCTCCGCCACCACGCTGGCGCTGAGCGCTGGCGGCGATGTCGCGCTGATCAACGATCGGGCGCTGAGCCTGCTGTCATTGGCCGCTGCCAATGGCGCGCTGCGGACCAGCGCAGGCAGTTTGACACTGGCGGGTGAGGTGACGGTGGCCGCCAAGCTGCTGCTGCAATCGCTGGCCAACAACGCCGACGTGGTGCTGAGTCAGGACAAATCCGTCCAGGCCAACGCCTTGTCTTTGCTGGCAGGGCGTGACCTGTTGCTGGGTGCCGCATCGCGGGTCTTGGCCCGCCAGGACAGTGCCGACCTGCAGGCCGGGGCCAACCTGACGATGGCCGCCAACGCGACGGTGGCGAGCGGCGGTGGCGACATCCGTCTGGCCGCAGGCGTCAACCTGACGCTGGGCAGCGTCGATGCGCGAACCGCTGCCGGGGCGCTGCTCAGCGGCGCGTCCAGCATCAGCCTAGTCGCGGGCGGCGCGGTCGCGAATGCGTCCAGCGTGTCGACCACGAACCTCTATGGCGACCAGCTGCGCATCGCAGCCGGCACCGGCATCGGCGGCGGCAGCGACGCCACGCGCCTGCGCACCGCAGTGGCCAGCCTCGCGGCCCAGACCGCTGTTGGCGACATCCGTCTGCTCAACGCCGGCGCGCTGCAGATCGGCGCGTTGACCGACCTGCGGGTCGGCCGCGTCAACGAGATCGGCTTGCGTGCCGACCTGTGGGACATCGCGATCAGCGGCCTGCGCACAACAGGCGATACAACCAGCGACGCGGGCGCTGTGTCGGTCGCGGCCAGCGGCAGCATCACCGTCGACAGCAACCCGGCGCTGGACCAGGGCGTTGGCATACGCGCCGGCAGCGGCGGCATCAGCCTGACGGCGTCGGACGCGACCAGCGACCTGTTGCTCAACGCCGACCTGGTCGCAGGCGCAGGCCTGGGCTGGCTGGGCGCGAGCGGCGGCGGCGCGATCAATTTGTCGGCCGGGCGCGACATCCTGCAAGCCGCAGGCAGCACGGTCGACAGCGGTGGTGGCAATGTCAGCCTGACGGCAGCTCGCAACATCCTTGTCAGCCGCATCGTCGCAGCGCCTCATGTCACACGCTTGTCCGACCTGTCGGCTGCGAACGCTGCTGTCGCGCTGGGCGGCGACGTCAGCCTGGCAGCGGCCGGCAACATCTCGCTGACCGACAACAGCCTGGCGATGCCCAGCGTCTCGGCCAAGTCGCTGAGCCTGGTGGCAACGGGCACGGTGGCGGCGATGGCCGTCTCGGTGGACGAGCTCAGCGCGAGCGCGGGCTCGGGCAACCTGCGGTTCAAGGGCTTCGACGGCTTTGGCAAGACCCACAGCGGTCTGTTGCTCAAAGACTTGCAGGCCAGCGCCGGCCATGTCAATGTCAGCAGCGAAGCCAGCCTGAGCGTCTCAAAAGTGCGGGTGGCCAATGGCGGCAACATCACGCTGGAGTCGCTGACCTCAGACATTATTTTGTTGCTGCAGGATGCACTGGGCGCATTGGGAACCGGTGGCCAACTCGGCCAGCTCGCGCTGTTTGCCGCAGGATTCATCAGCAGCGGCCGGCTGTTCACCGGCAAGACCCGAACCGAATACCGATCGGGCGGGGCGATGCGCATCGGCGCGGGCGCTGATTTCGCAACCGCAGCCGCGGTGCTGGGAAGCGAAGACTCGAGCTATGCCCAAACCGCCGAGCTGGTGCTGCGCAGCGGCACGACGATGAGCATCGCCGGTCGTTTGCCGACCGGCGTGGTCACGACGCTCAAAGCCCAAGATGGGGTGTTTGTCAGCGCCGCGGCGCTGGCCGATCTGGGCTCAGCCAACGCGGGGTCTGTGGTCAAGGTGCTGGTCGACAGCCCCAGCCTGCTCGAAACGCCGGCGACGCCGTTCCGCCAAGGCGGTGAGCTTGCCTTCCTGGCGGCCAGCATGCCCGGGCCGGCCGCCGACGGCGGCGGTGTCTTTTCCGGCGACTCGACCAACCCGGTGCTGAGCTTGCCTGGCAGCCTGGCCGTGGTGCCTGGTGTCGCGAGCAAGCTGAGTTTTGCGGCCCATGCCTTCGGCGCCGGCGCCGAGTTGCTGACCGTGACGCTGAGCGTCGGTGCCGGCAACCGCGTTGACGCCAGCGCCGGCAGCGGCGTGACGGTCTCCGGCCCCGCCACCGCGCGGGTGTTCAACGGCAGCGCGCTGGCCTTGAGCAGCTATTTCGCCGCGGGCAATATCAGCTACACCGGCGCCTCCAACGCTTTGCTCACCGTCGAGGCAGCTGCAGCCGATGGCAACAGCAGCGCTGCGACGCTGCAGCTCTATGGCGCAGCGAGCGCAAGCCAAAGTCCGCCGGCTTTCACCCAGCTCGCGAGCAAGGTCTGGATCACCCCGGCCACCGCTTCGCCGCTGCTGTTTGGTGCGGTGGTGTTGAGCGCTGCTGATCCGGCTGAACAGCTGAGCCTGGCGTTCAGCGTGCCGGCGGGCAGCCTCAGCGTGGATGCGGGCACCGGCGTCACCGTCGACACCGCTGCGTCGAGCGCCACCGTCAAAGGCACGGCCGCCGCGTTGTCGGCTTACCTGGCCAGCGCTGGCGGCTTGCGCTACACGGGGTCCTCGACGACGCTGACGCTCACGCTCAGCAGCGCGACCGGCAGCACCACGGCCCAGGTGGCGCTCGCAGGCGTGGTCCAGCCCGCCACGCTCAGCAGCGCAGCGCAGATCACGTTGCCGGCGAACTTGCTGGTCACGCCAGGTGCATCGGCCAACCTGGTGCTGGCCTCGCTGGGCCTGGCCAGCGACAGCTCGGCTGCTGTCGTCACATTCAGCGCCGCTGCCAACACCAGCTTGAGCTGGGCTGCTGCCACGGGCATCGGTGCGTCGTCGGGCGCCACCAGCCTGTCCGGCGGGTCTGGCACCAACCTGACCCTGTACGGCACATCGTCTGCGCTGCAGGCCTATCTGTCAGCGGCCGGCAATCTCAAACTCGGCGCCAGCGTTGCGGGCACGCTCAGCGTCTCGGTGCTGGCCGGTGGCATCACACGCCGAGGCGTGGTGGCGGTCACGCCCCAGCTGGCCGAGGGCGTGACCGCAGCGGGCCCCAGCTTGATCCTGCCGGCGTCTTACACGGTGCCGACGCAGGGCGGAGAAATCCGTCTGCCGGGCAACGCGCTGGGCTACAGCTTCGTCGGCAGCGAGTTGCTGGAAGTCACGCTGGACGCTGGCAGCGCCAGCCTGACGCTGGCCAACGCCGCGACCTGGTTGCCGTCGGGCGCAGCGAGCTCAGGCAGCGTCGTCAAGCTGCGCGCCGATGCCAGCCAGTTCGCCGGCTTGCAAGCCTGGCTGGCAACGGGTCAGCTGGGCTACAGCGGCAGCGGCGCGACGCTCAAGCTGAGCGCCGCGTTGTGGTCTGGCGCTGCCCAGACCGGCCAGACCATCAGCGGTCAGACGACGGTCGCCACTGTCAGCGCCTCGGCGCAGGTGCTGAGCGCTTCGGTGCCGCAGACCCTGCTGGTCAAGAGCGGGCTGGCCACGCCCTTGGTCTTTGGCGCGGGCACGGTCACCGGCACCGGGACGCTGACGCTGGTGCTCAGCACGGCCAGCGGCGCACTGCAAGCCGACACGATGGCCGGCGGTTTGTCCGACCTTGATCTGGCCGATGCGCGGTCGGTGCGCCTGTCGGGCACCGCGCAGCAGATCAACGATTACCTCAGCAGCGCACACCTGGCCTGGACCGGCAGCCAGGCCGACAGCCTGGGCCTGAAGCTCAGCGACGCCAGCGGCAGCGCTGCGGCGACCGCGGCTCAGCTGGTGCTCGCCACCGAGGGTGCGGCGGGATACACGCCGGTGCAGCTCAGCCTGCCCGACCAGATCAAGCTGACCCCTGGCGCCACCGCGGCGCTGTTGCTGGGCTCAGCATTCATCGTTGGCGACGCCAGCTCGACTTACAAGCTGACGCTGAGCGCGTCGACCGGCGCGCTGGCCAGTGTCGGCGGCACCATCACAGACAGCAACGCAGCGTCGACCACCGTCGAGCTCAGCGGCACGATCGCTGCGCTGCTCGACCATGTCAACGCCGGCTGCATCCAGTTCACCGGCACGGCGGCCAGCGCCTTGAGCCTGAGCTTGAGCCTGTCGGCGCACCCCGAGCACAGCGTGGCCGGGGTGCTGAGCCTGGTGGTCGAGGCGGCCTCGACCCAGACCGCCAGCGCGACGGCGATCTACGGCGCGTCCAGCACCCACCAGGACAGCGTCAGCTTCGCCAGCCTGAAAACCCTGGAGGTCGTCAAGGGTCAGAGCAGCGCGCTGAACCTGTCCAACCTGCTGGCGCTGCAAGGCATCGAGGGTTCGGACAACACCAACCCGGCGCTGACCGTGGTGCTGAGCCTGTCTGCGGGCACGATGAGCTGGGTCTCCCAGGCCGGGTTGACGTCCGGCAGCGGCAGCACGCTGACGCTGACCGGCACCTTGTCGGCGATCAACAGCTATCTCGCCAGCAGCGTCACGGTCAACCTCGGCGCCAGCACCCAGCTGGCGATCACTGCGGCGCTGGGCAATTCGGCGACCGCCAGCACCAGCTTGGGCATCAACATCGCCACCAGCGCCTTGGCGGTGCCAGACCTGCGCAGCCTGCTGGGCAACGGTGCGAGCCGCGAGATCTGGAACATCTCCGGCCCGGGTTCCGTCGCTGCGATGACGAGCGCGGTGCTGGCGAGCCCGCCGGCGACCTTCGATGTGTTGACTGGGCCCAGCGCCGGCGTGTTCGATGTCGAGACACCATCATCGGGTGGCGACTACGGCCAACGCCTGTCGGGCTACATCACACCGCCCGAAACCGGCAGCTACAAATTCTCGCTCAGGGCCGACGATTCGGGCGAATTCTGGCTAGACACCACCGGCGTCGATGGCGCAGATTTGAAATTGGTTGTCTCAGACGCCTACGATGTTTTGGGATTTTTTACCGACGCGGTAACCGATGTTGTCTTGGAAAAGGGCAAGTTTTACCGCTTTGAAGTTCGGCAGATTCAATCGTGGGGGACTGACTACATCGACCTCGGCTACAGCCTGAACGGCAGCGCGCCCAAATTCGTCCCGACCAGCTGGATCAGCCCGTCCAGGCTGCCCGACCTGTTGACCGCCACGGTGACCAACGTCGGCAACCTGGTCATCAAGGACAGCGCGACGGTGATCAACCGCGCGGCTGCCACCGGGGTGACCCAGGTCGACACGGTCGCGCTGTCAGGCAGCTACCTGGCCGGCGATGTGATCACGATTACCGGCATCAAAGACCTTGGTTTCAGCTACACCGTGGCAGCCAACGACCTGAGCGCTGACGGCGCGGGGGGCGGTGGCGTGGCGTCGCAAGACCAGGCGCTGGTCAACATCGCCAGCAAGATCAAAGCGGCGTTGAACACTGACGCCAACGTCACGGCCAGCGCCCAAGGCGCTGTGCTGAACCTGACGGCCAAGCTGGCCAACACCGTGTTGACGTTGAGCGCGAGCAGCGCCAGCGCAGCCGGGGGCGTGGTGCTGGTCGGGGGGACGGACACGGCGCGCAGCTTCAAGAGCTCGCTGGTCGGCCTGAACGCCTACCTCCAGAAGTCGGGCAACCTGCAGCTCGCATTGGGCACCAGCAGCCAGAGCGTGTCGATCGCGCTGACCGGCACCCAGACCTACAGCCTCGTGTCGGGCACGACCACGACCACGGTCGCGGCGACCGACACCAGCGCCGACGGCGCGGTGGCCACTGGCGCCGGCACCAGCACGCTGCCTCAGGTGGAAACCCTGCTGTTGACGGGTACGTACACGTCTGCCGACAAGGTCACCGTGACGGGTGTTGCGACGGCTGGTGTGATCTACAACCTGGTGGCCGATGACATCATCAGCGGCGACACCACCAAGACCTTGCGCAACGTCGCTGCCAAAGTCAGCGAGGCCATCAATGCCGCCGCCGGCAGCTTGTTCACAGCGCGCAGTCAGGGCGCTTATGTCACCTTGACGGCCAAGGCGGTGGACACCAGTTCCGCCGTCTCGGCGACCGAGAATGCCGCAGGCTCCGTGCAAACCACCCGTCGTGCGGCGACCAGCGTGGCGCAGCTCGACACCATCGAGCTGACCGCTGACCTCGCTGTCGGCGATGTGTTCGAGGTCAACGGCACCGCGACCCACGCGGTTCAGTACACCGTCACGGCCAATGACTGGACGGCCAACGGCGATGGTGCAGGCGGCGTTGCGACCCAGGCCCAAGCGTTGAACAACATAGCCGCCAAGCTCAGTGCGGCGATGGCCAGTGCGGTGGGGACGAAGGTCAGCACCAGCAGCGCCGGCGCCTTGATCACCTTGACGGCGACCGCCACCGGCGAGGCCGGTCAGTTCTACCTTTCAGCAGGGCCTGTGGCACGCAGCAGCGTGGTGCCTGATCTGCGCAGCCTGCTGAACGAGGGTTGGAGTCAGCGCGTCTGGTGGAACGGGTTCAGTGGCACCAACGACCAACGCCTGAGCCAGTTGGGAGGTTTTCTGACGACCAATCCCAATGGCGACGCCCTGCTGAGCAACGCCAATGACGTCTACACCAACTTGCCCAGCGCGGACAACTACGGCGCAGTGGCCAGTGGCTGGTTGAAGACCTCAGATCCCGGCAACTATCGATTCTGGGTCAATGCCGATGATGCCGCCGAGTTGTGGATCTATTCGGACGACGGCACCAGCTTTGCAGTGTCCGGCGCCAATCCGACCTATGTCGTCAAGCAGGGTTCAGGCTTGGCTGTGAATGCTTGGGCCAGCGTTTCCACGGGCTATGCCTTGGAGGCCAACAAGTACTACCGCTTCGAAGTTCGCTTCATCGAACAAGCCAACAGTCAGTTCTACCAGATCGCTTACAACAAGGAGACATCGCCGGGCGTGTGGAACACCAACCGCCCGATGGTGGGCGCAGACGGTTCCCCGTTCACCGTCGTCCCCGACTTCCCCGGCGTGAACCTCAGCGCCAACTTGTCGGTGAGCAGCGGCGTGATCGACCTGGGGTCCTACGGTGCGGTCGACACCGCCACCGCCAGCGGCCTCAAGATCAGCGGCGACGGCAGCAATGCGGTGACCCTCACCGGCACCTTGTCGGCCTTGAACAAGTATCTGCAGACGCCCGGGATGCTCAACTACAGCCTGGCATCTGCGCAAGACTTGAAGCTGACCTTGAGCGGCCCCAGCTTGTCTGGCAGTGGCGAGAAAGACCAGACGGTGAACCGATTGCCCTCGCTGGTGGGCTTGTTCGAGTTCAACGACGCCAGCAATTTGCTCAAGAACTCGGTCGTCGGTGGTTCTGCCTCGCTGTCCCTGCCCTCTGGCGTGTCGGCCCCGGCTTACTCAGCGTCGGTGACCGACGGTACGACCTCGGTGTCGGGTGTCATCACGACCGCGATCAACGTCAAAGACCTGTTGTTGACGACGGGGCTCACCCCCAACGGCGGCGGGCAAAACCTCAACGAGTACACGCTGGCTTTTGATGTGCTCAGTCCGCCGGCGAGCAACGGCCAGTGGCGCGCCTTGTTTCAGACCGATCCCACCAATGCCAGTGATGCCGACTATTTCATTGGCGACGGCAACAACTACGGCATCGCTGACCTCGCTTATTCGGCGGCTAACACGCAGACGGTATGGCACCGTGTGGTGGTCACGGTTGAAAACGGCAATGCGTTCAAGACCTATGTGGACGGGGTCTTGTTCAAAACCCACACCACACAGTCACTGGACAGCACCCGCTATTCGCTTGCCAGCACCTTGTGGCTGTTCACCGACAACAGCGGGGAAGACTCCCCCCTGTATGTCAATGCTGTGGCGATGTGGGACGCTGCGTTGAACGAAAACCAGGTCGCTGTGCTGGGCAAGGTGAGCAACACCATCGGTGCAGTGCCCTTGAACCAGTATGTGGCTGAGTTGGCGCCTATCGGTGTCAAGGCATCGTCGACGAATACCAGTGCCAATGAAGGACCGAGCAGTGCCATCGACGGACTCGCCACCACCAGGTACCTGAACCTGGATGGGGTCAACAGTGGCTTGATGTTTGAATTTTCTGGCGCCCAGGTGGTCGACAGCCTGACCATCACCACGGCCAATGACTCCGAAGGCCGTGACCCGACCAAGGTCTCGGTCTACGGCTCTAACACGCTGAGCGATTGGACTAGCGCCTGGACTGCGGGCGCCACCGGCGGCTGGTCGACGGTGGCCACCGGCGTGGCGACGAATCTGATGAAGACACGCTATGCCGAAAGCACGGCCTCGTTCAGCAACAGCAGCGCCTACAAGTACTACAAGCTGGTGTTCACCAACCTGCGCGACGGCAGCACCACGGCCGCTGCGGGCGATGCGCAGATCGCCGACATCCGGTTTGGCAACAGTCGAGTCCGAGCCCTGGCTGACGCGAGTTACCCCACCGAGGTGACCAGCCGCCAGACCCTGACGTCGGTGGTCGCGCCAGCACTGCTGCTGCTCGACACCTTCAAGCTTGCGGCCTCGGCGACCGGTGCCAACTCGTATCTGCTGTTCGACGCCAATGCGATCACCGGCGCAGGCAACCTGACGGTGAGCTTGAGCAGCGACAGCGGCCTGCTGTGGTGGACCGCGCAAGCCGGGCTGACCTCAACCGGCTCGACCACCGCCACGACCGGCACCACGCTGTTGCTCAGCGGCACGGCCAGCGCGATCAGCAGCTACCTGGCGACTGCGGGCAATCTCGGTTTCACCGGCGCTGCGGCTGCCACGCTGACCGTTCGGGTCGCGCAAAGTGCGTCTCCGACGGTCTATGTCCAGGCCAAAGCCGCGCTGCAAATTCAGATAGCGACAGCGGCGCTGACGCTGAGCGTGCCTGCGAGCCTGTCGCTGACCAGCGCACAGGCCTCGGTGGTGTTCGCGCAGGATGCGTTCACCGTCTCGGGCATCTCGTCGACGCTTGCGCTGACGCTGACGGCTTCGAGCGGCTTGCTGGCCGCCTCGGTGGCCAGCTCTGGCGTGACCGTGACGAGCGGCAACAACAGCGCCAGCCTGCTCTTGTCCGGCACCGAGGCCAACCTCAACGCCTTCCTGAGAACCTTGGGCGGCTTGACGCTGAGCGGTGCGACAGACGCCAGCACGCTGACGCTCAGCGCGGTGGCCAATGGCTTGACGCTGTCCAAGGCGATCGCGGTCAACCAGGCGAGCTTGGCCACATCGGCGCAGCTGACGCTGCCGAGCTCGGTCCAGGTGGCCGGCGCCACGGCCTTCCCGGTCGTGATGGGGGTGGACCGCCTGGCGTTCACCGGCAGCGGCAATCTGCAGCTCCGACTGCGCGCTGATGTCGGTGTGCTCAACGCTGTGTCTAGCGCCGGCGTGACGGTCACCAAGGTTTCGGACCTCGAAGCCTTGCTGGTGGGCAGCGCGGACGCGCTGGACGCTTTCTTCAATGCCGGTCAGGTCAGCCTGAAAACTTCTGCGGCTGCGGTGATCGACATCACGGTCAGCAACTTGACTGGCGCGGCATTCACGACCACTGGCCGACTGACGGTGGGCTTGGCCGCTGCAGCCAGCGCAATCGCCAATCTGGCGATCAGCGTGCCGGGCAGCCTGGGCGTGGTGCCCAATGTGGCGAGCGACCTGGTGTTCGCGGGCAATGCTTTCGGCACCGGGTCGGACAGCTGGACCGTGACGCTGAGCGCCTCGGCAGGCAACCTGTTGCTGGGCACCGGCACCACCGCGGTGACCGTGGCCGGGACTGCGACCGACTGCACGTTCACCGGCACAGCGGCGGCGCTGAGCACATTCTTCGCCACCGCGGGCAAGCTGAGCTACATCGGTGCGGCCAATGGATCGCTCAAGGTGGTCG
>JBILYN010000455.1:0-3505 GCA_044377715.1 Aquabacterium sp.
TTTGCCGGTCTGACCGAGATCACACAGGTCATCTTCACCCGCCCGACCCAGGGTGGAAATTACAGCGTCTTCCTGACTGCCGATGGCAACGTCAGCACCGTGACTGCGGCCCAGGCCGGCAGCAACGAGGTCCAGCGCCTGACGCTCGACAGCACAGCAGCCGGCGCGTCCACCGCAAGCGTCACCTCGACCACGCTGGTCCAGGGCGCGACAGCGCGCTCGGAGATCAACGCGATCGTCTTCAAGACGCCCAAGGTCACCGACACCTACACCTTGTACTACGTCGCTGACGGCGAGAGCCTTGGCGTGACCGGTGTGTTCCGTGCCGGCGACGCCGCCGCGACCATCGCGGGGCTGCGCTATGCCTACGCCGAGTTGGTCTACCACCACAAGCCCAGCGCTGCCGAGCAGGCCAGCATCCAGGTCGAGCGTGACACCAATTTCAGCGGTACCGGCGAGCGCTACGTCGTCACTTTCGTCGGCTCGTTGGCCAATCAGGACATCGCAGACAAGGGATTCAAGTACAGCAAGGGCAAGTTCAGCTACACGCTGGTGCAAGACGGCGCTTCTGCCACCAGCGAGGTCCAGCAGGTCAGCATAGACCACGACGGCGCGGGCAGTTTCAAGTTGTCGCTGTCTTACGGCGGTGTGGCTTACACCACCGCAGCGCTGAACTTCCACGCCAGTGCCAGCCAGGTGCAGGACGCGCTCAACGCTGCGCTCGCACCCACCGGGGCGAGCATCAGCGTGACGGCCTCAGGCGGTGGCAGCGCGGGCGGCGCAGGCACCGATGTCTACAACATCGGCTTCGGCGGCGCGTTGCAGGGCAAGGACGTCGGGCGCATCAGCACCGAGCTGAGCCCGGCCACCGGCAAGCCCAGCGGCAGCTTCACCGCAAGCCTCGGCGGGCAGACCAGCGCTGCGATCAGCTACAGCGCAGACGATTCGCTGATGGCCAGGCGAATCCAGACCGCGCTCGAGGCGCTGAGCAATGTCGGCCGGGGCAACGTCGCAGTCACGCTCGATACGACCCAGTCGAACGCGGGCAAACCGAGTTTCGAGATCAGTTTCCAGGGCGCGCTGGCCGCGACCGATGTCGCCGGTCTGAGCCTGGCCAGCAGTGCACTGAGCAACGCCAGCGTCGCGGTCAAGACTGTCGAGCAAGGCATTGCGGCGGTCGCCGAAGTCCAGCGGATCACGCTGGGCAGCGCTGCCAAGGCCGATGGCTACACGCTGAGCCTGGCCCAGGGCAATGGGGTCTACACGACCCAGACCCTTGCCGGCAACGCCACGCAGGCGCAGTTGCAAAGCGCGGTCGACGCGGCTTTCGGCAAGATCGCCGGCGCCAAGGTCACGGTGACACAAGCCAGCGATGTCCTCGAGCTCAGCTTTGGTGGCAGCTTGGCCGGCCACAGCATGGAGCGGGTCTCGTTGGCTGCGGTCAACAGCACCAGCACCGGCACCACCGGCACAGGCAGCTTTGTGGTGGGCAACACCGCCGCCAATGTGGCCAACCTCAAGGCCGCTTACGCGACCATGCTCGGCACCTCGGCCGACAACATCGGTGTTCGCTATGACGCGGCCTATGTCGGCGGCGAGCGCTATGTCGTGAGTTTCATCGGCGTGCTCGACAAGCAAGACATTCCTGACAAGACCTTCAGCTACAACGCAGGTCAGTTCAAGTACAGCCTGGTGCAGGGCGGCGCGGCCCCGATCAACGAAGTCCAGCGCGTCTTCATCGACCGTGACAGCGCCACCACCGGCAGTGCGCAGCTCTCGTTGACCCTCGGCGCGTCGACCTATGCCACCGCTGCGATCGCGTTCGGGGCCAGCGCGGCCGAGCTTGCCGCCCAGCTCAACACCGCGCTGGGCAGCGCGGGCAGCGTGGCGGTGAGCCTGGACGCGCAGGGCGCCTACCTGGTGCAGTTCGGTGGCGGCCTGGCCGGCAAGGATGTGGCAGCGCTCAAGGTGGCCCAACTTGTGGTGACGCCGGCCGCACCCAGCGGCAACTTCACGGTCTCGCTGGCCGGCGCCATGTCGGCGCCTGTCGCGTACTCGGCCAACAGCGCCACGCTGGCGGCCAACGTCCAGGCCGCGCTCGAAGGCCTGGCCGGCATCGGTGCGGGCAACGTCACGGTGACGGTCGATGCGGGCCGCAGCGTGGGCGACCGGGTCGCATTCCAGTTGGCATTTGCCAGCGCACTGGCCCATGTCGATGTGGCCGACATCACGGCGCATTTCGGCGGCCTGGACCTCGCGCTGGTCAAGCCCAGCAATCTGACTCAGGGCCGGGCGGTGGCCGGCGAAGTCCAGCGTGTGGTGATCGACACCACGGCGGCCGAGGCGAGCTTCACGCTGGCCTGGGGCGGACACAGCACAGCGGCGATTGCCAGCGATGCGACCTTGGCCCAAGTGCAGGCCGAGATCCGCGCCAAGCTCGATGCTGACCTGACGGTGAATTTCTGGAACGGCCGCGAACTGCAGCTGCGATTCGGTGGTGCACAGGCAGGCCAGGACGTTGCCGCAGTGGTGGCCACGCCGGTGGCCCAGACCTTCAGCGCGACGCTGAAGGTATTGCAGCAAGGGCTGACCGTCCAAACAGCTGCGGTCAACGCGCACCAGGTGGTCGTCGATTACGCCGCCGACAAGACCAGCCTGTCGGTGCTGACCGGTTCGGGCGCCGACGATCATTTCAAGCTCGACATGGCGGGCTCGCGCGGCGAACTCACCCAGGTGCGCGGCAAACTCGACATCAGCGTCTACGACTTCTTCCAGACCCAGGGCGACTTTGCGATCGAGAAGATGACCGATACGGTCACGCTTGCCGATGGCGTCCTCAACCCGGATGGCACTGTCAAGCAGGCCGCCAGCACTGTCAAGGTCGACTTGCTGACGCTAGGCGCGAGCAAGGTGGCGGCATTTGCCGGCATTGGCGGTGGTACCGACAACGCGATGGGCCTGTCGCTCACAGGGGTCGATTTCGGCATGGCGCTGATGAGCGAACAGCTCACCGGCGCGCCAGGCGAGGCTTCGCCGCGCAAGTGGACCAGCCTGCAGGCCACCGCCGCAGGCGTTGACTTCGTCGGCATGGGCAATGACCTGAAGATCAGCGCCACCGACCTGCGCGTGGCGGTCAACCAGGCCAGCGGCGCAGCCACCGTCGTCGTGGACTACGCCAAGAATCAACTCGCGATCGCCACCGGTCCTGGCTCGAGCCTGGCGCTGACGATGGACGGCGTCAAGGGTGAACTGGTGCAGGCCAGCGGCAACCTGACGCTGGACGTCTATGGATTCTTCCAGGTCAAGGGCAATTTCGCGATCGAGCGCAGCAGCAAAACGGTGACGCTGGCTGACGAGTTGAAGAATGCTGACGGAACGGTCAAGACGGCTGCCAGCAAGGTCGACGTCGACTTGTTGACGATCGGTGGCGCGGGCATCGACGCCTTCGCGGGCCTGAACGGCGGCTCGGCCGACAAGCTGGGTCTTGAGCTGACCGGCGTGGAGT
>JBILYN010000456.1:0-3504 GCA_044377715.1 Aquabacterium sp.
CACCTGAACTGCGAAGGCTTCGTTCAACTCCCACAGGTCGATGTCGTCCATCTTCAGGCCCAGGCGCTTGAGCACCTTGGGCACCGCGAACACAGGGCCGATGCCCATCTCGTCGGGCTCGCAGCCTGCGACCGCGAAACCGAGAAAACGACCCAGCGGCTTCAAGCCTTTTTGCTGGGCGTAACGGTCGCTGACGATCACGCAAGCGCCTGCGCCATCGCTGAACTGGCTGGCGTTGCCACCGGTGACCATGCCACCGGGCACTGCTGTTCGCACGCCTTTGATGGCGTCGTAAGTGGTACCAGGGCGCAGCCCTTCGTCGGCGCTGACGGTGACTTGCTTGCTGCGCAGGCCCAGCACCGCATCGGCCACGCCAGCGGTCACGGTGATCGCAGCGATCTCGTCGTTGAACAGCCCTGCGGCTTGCGCTGCGCAAGCTTTTTGCTGGCTCTCAGCGCCGTAATGGTCCATGCGCTCGCGGGACATGTTGTAGCGCTTGGCAACGTTCTCGGCCGTCTGCAGCATGTTCCAGTAGATCTCGGGCTTGATCTTCTGCAGCGCCGGGTCGACCATCATGTGGTTGTTCATCTCCTGCTGCACGCAAGAGATGCTCTCGACGCCACCGGCCACATAGACATCGGCCTCCCCAGCGATGATGCGCTGCGACGCCATCGCGATGGTCTGCAGGCCGCTCGAGCAGAAGCGGTTGACCGTCACGCCGCTGACCGTGATGGGCAGTCCTGCGCGCAACGCGGCCTGGCGCGCGATGTTCATGCCGGTCGCGCCCTCGGGGTTGGCGCAACCCATCAGCACATCGTCGATCTCACCCGGATCGATGCCGGCGCGCTGCACGGCATGCTCGATCGCGTGGCCGCCCAGCGTCGCGCCGTGGGTCATGTTGAAAGCGCCCTTCCAGCTCTTGGCCAGCGGCGTGCGTGCGGTGGAAACAATGACAGCTTGGGTCATGGTGAAATCCTCGAGAGTGAGCGGCAGGCGATCAGGTGAAGGACTTGCCTTCGGCGACCAGGCGGGACAACAAGGGCGCAGGCTGCCAGAACGGGGCATCGTCCAAGGGGTTGGCAGCAAAGCGCTTCATCGCGGCCAGCACGTTGTACAGGCCGAACTGATCTGCATAGCACAGCGGGCCGCCGCGGAACAACGGGAAGCCGTAGCCGGTGAGGTAGATCATGTCGATGTCGCTGGCCTTGTTGGCAATGCCTTCTTCCAGGATGTGCCCGGCCTCGTTGACCAGGCTGAAGACCAGGCGCTGGACGATCTCGTCGTCGGCTATCTTGCGCGGCGTGATGCCCAGCGACTTGCGATGGTCGGCCACCATCTGCTCGACCAGGGCCGAGGGAATCGCGTCTCGCTTGCCCGGCAGGTAGTCGTACCAGCCGGCGCCAGTCTTCTGGCCGTAGCGTCCCAGCTCGCACAGCAGGTCCGCGGTCTTGCTGTACTTCAGGTTGGCATGCTCGGTTGCACGGCGCTTGCGGATCGCCCAGCCGATGTCGTTGCCAGCCAGGTCGCCCATGCGGAACGGGCCCATCGCGAAACCGAACTTCTCGACCGCCCGGTCAACCTGGGCCGGCGTGCAGCCTTCGTCAAGCAGAAAGCCCGCCTGGCGGCTGTACTGCTCGATCATCCGGTTGCCGATGAAGCCATCGCAGACCCCGGAAACCACCGCGGTCTTCTTGATCTTCTTGGCAACGGCCATCACCGTGGCAAGCACGTCTTTCGCAGTGGCCTTGCCACGCACCACCTCGAGCAAGCGCATCACGTTGGCTGGGCTGAAAAAGTGCATGCCGACCACGTCTTGCGGGCGCCGCGTGAAGTTCGCGATCTTGTCGACGTCGAGCGTCGAGGTGTTGGAGGCCAGGATCGCACCCGGTTTGGCGATCGCATCGAGCTGCTTGAACACCGCCTCCTTGACGCCGAGTTCCTCGAACACCGCCTCGATCACCAGATCGGCGTCGGCCAACTGGTCGTAACTCAGCGTCGTGGTCAGCAACGCCATGCGCTGTTCGTACTTGTCTGCCTTGAGCTTGCCCTTCTTGACCTGGGCCTCGTAGTTCTTGCGGATCGTCGCGACGCCGCGGTCCAGCGCGTCCTGCTTCATCTCGAGCATCGTCACCGGGACACCGGCGTTGAGGAAGTTCATCGTGATGCCGCCGCCCATCGTGCCCGCGCCGATCACGCCGACCTTGGCAATGTTGCGCAAGGGTGTACCCCCGGGCACATCGGGGATCTTGCTGGCAGCGCGTTCGGCAAAGAAGGCATGGCGCAGCGCCTTGGCCTCGGGCGAGGACAACAGGCTGAGGAAGATGCGCTGTTCTTCGGCAACGCCTTCATCCAGCGACCTCGACTTGATCGACGCTGCCACGGCCTCGACACAGGCCAACGGTGCCGGGAAATTTTTGCTCATGCCCTTGACCGTGTTTCGGACGAACTGCACATAAGCGTCGGCGTTGGGGTGGCTGACCTTGAGATCGCGCACCGTGGGCATCGGACGCACGCTGGCAATACGCTTGGCGAAGGCAGTGGCACCGGGGATCAGCTCGCCCTCGACGATCTGGTCGAACAGCTTCTGGCCAGGCAGGCCGGCCAGCAGTTCGCTCATGACAGGTTCGCCTGTCACGATCATGTTCATCGCGGTTTCCACGCCCAGCACGCGCGGCAGGCGTTGGGTACCACCGGCACCTGGGATCACGCCGATCTTGACCTCGGGCAGCCCGATCGCTGCACCGGGTGAGGCCAAGCGGTACTGGCAGGACAGCGCGAGTTCCAGCCCGCCGCCCATGCAGATGCTGTGGATCGCGGCCACCACCGGCTTGCTGCTGGACTCGATCATCCTGATCAAAGTCATCAGGTTGGGCTCGGCCAGCGCCTTCGGACTGTCGAGCTCGCTGATGTCGGCACCGGCCGAGAACGCCCGACCTGCGCCGGTCAGCACGACGGCTTGCACCGTGTTATCGGCCAGCGCCTGGTTCAGCCCGTCGGCAATGCCCACACGGTTGGCATAGCTCAGGCCGTTGACCGGCGGGTTGTTCATCGTGATGACGGCAACACCGTCGGTGACCTGGTAAATGGCGCTCATGGCGAACCTTTCAACGCGGGAAAATTTCAGTGTCTGCCTGTCAAAGCGGCCACACCGTCAAAATAGCACGACCGTTCGATTCTAGGAATCCACAGCGACCAGCGCCTGTCGCTGCAGCGACAAGGCCGGCCCACGATGCTGACCCAGACGCCAAGCTATTTCAGCGGGTGGGCCTTGAACTGCTCGCGCAGCTTGTTCTTCTGGATCTTGCCGGTCGCACCCAGAGGGATCGCATCAACGAACGCGACGTCGTCGGGGATCTGCCACTTCGCAATACGACCTTCGAAATGCGCGAGGATCTCCGCGGCTGTCGCGGCGGTGCCAGGCTTTCTCATCACCACCAGCAGCGGCCGCTCGTCCCATTTCGGGTGCGGCACCGCGATGCAGGCGGCCATTGCCACCGTCGGATG
>JBILYN010000459.1:0-3498 GCA_044377715.1 Aquabacterium sp.
TCTGTCTGCAGCGACCGCCGAGCAAGTCTTGGACGCCCGCGGCCTGATCGTCGCGCCGGGCTTCATCGACTGCCACACCCACGACGACCAGGCCTTGCTGTCGCAGCCCGACATGGGCTTCAAGGTCTCGCAAGGCGTGACCACGGTGATCGCCGGCAACTGCGGCATCAGCCTGTCGCCGCTGCAGCCCGACACGCCGCTGCCGGCACCGCTGAACCTGCTCGAGGCCGCTGAGCGGGCACGCTTCGCGACGCTGGGCGAGTACTTCGGCGCGCTGAGGCGCAGCCCACCGGCCGTCAACATGGCCACGCTGGTAGGCCACACGACGCTGCGCGTGCGCACGATGAGCGAGTTGGACCGGCCGGCCAACGCGGCCGAGATCGAGTCGATGCGTTCGTTGTTGGCCCAGGCCATGGACGAGGGCGCGCTGGGCCTGTCCACCGGCACCTTCTACCCGCCGGCGATGCACGCCAGCACCGAGGAGATCATCGCCGTCGGCCAGGCGATGACTGGCCGTGGTGGGCTGTACGTGACCCATATGCGCGATGAAGGCGACCAGGTCATCGCCGCGCTGGACGAGACCTTCCGCATCGGCCGCGAGTTGGACGTGCCGGTGCTCGTCTCGCATCACAAGCTGAAGAACCGGGCCAACTTCGGCCGCAGCGCGCAGACGCTGCCGCACATCCGCCGAGCGATGCAGTGCCAATGCGTCGCGCTGGACTGCTATCCCTACGACGCCGGCTCGACGATGATCCACACCGACAGCGGCATGCTCGACGGCCGGGTGCTGATCGCCTCCAGCCAGCCGCACCCCGAATGCGCCGGTCGCGACCTGAGCGACATCGCTGCCGAATGGGGGATCAGTCGGGAGGACGCAGCGCGGCGCCTGCAGCCGGGCAGCGCGATCTACTTCCTGATGGACGAAGCCGATGTTCAGGCGATCCTGGCCTTCGACGAGACCATGATCGGCTCGGACGGCATCCCTGTCGGCGAGATGCCACACCCGCGGCTATGGGGCACTTTTCCGCGCGTGCTGGGACACTACAGCCGAGAGTTAGGCCTGTTCCCGCTAGAGACCGCAGTCTGGAAGATGACCGGGCTGACCGCACGCAACTTTGGCCTGACCGACCGTGGCCGCGTCGCCGTCGGCGCTGCTGCCGACATCGTCTTGTTCGACGCTGCCCAGGTGATCGACCGTGCCGACTATGCCCACCCGACGCGCCCGGCGGCAGGCATCCACAGCGTGCTGGTCAACGGTGTGCCGACCTGGCAGGCCGGCCGCCACCTCGGCGCGCGCAGCGGTCAGGTGATCACACGCGGTCCGGCAGGTGCGGGGCGCACGCTGCAGCCGGCATGAGGTCGCGTTGCTGGGGTGCGACGCCGCTGCAAGAGATATCGCTGGGCGAGAACAGCCAGCCGACCCGGCAGCCCGATCAAGCCGCTGTGGCCAATGCCTCACGCATGCGGGTCATGAAACCGGGCAGATGCGCCGAGTCCAGCCAGCGAACCACGACCACCGCGTCGAACTCGGGTTCGACCCAGACGTAGTTGCCACCGGCGCCGACCATCAGACTGGCGCCCGCTGACGCGCCGGGGAAATAGCGGCACTGCGGGTTCAGCCACATCAGCCAGCCGTAGTACGGCGCGATCGCACAGGGCTCGCGCATGCTGCGCACCCAGCTGCGCGGCAGCAGTTCGCGGCCTTCGTGCTGACCTTCATTGAGCAGCAACTGGGCCAGCCGCGCCTGGTCGCGCGACCCGATCGACAGCCCGCCGCCCCAATGGGTGCCACCCGGCAACGACTGCACGCGCCGGCCGCCGAGTTCGACCCAGGCGTCGTCGTAGCCGCGCCAGGCCCATGACGTGCTCGCGCCCAGCGGCGTCATCAAGCGGTCGCGAAACACCTCGTCCAGCGGTGCGCCAAACAGATGCAGCAAGGCCAGCGAGAGCTGGTTGATGCGCACGTCGTTGTACTCCCAATAGCTGCCGGGGCTGTGCAACGGACGGGCATCCCCTTTCGCGCCACCGGGCGGGCGCGGGTCGTGCGCGACGGTGCGCCAGCGATCGACGGTGTCGGGCAAACCAAAGCAACTGCCTTCCCATTCGCTGGTCTGCTCGAGCAGGTGGCGCCAGGTGATGGCGCTGTTGTGCGCCGAGTCGAAACCCAGGCCGGGCAGCCTTGCCACCACCGCTTCGTCGACATCGGGCAACAGGCCGTCAGCGTGAGCCACACCCGCGAGCATCGCCAGGCAGGTCTTGGCCACGCTAAAGGTCAGGTCGGCACGATCAGGCTCGCCCCAGGCCGCTTGTTCGCGGCCGTGCCGCAACACCACGCCGCTGACACCGCCGCGCGGATGCACCGGGCCGCGCAATCGGTTGAAAGGCGGCGGGTCGGGGTGGTGAACGCCCCAGCGCGCCGGGTCGGCCTGCGGGTCGCGCGGCCAGTCAACTTCGTGTTCGGTGGCGAATTCAATGGCTTCGGTAAAGGCGGTGGATGATTTCATCAGCCGCACTTTACACAGTCATTGCGCGATTGACCGGCATGACCCCGCGAAATCGATTGCCGGATTTACTCAGCCGTCGCTGCGCTGTTGAATGCAAGCTCCCCCACCGCCAAGCGCGGGTGTCGGCTGCAATCAAGGATTCATCAGCGAGGCGTGAGTTTCAAGACCCTCAAGGCTCGCATCATGGGTGGGTGCCCAAGACGGGCAGCCGGGCATCAAAGATGCAAGTCTTTGAAATGCCGATCGGTGATAGACGGCCAGAAACCGGCGCTGCGACTGGCGATCACCGCCTGGCCAAGTCGTGCGGCCCACCAACCGTCGCCACCAAATGCTTCGCGCCAGGACCAGAGCCTGCGGGTCGCGAAGTTCAGCGCATGGTCGTAGGTGAAACCGATCGCACCATGCACCTGGTGCGAGATCGACGTGGCCCGCGTCGCCGACTCACCGCTGCGGATCTTGGCCACCGCAGCGCTGAAGACCGTGGCCGAGCAGTCGCTCGACGCAACGCCGGGCGCATCGGCGCAGGCGACGATCGCTGCCACCCTGGCCGCCGCGACGTCGCCAGCCATCAGCGCGAGCTGCTGCTGGATCGCCTGGTTCTTGCCGATCGGCTTGCCGAACTGGACCCGGTCGCTGGCGTATTGCACCGACTGAGACAGCAGCCACTCCATCGCGCCGACCATCATCGCGCTGGCAGCGATCGCGCCCAGCGTGCGCACTGGTCGCTCCAATCCAGAAATAGGATTTTTCGCCAGACCCAGGCATCGCGCCGCACGCAGCTCCACGTCGTCGCAGGGCTCGCTGGCCGGGCTCAGGTGCGAGGTGATCGTCACCGTCGCAGCGTCGCGCAAGTCCACCAGCGCGATCCGGCCCGAGGCCAGTGACACCAGGGCCCAGCCGCAGGCGCTGGCCCAGGTCACGCGAACCGCACGCCCGCTCAACTGCGCGCCGCCGCTGCCCTCGACCAGCGTGAACTGGCCCGCGGCGTCTTCCT
>JBILYN010000458.1:0-3498 GCA_044377715.1 Aquabacterium sp.
CTTTCCGAACCTGCTGCAGTGCAGCGCTGAATTTGTCGCCGCACCGATACCGGCGCAAGCTGCGCCGCCAGTGCGCATCACGCTGCCGGACGGCAGCAGCGTCCGCAGCGACGATGCCGATTGCGATGTGCGGCTTTCACGCTCGTTCGGTCTCGAAGTTCGCCTGGCCCGCGCGGCGCCGGACGACTACACCATCGATCAGTTTCATCCTGACATTGAGGGCGTGGATCCGGCCGGTCGCCGCAATGAAGTCGTCGACCAGAAGCTCGGTGCAGCCTTGTTCGGCGCCGTTGGGATGCCGTCACCAGTTCCGACCGGATCGTTTCTGGACCTGTTCCCGCTCACGGCCATCACCACCTCGACGCTTGCACGCCTGCAATCGCTCGCGCCTGGCAGCCGCATCGACGCAAGGCGCTTTCGTATGAACGCCGTGCTGCAAACGAGCAGCGAGGGCTTCGTCGAGAACGGTTGGGTGGGCATGGCCATCGAACTTGGCGAGGCGCGCTTGCGCGTGACGCTCGCCGATCCGCGCTGCGTCATGACGACGCTGGCTCAAGGCGACCTGCCAAACGACAGCGCAGTGCTGCGAACCTTGGTGCAACACAATCGACTGCAAGCCGCATTCGGCCAATTTCCATGCGCGGGCGTCTACGCGTCTGTGGAACGCGAAGGTGTGGTGCGAGTGGGCGATGCCGTGCGCGTCATGCCCTGAAAAACTGCGATGGCGTTTGATGCAATGGCGTTTGATGCGATGGAGTCTGAAGTCGTTGATGCAGGTATCACTGACGCACAGGCCTACACTAGCTGCTCGTTGGATCCGATGACGAATGAACTGAAAGGCAATGGCTTGAGGCGAATAGGCCTGTCACTGTTTCCAGCTTATCCACCTGTCATCGGCCTTGAATTAAAAAATAGACGTGCGCACGGTCAGTTGGGAACACACCCGCTGAACAACATGTCCCGCGATACGTGAGAGAGTTCTGAGACATAGGGCAACAAACGCTTGGAGAGAGCATCATGAAATTTCCCCGCCGCACATTCCTGCGCCTGTCCATGGGCGCCGCTGCTTTGCCGGCGCTGCCCGGCATCGCTATCGCGCAAACCTATCCGTCACGGCCGGTACGCATCGTCGTCGGCTTTCCGCCAGGTGGGTCCACCGACATTCAGGCGCGCTTGGTGGGTCAGTGGCTGTCGGAACGCCTCGGCCAGCAATTTCTCATTGACAACCGCCCCGGCGCCAGCGGCAATATCGCGACCGAAGCGGTGGTCACGGCACCCGCGGATGGCCACACGCTGCTGCAAATCGTGACCCCGCATGCGATCAACCCCACGCTCTACCCCAACACCAGTTTCGACTTCATCCGGGACATCGCGCCGGTGATCTGCGCCGCACGGCTGGCCTACGTGGTCGTGGTGAATCCATCGGTCCCCGCCACAACGCTCCCTGAGTTCATCGCCTACGTCAAAGCCAATCCGGGCAAGATCAACTATGGGTCGGGGGGTCAGGGCACCCCGCAAAACATTTCTTGCGAACTCTTCAAGATGATGACAGGGCTGAACATGGTCCAAGTGCCGTACAGGGGCGGCGCGCCAGCGATCGTCGATCTGATCGCCGGCCACGTGCAGGTGGTTTTTGCGCCTATTTCGGAATCAATCCAACAGATCAAGGCCGGCAAGCTGCGTGCTTTGGCGGTCACGACCGCGACCCGTTTGGACGTGTTCCCGGACCTTCCAACCGTTGCGGAATTCGTGCCGGGTTATGAGGCCAGCGGTTTTGCGGGCATCGGCGCGCCCAGCAACACTCCGGCCAAAATCATCACCATGCTCAACGAGACGCTTGAAGCCGGTCTCGCTGACAGCAAGATCAAAACTCGGATTGCCGAAATGGGCGGCACGACAGTCGGAGGCTCGCCTGCGGAATTCAAGTCAATCCTGTCCGAAGCCACCAAGAAATGGGCCAAGGTGATCAAGTTCGCGGGCATCAAGGCTGAATAGCCAGGGCCAAGCTAGCGACGGCATTACACCGCTGCGCGCGAGACCCCAAGACTGAAACTGTCAACGCTGGATCAACAAGCAAGGACCTTCCAGGCATGTCATCCCCCGCGCACCCCGATTTGCTGCTGCCCGAGCGCGCCCTGCGCATCAAGACCGCGTTCGAGCGGGATGTCGAAACAGGCTCGATTCCAGGCGCGGTGGCTCTGATCGCCAGGCGCGGCAAGCTGGCCTACCTCGAAGCCTTCGGCTACCGCGACCGGGAAAAAGGGCTGGCAATGGAGGTCGACTCGGTCTTTCGCATCGCCTCGATGACCAAGCCCATGGTCTCGGTGGCGGTGATGATGCTGGTCGAGCAAGGGCTGGTGCGGCTGATCAACCCGGTCTCAACCTACCTGCCCGCGCTCAAAGACCTGCAGGTCGGCGTCGAAACGGTAGCCGCCACGGGTGCGGCGGTCCTCAGACTGGAAGCCTGCAGACGCGAGATCTCGGTCCACGACTTGTTGCGCCACACCTCGGGCATCACCTACGGACACTTTGGCGATTCGCTGGTCAAGCAGGCCTACCGCGCGGTGGAACCAGCAGACCGAAACCAGACCTCGGCGCAGTTCATCGCCAAGCTCGCCGCGCTGCCTTTGCAGTACCAACCCGGCAGCACCTGGGACTACGGCATGTCCACCGACGTGCTGGGCTGCCTGGTGGAAGCGGTGTCAGGTCTGGCGCTGGACCAGTTCATTGCCGAGCGCATCACCCAGCCGCTGGGCATGAAGGACACCGGCTTCGTCGTGCCTCAAGCCCAAGCCCACCGCATCGCCGAGGCCTTGGTCGACCCGACAACCGGCGAACGCCCGCCGATGCCGCGCAAGCTCAGCATCAAGCCGAATTTCCTGTCGGGTGGCGGCGGCATGGTCTCGACCGCACCCGACTATCTGCGCTTCGCGCAGATGTTGCTCAACGGCGGCGAACTCGACGGCGTTCGGCTGCTCGCGCGCAAGACGGTGGCACTGATGTCCTGCGACCACCTGCCGCCCGGCATCGCGGTGGCGGCCACTGCGCGTGCGCAGTTCGAGGAATCGGCACCTTTGCCTGAGTTCGGCCAAGGTTTCGGGCTGGGGTTCTGCGTCCGCACAGAACCCGGTCGCAACCCGGTTCCCGGCTCGGTCGGCGAGTTCTACTGGTCGGGCGCGTTCGGCAGCTATTTCTGGATCGACCCTGCCGAGCAACTGGTCGCTGTGCTGATGCTGTGCGCGCCTGAGCTGCGGCGTCATTACCGGGCGATGATGCGCAACCTGACCTATCAGGCGCTGGCGGACTGAGCGCAACCCTGACCCATTGGGCCATCCGGCCGCCGCGCTCAGGCTTGGACAGATGGCATGATGGCATTCGGTTTTCCATCTGTGTACCGATTCCCCGGAGTAGCTTCATGAACGCAACACGAACTTTCCCGCGCCGCCAACTGATGGCCGCCGCGCTGGCAATGACCGCGGCCGGACTGGCAGGCCAGGC
>JBILYN010000457.1:0-3498 GCA_044377715.1 Aquabacterium sp.
CCCGCAGCGCGCGCTGTCGCCAACGATGGCGTGCCCTTCGTCAACCTGGTCGCCAGGCTAGACGCGAGCCTGCCGGCCGATGCGATCGTCTGTCTCGATGCCGGGACTTTTGCCGCGCCGGTCTACCGCCACCTGCCGTTCACCTATCCGCAACGCCTGATGGCGCCGCTGTCTGGCGCGATGGGCTACGGCACGCCGGCGGCGATCGCCTCGCAGCTGCGCAGGACGGGTCAGCGCGTGGTCTGCCTGGTCGGCGATGGTGGCTTCATGATGACTGGCAACGAGATGATCGCCGCCGTCGACCGGCAGCTGCCGATTCTGTTCATCCTCTCGAACAACCAATGCTACGGCTCGATCCGAGTCCACCAGGAGCGGCAATACCCGGGCCGCCATGTCGGCACCAGCTTGACCAACCCTGATTTCGTCGGCATCGCACGCTCTTTCGGCATCCAGGCCGAGCGGGTTTGCGCAGTCGACGAGATCGACGCGGCGCTGGCGCGCGGCTTGGCGGCACACCAGCCCTACTTCATCGAGGTGATGTCCAGCCTGTCCGCCAGTTTTCCGGCCCCAGCCGCCGTCAATCGTCCAGGCGATTGACGGCCTCGCTGCGGCGGCGCAGCCGATCAGAAAGTCGCCAGCCCCAATGCGCTGCGGAAGCGGTTCTTCAGGTGCACGCCGTCGCGCGACGGCAGGGCGCGCGGCAGGTCTTCGGCACGAACATGGACTTGCGCTAACGCGCAGGCCTGGCGACCATTGATCAGCGTGGCCAGCGCGGTGACCTCGGCTGGGTCACGGATCTCCATCACCTGACGGATGCCGCAACCGCGGGCGACGGCTGACAAGCTGGTGCCCAGGCTGCTGTGGCTGGCCTGCATGCCGGTCTCGCCGAAATGCCCGTTGTCCAGCACCACGATGCTGAGGTTGGCGGGCTGTTGCGCACCGATCGTCGCGAGCGCACCGAGCCCCATCAGCTGCTCACCGTCGCCGGTGATCACCAGCACGCTGCGTGCAGGCTGCGCCAGCGCCAACCCCAGGCCCATCGCTGCGGCGCCGCCCATCGCGCCCCAGAGGTAGAAGTTTTCAGGCCGGTCGCCGGCGGCGAACAAGTCGTACGAAGGCGACCCCAGGCCGCTGATCACCAGCGCATCGGGGCAGGCGGCCATCAGGCGGGCGACGAATTCACGCCGCTCAATCAAAGCAGTGGTTTGATTCATTTCGATCGGGTCCATTCCTTGCGGCCAATCAGGCTTTGCGCCAGCAGCACCGCGACTGGCTCGCCGCTCTCGAAGGCCGCGTCGAGTCCGGCGCGCACGGTCTCGGCCGCCTCTTCGGCTTTGCTCACGCGCAGCACCGTGATGCCCATCAACTCCAGCGTTCCTTGGGTCGCCTTGCTCATCGGCACCTGCCAGGGGTTGAATTCGGCCCATTCGCCGCGCATCGTGATCAGCGTGAGAAAAGGGAAGCGGCAGTTCTGGATCAGCGACAGCATGTTGATGCAGTTGCCCACACCGCTGCTCTGCATCAACAGCGCAGAACGCTGGCCACCCAGCCAGGCGCCGCAGCAGATCGCCACGCCTTCCTCCTCGGTCGTCAGCACCACCGGGCGCATCGAGGGCTCGGCGTGGACGCGCCGGATCACATGCGCGTGGCCGGCGTCCGGCACATAGGCCACCTGGCGGATGCCGCCTTGCTTGAGGGTCGAGAAGATGTCTTCCTGCCAGGGTGGCGCGGAGGCGATTGCACTGCTCATGAATCAAAGCCTTTCATTGCGGAGGTCTTGTCAAACTATCAGTCGATTTTCACGCCGGTCTCGCGCACCAGTTTGCCCCATTTTTCCTGCTCGCTCTTGATGTGGGCGGAGAACTCCTCGGGCGTGCTCTTGAGCAGTTCCGAGCCCATCGCCAGCAATCGGCTTTGCGTCTGGGGTTCGTCGAGAATCGCGTTGAGTTCGCGGTTGAGCTTGTCGACGATGGCTTTCGGTGTGCCCGCCGGTGCCAGCATGCCAAGCCAAGCGCCGGCGTCGAAGCCCTTGACACCGAGTTCGTCGAGGGTCGGGATCTCCGGCGCGTACTTCGAGCGGTGCAAGGTGCTGACGGCCAGCGCCTTGAGCTTGCCGTTCTTGACATGCGGCATGATCGACACCAGCGTGTCGAAGGTCGCGTCGACCTGTCCGCCGATCAAATCGGTCTGGGCTTGCGCGCTGCCCTTGTACGGGATGTGGGTGAGCTCGATGCCGGCGCGCTGCATCAGCATCGTCATCAGCAAATGGCTGGTCGTGCCATTGCCGATCGACGCAAAGCTCATGGTCGCGGGACGCGCTTTGGCGTTGGCCTGGAACTCGGCAAAGCTGTTGACCTTCGAGTTGGCATTGACCACCAGCGCATAGGGCAACCAGGAGTGCAGGCCTATCGGTGCGAAATCGCGCACTGAGTCATAGGGCAGCTTGGGGTAGACATGCTGGTTGATGGTCAGCGGGGCGGTGGCGCTCAGCAGCAGCGTGTAGCCGTCGGGCACTGCCTTTGCCGCCACGGCCGCGCCAATGCTGCCGCCCTGGCCGGCCTTGTTGTCGATGATGAAGGTCTTGCCCAGGCGCTGCGTCAGGCGTTCGGCCAGCACCCGGCCGATGCTGTCGGTGGCGGTGCCGGGTGGGAAGCCGACGATCATCGTCACCTGTCGGCTCGGGTAGTCGGCGGCCGGGCTCTGCGCCTGAGCGCCTTGGGCAACAGCTAGCGCCGCCAGCACGCCGATCACCGTCTGGTTCAAGGTTTTCATATTGTTCTCCAAGCTGGGCGTTCAGCCCGAGACATTGCCGAAGCCGTCGTCGACGATGACTTCGACCAGGTTGGGTTCCGCGCTGGCTATTGCGGCTTTCAGCACGCTGTCGAGTTCGGCCGGGTCGGTGACGCATTGCGCCGTCAGACCCAGCCCTCGGGCGACCGACACGAAGTCGATTGACGGCTGCCTCAGATCCATCGCGATGAACTTGTCGGATCCGCGACCTGCCAGCAGGCGCTCCTTGATGATCCGGTAGCTGCGGTTGTTGACGACCAGGTAAGTGATCGGCAGCTTCAGGTGCGCTGCGGTCCACAAGGCCTGGATGCTGTACATCGAGCTGCCGTCGCCGACCACCGCGACGACGGGTCGCCCGGGCTGCGCCAGGCTGATGCCGATGGCGCCGGCCATCGCAAAGCCCAGCCCACCGCTGGCCAGGCCGTAAAAGCTGTTGGCATCGCGTATCGGCAGCAAGCTCGTCAGCGCCGGTGTCGCGGTCAGCGCTTCTTCGACCACGATCGCAGCCTCAGGCAAGGCTTCGACCAGGCGCAGCATCAACCAGCGTGGGTCAACCGGCAGGCTGGATGAGGTCGCGCTTGCTGCATGATAGGCTTTGACGCGGCGCGCTGCCCAGTTGTCCGCGCTCAGCGCCTCCAGTCTGGCAGCAGCCCGGTGAGCCTGCTCGGGCGATCGACTGGCGCGCAGCAGCGGCAGCAAGGCGCGCAG
>JBILYN010000157.1:0-10338 GCA_044377715.1 Aquabacterium sp.
CCTCTAGCAAGACCTCGTTCACTGGGTTCATGCGCCGCCCTCCTTCTCGAAGGTCTTGCCGCTGCCAAAGTAGACCGCCTGGACCTGCGGGTCGTCGCGAATCTCGGCCGGCCGGCCCTGCGCAATCAGCCGGCCACGAGCCAGCACGATCAGCCGGTCGGCATGGGCGAACACCACGTCCATGCTGTGCTCAGTGAACAACACGCCCAGTCCGCGCTCGACCACCAGGCGCTTGGTCAATGCCATCAGCGCATGACGCTCGGCCGGCGCCATGCCGGCGGTGGGCTCGTCCATCAGCAGCAGCTTCGGGTTGTTGGCCAGCGCGATCGCCAGCTCGACCCGCTTGACATCGCCGTAAGCCAGCACGCTGCAAGGCCGGTCGGCCTGCGGCGCCATGCCGACCTGGTCCAGCAAGGCCAGCGCATCAGCACGGCGATAGGCCGCCGCTCGGCGCCAGAACGAGAACAACCGAGCGTCGGCCGAGATCAGCGCCATCTGCACGTTCTCGACCACGGTCAGAGAGGCAAAGGTTTCGGCGATCTGGAAGGTGCGGCTCACGCCGAGCTTCCAGATTTCGCGTGGCTTGCGGCCGATCAGTTCGAGACCCTCGAGCCGGATCGAACCCTTGTCGGCCTTCAACTGGCCGTTGACCATGTTGAAGGTCGTCGACTTGCCCGCGCCGTTGGGGCCAATCAGCGCGAGCAACTCGCCTGGCATCACCGAAAAATCGATGCCGTCGACCGCGCGGTTGCCGCCGAAGGATTTGCCCAGACCTGTGACGCTCAGCAAGCTCATGCATCGCTCCGGCGGCGCTCGATCAAACGATCCGCCAGTTGGCCGACAAAACCCGCGATCCCCTGCGGGAACGCCAGCACCAGCAGCAACACGATGCCGCCCAGCATGGCGCGCCAATAGTCGGTGCTGCGTGCCACCGTGTCCTGCAGCCAGGTGAAGCTGACAGCGCCGACCACCGGTCCGACCAGCGTCTGCACCCCACCCAGCAAGACCATCACCAGGCCATCGACCGATTTGCCGACACCCAGGCTGTCGGGCGACAGGCTGCCCTTGCTGAAGGCGTAGAGCGAACCGGCCAGCCCGGCGAAGACCGCCGCGACAACAAACGCCGCCCACTGGATGCGCGGCACATCGATGCCGATGGCATCAGCTCGCAGCGCTGAGTCGCGACCGGCACGCATCGCGTAGCCGAAAGGCGAGAACAGCATCCGACGCAGCGCCAGCACGCCGCCGGCCACCAGCGCCAGCGTCAGGAAGTAATAGCTTTTCTTGTCGGCCAGCCAGGCTGCCGGCCAAACGCCCGTCAGACCATTGCTGCCACCGGTGAGTTCGTCCCACTGGAAAGTGACCGACCAGACGATCTGCGCGAACGCGAGCGTGAGCATCGCCAAGTAGACGCCCGACAAGCGAACGCAAAACCAGCCGAACACCGCTGCGCCCAGGCCAGCGGCCAGCGGTGCGGCTGCCAGCGCGGCCTCCATCGGCCAAGCCGCCTTGAGCATCAGCAGTGCGGCGGCATAGGCCCCCAAACCGAAGTAAGCGGCATGGCCGAACGAATGCATGCCCGCCGGTCCCATGATGAAGTGCAGGCTGGCGGCGAACAGCGCGGCAGTCAGCAAGTCGATCGCCAGCACCGTGACATAAGGGCTGCCAGCAGTGGCCAGCGGTAGCAGCAGCAGGCCGACAGCCGCCAGCCCGGCAGCACCCAGCAACAGCCTGCCCGCAGGGCGAAGCGGCGTCTCGATCGCGGCGCTGTTGCGGCTGGGCGCCTGCGGCCGCCCCATCAAGCCCCAGGGCCGCCACACGAGCACGACAGCCATCACCAGAAACTCGGCCACCAGCGTCAGTTTGGAAAAGCTGAAATCAACGCCGAAGGCCTGGACCGTGCCGAGCCCAACGCACATCGCCTTGATCTCGGCAATCAGCAGTGCGGCGACATAAGCCCCCGGGATCGAGCCCATGCCGCCGACCACGACGACGACGAAAGCGTCGCCAATGGTCAACAGGTCGAGGTTGAGCGAAGCCGGCTCGCGCGGCAGTTGCAGCGCGCCGCCCAGACCCGCGAGCATCGCGCCAAGTGCGAACACGCTGGTGAACAACCAGGCCTGGTTCACGCCTAGCGCACCGACCATCTCGCGGTCCTGCGTCGCCGCGCGCACCAGCATGCCCCAGCGGGTGCGCTTGAGCAGCAGCCACAGCGCGCCCAGCACCAGCGGGCCGGCGACGATCAACAGCAAATCGTAGCTGGGAAAGCGCCTGCCCAGGATATCGACAGCACCGGACAGCCCCGGCGCACGAGGTCCCAGCAAATCCTCGGGCCCCCACAGCCACAGCGCCGCGTCCTTGATCACCAGCACCAGCGCGAAGGTCGCGAGCAGCTGAAACAGCTCGGGCGCACGGTAAATCCGTCGCAGCACGAGCACCTCGACCAGCGCGCCGATCGCACCCACTGCCAGCGCCGACAGCACCAGCGCTGGCCAGAAGCCCAGCCCCGCGCCCAGGCGCTCCACCAGGCTGTAAGCGATGTAGACCCCCAGCATGAAGAACGAGCCGTGGGCGAAGTTGACGATGCGGGTGACGCCGAAGATCAGCGACAACCCCGCGCCCACCAGAAACAGCGAGGACGCACCGGCCAGGCCGTTGAGCAGTTGGACGAGTAATCCGGAAAAATCCATGTCGCTTCGCGGTCCAGAAATCAGAGCTTGGGTACACCCAAATCAAGTTCGTGCGGGCTGCTTGGGGCACTGAGCAGACCTTGCGATGGGCTGCTTCTTTGACAGCGATCGATTGCTGCCGCCTGCTGTGGTGGAGCGAGGCCGAGGCCACTGGGTGGCCGGCTGCCTCCGTGTCCCCCGCCGCCGGCAAGAGCAGCCGCCGGCTCCTCCTTTACCTCCGGCATCCGGCCACCCGGCGCCCTCGGCCCATCCAGCTTCTCGCATTGCGTCGTGGGACCGAGGTGCCAGGGCACCGACAGTGGAGACGCATCGGGACGGGCTGGCGTGTTCTGCGTAGGTAGAGGAGGAGCCGTCGGCGGTTTTTGCCGACGGCGGGGGACACGGAGCAGAACACGCCAGTCCGGCCTGATGCTCGCGCACTGCACTTTGAATGCCGGGTTCCGAGGCAAGGCATCAATGACTGCAAAGGGCCTGATGCAGCCAGCCACCCTGCCCCGCCTGCATCCCCATCACCAACAAGCCTCACCCACTCTGGCCTGCATCAGTCTGCCGGCCGCAGTTTTTTGACCTCGGCATCGCTGGGTTGGTACTTCGCGCCGTCGAGGTAGACATAGTCGACCATCGTGCCCTTGCCTTTGTCGTTCTTGGTCTTGCCGACATAGGCTCCCATCGTCGACTGGTTGTCTTGCTTCCTGTAGACCGTCTTGCCAAACGGCGTCATCAGCTCCAGCCCCTTGAACGCTGCGACCAATTTCTCGGTGTCAGTGCTCTTGGCCTTGGTGATGCCCGCAGCGAGCGACTGGATCGCCGCGTAGCCCACCACCGATCCCAGACGCGGATAGTCGTTGTACTTGCGGTGGTAGGCCAGGAAAAAGGCCTTGTGCTCGGGCGTCTGGATGCCGTACCAGGGGTAGCCGGTGACGATCCAGCCATTCGGGGTTTCGTCCTTCAGCGGGTCCAGATACTCGGGCTCGCCGGTCAGCATGCTGACGACCTCGCGGCCCTGGAACAGGCCACGGGTGTTGCCCTCACGCACGAACTTGGACAGGTCGGCGCCGAACAGCACGTTGAAGATCGCGTCCGGCTTGGCGTCGGCCAAGGCCTGCACCACGCTGCCGGCGTCGAGTTTGCCCAGCGGCGGTGCTTGCTCGGCGACGAACTCGACATCGGGCTGCGCGGCCTTGAGCAACTGCTTGAAGGTCGCCACCGCCGACTGGCCGTACTCGTAGTTGGGGTAGACGACAGCCCAGCGCTTCTTCTTCAGCTTCACGGCCTCGGGCACCAGCATCGCCGACTGCATATAGGTCGACGGCCGCAGCCGGTAGGTGTACCTGTTGCCACTGCCCCAGACGATCTTGTCAGTCAGCGGTTCGCTGGCCAGGTAGAAGAACTTCTTTTGCTTGGCGAAATCGGTCAACGCCAGCCCGATGTTGGACAGGAAGCCGCCGGTCAGCACGTCGACCTGCTCGCGCGAGACCAGTTCCTCGGCAGCGCGCACCGCGTCGCCCGGCGACCCGTTGTCGTCGCGCGTGATCAGCACCACCTTCTTGCCGTTGAGGCCGCCGGCGGCGTTGATCTCCTCGACCGCGAGCTCCATGCCCTTTTTGTAGGGTTCGAGAAAAGCGGGTTGGACCTTGTAGCTGTTGACCTCACCGATCTTGATCACGCCCTGGGCTTGAACAGGCACGGCAGCCAGCAGCGCCAAAGACAGCAGCGCAGTGGTTAGGGGATTTCGGGTCATGGGTGAACCTTTTTAGAAAGAATTGAAGACGACGGTCACTGGCAAATAGGCTTGGTCCGGCGGGCGCGTCAGCGCAGCCCGTCCTCGCCCTTGATCTCATGGGCCTGCAGGCCGCCGATACGCGGCATGGGCCGTCCGCTGTCGGTCACGGCCACGGCGACCAGGATCTCGCCGGCGCGCGGCGCATCGCCGATGCGGGCCTCGATCGCGTCGAAATGGCTGCGCACGAAGGCTGCGTCCTTGTGACCCAGCGGCACATCCACTGCGGTGCCCAGGCCGCCCTGCTTCTTGGCCGAGGGCACCAGCGCAGCGCCTTTTTCCACCGCACGACGAAGCGGTGCGCCGAGCTTGGGGTGCAGGATCGCCGCGGCATGCTCGAGTTCACCGGCCTCGCCGACGATAGCCGCCTTGCCGTAGCTCTGGGCTTGCGCTGGCGTGATGCCCAGCGCCTGCACGCAGCGGTCGCCGAGCAGGCCACCAAGCTCCTCGCCGATGGCGATCAGCGCATCGAGGTTCTCGGTGTAGCGGCCGGCGCAAGGGTTGGCGATCACCGCCATCGCCAGCGCGCGACGAGTCGGCGGCGCGACGTCACGGCCCATCTCGCGGTGGATCTCGTCGACCTGGACAACGATCTTGCGGATGTACGAAGGGATGTCAGAACTCATGATCGATGGACTCCGCTGCTTGAAACTGAAAATCCGCCAGCGAACGCCGTGGATCCGGCGCCGCTGTTTCGGGGCTGGGTCATCGTTGGCCGTCCCACTTGGCAATATCTTCTGCGGCCAGTCCGCCAATACGGGCATGGATACGCGGACCGGTGCTCATCGCCAGGATCACAACCATCTCGTCGGACCGCGGCGCACCGGGCACCCGCACCTCCATCGCGTCGAAGTGGCTGCGCACATAACAGGCGTTGATGTGGGTCAGCGGTACATCCAGTGTCGCGCCTGGGCCGCCGACCTTCTTGGTGCTAGGCACGATGGCCAGCGCGTTGCCGCTTTGCCCGCCACTGGAGATGCCTTTGGCATAGGCCGCGGCATCACCCTTCCAGCCCAGCAACTCGCGCATCGCATAGCCGCCCGGCACATGCCAGAGCGCCCCATGCTCGAGCTCACCGGCAGCCCCGATGATCGCGCCCTTGCCATAGCCCTGGATGCGGTCGGTCGCAACGCCCAGCGCCGCCAGCAAGCGGCGCGCCATGTCCAGGCCGACAGGGTTGAGCGCGGCCATCAAGGGCAGGATGTCGGTCTCATAGCGACCAGCGTAGGGGTTGGTTAGCACTGCGGCGATCGCGCCACGGCGCAGCGGCATGGCCGAGCGCGGTCCGCCCTCGTGGTAGATGTCTTCGACCTGGGTGAAGACGCGGCGAATGTCGATCAAGCTCATGGTGGGGGAATTCTCAGGGTGATGAATTGATCACTGAACCAGCGCCGACTCTAAGGCCTGCGCAGGCTGCAGCCGAGCGAGGGAACCCTGACAGACCAGCAGCGCCGCATGCACCAACCCCCTGCGCTGCAGCCGGCGCGCGCAATCCAGGCCTCGCTGCAGCGCGCCTTGCACGACATCGTCGGGCAGCGTCGGCACCGCGACGGTGACGGCGATCGCGCCCAGGTCGCTGTCGTCGCGCAAGCTGTCGGCTGGGCGTCGAACAATGCCAGGCGCATCGGCATCGACCGCGTTGGCGATCACCGTCGCGGCGGCGTCAGCCATCGCTGCGCTGCCGGCCAGCACCGTGACGCTGTCAGCGATGCCGCGCGAATGGCTGCGCCCGCGCCAGCCACTGGTGGCCACACCGCGCACCGGGTCGCTGGCGTACACCATGAAGCCCGCGTCGGTGCGCAAATCCCCAGCCAGGCTGCGCTCAGCAGCCTGTGCATCGAATGCCGCCAGGTCCGCGTACAGCCCGACCCTGGCCTGGGTGCCAGCGCTGAGGTGCAGCGCAATGTCGCCACCGTTGTTGACCCAGGCCCTGGCGATGCCCGCACGCCGGTACGAACCGATCAACGCCTGCGCAACCGCGCCGGCGACCGCAGCCATCGGCGTGATGTAGCCATCGGCTTCGGCCACCAGCGGCGCGCAGGCGGCCCACATCTGGCGCGCAAGCTCGCCTGCCAGTGGACAGGCCTCGTGAGACAAGGGGCGGCGCAACAGCGGCAATTCGGCCACCAGCTCTGACAGCACGGTCTCGAAGCGGGCCCAGGCCGCAGCGTGCGCGCAGCGCAGCGCCGACGCATCACCCTCGGCGTCGATCAAGATGTCGATCGGCCCGTGCTGGAAATGCCAGCGTCCGCCGTGCAACTGCGCGCGCTGAGCCGCAGCGCTCACGGCAGCAAGGGCCAGGGGTTGCCGGCAGCCGGCGCGATGAAGCGCCGCGCGCTCGGTGCGCCGTCCGGGTGCCAGCTGCCAGTGGCCAGCACCTGGGCCAGCGGCCGCACATAAGCCATGTGCCCACCCAGCGCCTGGTAGTCCGACAGGCGCAGGCTGAACTCGATAGGCGCGACGATGGCCGGAGTCGGGACAGTACCGAAGCTGTTGTCGGGCATCTGCATAACATCGACCATCAGCGTGATGCCGCCGCCAGGCCAGACATAGGCCGGCGCGCCGCCGCAGGTCACCTTGACCAGGCTTTGCTTGATTGCCCGCGTGAGTTGCACCGGGTTTTCGGTCACGCCAGCACGCAGGCTGCCGCCGGCGCCGCCGACGAACAACACCGTGCTCAGCGACGGTTCGCAGTTCTCGCCTATCCGCTCGACAATGGTCTGCACTGCGGTCGGCATCGCTGCGGGCTGAGGCTGCAGGTTTTGGTCCAGCACATACCAGGCCGCATGCTCGCCAGTCGTGCTGACCATCAGCAAGCGTTGGCCAGGCCAAGCCAGCGCCGGGTCCCAGCCCTCGATGATGGCCAGTGGGTTGTCGATGTCGGTGCCGCCCCAGCCGGTACCCGGATTCGCAACCTGAAAGTAACGCCCCGGCGTGCTCTTGCGGCCGCGGATCTTCAGCCCCGAAGGCCGCATGCCAAGGCAGCGTCCGGCCTGGTGCTCGGTCAGCACGCCGGTGATGTGGTCGTCGACCACCACCACTTCGTCGGCTTGGTCGCAGAACTGCTGGGCGAAGATGCCCACCGTGGCCGAGCCGCAGCCCACACGCATCCTCAGCTCGGGCACACCGTCGACCACCGGTGCCCGGCCGGCCTGAACCATCACCTCGGCGCCACCCTCGATGGCCAAGGTCACCGGCTGCTTGTTGCCCAGCGCCTGCATCATCTCGACCGTGACCCGGCCCTCTTTCTTGCTGCCACCGGTGATGTGGTGAACGCCGCCCAGGCTGAGCATCTGTGATCCGTACTCGGCTGTCGTGACGTGACCGACGACCTCGCCCTGGCAGCGCACATTGGCCTGCTCGGGACCTAGCCAGCGGTCGGTGTCGATTTTCACCTTCAGGCTGCAGTAGCTGAAGATGCCCTCGGTGACCACCGTGACCATGTCGACGCCGTCGACCTGTGATGAGACGATGAAAGGCGCCGGCTTGTAATCCGGGTAGGTGGTCGACGCACCCACCGCAGTGACGAAGACCTTGGGCTCACCGGCGAGCAGCGGCAGCGGCGCCGAATCCGCAGCCAAGAACGCCACCAACTCGGGCACCTCGTCAGCGGCATCGCCAGCGTCCAGACGCTGGCGCAGCAGCAGCAAAGGGTCAACCCGCAGCAGCGCCCCGCCCTGGTTGATGTAGCGGTCGCAGGCGCCGACCTTGCCCTCGCTGATCTGGCACAGCACCGGACAGGCGTTGCACTCGATCTTGTGTGCGGCCATGCGCTCGTTGCGCGCCGGTGTGATCCAGGCGGGCTGCGGCGCGCCGGCATCAGCCATGGGCCAACCCGGCATTGGCTGACAACAGACCCAACAGACCCTCGACTGCGGGACAACCCGAATGCTCGGGCACAATATCGGCTGAACCCGCGGCTCCGTATTTCATGTAGTGCCTGCTAAACATTGATGTAGTCGATACTACATTCAAGGCACTGTCAGCGCAAGGGCGGGAGGCATTCCGCGCTTGCGCACGGACGGCCGACGACTTTCGCAGCCCGCAGCGACCCAACACAGCACCATGAGCGCATTCAACGACGAACGAGTCCTCAGCGTCCACCACTGGACCGACCGCTTGTTCTCCTTCACCACCACCCGAGACCCGTCGCTGCGCTTCCTGAACGGCCACTTCACGATGATCGGCCTGCGCATCAACGGCAAGCCGCTGCTGCGGGCTTACAGCGTCGTCAGCGCCAACTACGAAGAGCACCTAGAGTTCCTCAGCATCAAGGTGCAGGACGGCCCGCTGACGAGCAAGCTGCAGCACATACAGGTCGGCGACAGCATCGTCGTTGGCAGAAAGCCCACCGGCACGCTGGTGATTGACTACCTGCTGCCAGGCAAGCGCCTGTACCTGATGAGCACAGGCACAGGCATGGCGCCATTCATGAGCATCGTCCGCGATCCGGCCACCTACGAGCGATTCGAGCAGGTGATCCTGGTGCACGGCGTGCGTGAGGTCGCCGAACTGGCTTACCACGACTACCTGAGCCACGAATTGCAACAGCACGAGTTCCTGGGCGAGATGGTCAGCGCCCAACTGCGCTACTACCCCACCGTCACGCGTGAGGCTTTCCGCAACACCGGCCGCATCACTGACTTGGTCGAGTCGGGCAAGCTCACCGCCGACCTCGGCTTGCCGGCGCTCGACCCGGCGCAAGACCGGGTGATGATCTGCGGCAGCCCGGGGCTGCTCAAAGACCTCAAAGCGATGCTGGCGCAGCGCGGTTTCAAGGAAGGCAACACCTCAACGCCCGGCGACTTCGTGATCGAACGCGCTTTCGTCGAGCAATAGGCCCAGCCATAACCGAACCGCAAGCCATGGCCACCACCGCGCGCAGCAAGCCTGCCGGTGCCACCGCGCTACCGGCTCGGCGCAAGGCTGGTGTGCGCGAACTCGCGGCGCAGGCCACGCGCGACAACATCTTGCGCGCAGCGACCAAGGTGTTTGCCAAGCAGGGCTTCGCAGGCGGGCGGATCGAGCAGATCTCGACCGCTGCCAAGTCCTGCGACCGCATGATCTATTACTACTTCGGCAGCAAGCAAGCGCTGTTCGTCGCGGTGCTGGAAGACACCTACCGCCGATTCAACGACGCCGAACAAGCCTTGGCGCTGGACATCGGCCAGCCCCTGCAAGCACTGAGCGAGGTGATCCGCTTCGTCTGGCGCTACTACCAGAAGCACCCTGAATTCATCACGCTGCTCAACACCGAAAACCTGCATCGCGGCAAGTTCATCGCCAAGAGTGCCAGGGTGCGCGAGTACTCGTCGCCGGTGCTCGCAATCACCGACAGCGTGCTGCGTGCCGGCGCCGAGCAGGCGTTGTTCCGGGCCGAACTGAGCGCCCGCGACGTCTACCTGATGATCGCGTCGATGGCTTACTTCTACCTCAGCAACCGGTTTACGCTGTCGTCCTTCCTGGGCGAGAACCTCGAGGCGCCGGCAGCGCTGGCGCACTGGGAATCGTTTGTGATCGACGCGGTCAAGCGAACCGTCTGCATCGCCCCGGTCAGCCCCGCAGCTTGAGCCGGCGCCGATCTTGCTGTAGCCTGCGGCCCAACATACTCTGGAGTGGTGAACATGGCCGATGTCGCAGCAGGTGGTAAATCAGGCAAAGTGGTGATCCGCAACATCGGCCTGATGCTCTCGGGCGACATCGACCGCCCGATCCTGGACGCCGACACCGTCGTTGTGGTGGATGGCATCATCACCGCGGTGGGCCACGAGAAAGACTGCGACACGGCCGAGCCCGATACCTTGATCGATGCCTGCGGTACCTGCCTCGCGCCCGGCTTGATCGACAGCCATGTGCACCCGGTTTTCG
>JBILYN010000158.1:0-10335 GCA_044377715.1 Aquabacterium sp.
AGCACCACAGGCTCCGCGACGCTTGGGTGCGGTTTTCGCAGCCGCCTGAAGCGGCTCCCAGGGTCCCTGTGCCGGAAGTCAACCTCGGCGACGGCTCCTGCAGGCACCTTGACGCCTTGGCGGCTTGGCGGCTCGCCGCACGGCCTCGCTGGCCACCCGTTTCATGACCTGGACGAGTGGGTGTCTGCGGGCGCGACCCGGTCGATGCCCTGGGCAAGCAGTCGCTCCCACCCCTCACGGCTGCCGACTGGCTGGGCCTTCGGGTCACGTCGAACTTCCCGGTATCCGGACCAGTAGGTGCGAAGCTCCAGTTCCGCGGTCCTGACCACCGGCTCAGCCAGGAACGCGACGCACGCCGCGCGCAGCCCGGGCACGATGCAGTAGCAGGGCCATGCAAACTCTGCAAACGTCTCCATGTCCGGTTGGACCGACCGATACCCCGACTCACCCGCTGGCAGGGCCTTGGGGCTGTTGAGCAGGAAGGCGCGCAGCATGGGCAGGGTGAACAGCGCTGTCGCCAGCTCACGTCGGAAGGTTGCCCGCTCGTCTTTCGCGAAGACGACGAACGCCCGTGCAACGGCGGCGGTCAGGCCGGTCTCGTCGGCCAGAGCCCTCAGGGAGCGCTTTGCGGCCGCCAACTCGGCCTTCTCCAGCAGCACAAAGGGCAGCAGGTAGCGCACGCCCAGGTTGTCGCCGGGGTTGAGTCGCAACAGCTTGCGGGCCACTTTGGCGGCCGCATCGCTGCGGCCATGCTCGTGGTTCAGGGCCATTTGCAGCCACAGCAGTCTTTGGCTGAGCCTCGTGCCTCAACGGCATACCCTTCGACTCGGTCGCAGCGCTGTTGAATATTCGATCAAAAGGCGATATTTGCTGAACAGCGAACATTCGATGCTCGGTCCTGAACGTCGGTGATGGGCGGCATTGCGAGGTCTCCTTTGCGACAAAATTTTTGTCACGGGTTGGCGCAGCCTTGTGTCAGTGTGTCTGAGCAGTCCGTGAGGCCGACAGAAGGCGGCCCGTTCAGAGTAAATTCCTAGATGAGAACAATGCCAAAGAATTCCGGTTAATGTGAAATATTTTACGGCGGATTTCCGCTCCGCTTTTGGTTGGCTAAGTTGTTGTGGTTATTGACTTTTCGAGTCCCGCCCCGCCCCGCCCCGCGCACCAGACTGTGAAAATAGGACTCGAAGCGAGTCCTATTTTTCGGGTTGTGTGCCCAGCATGGTCGCGCACCTGCGAGTTCAAGTCCCGCCGTGAGTTGATCACAGCGAACGAAGTGAAGCGTGACCCTGCACCAGGCCGAGACGGCCAGCGCGTCGGCCCCAGGTTCCGTACCATAGGCGCCTACATTCACTGCAGAGCCGAGATGACCGCCGAGCCCACCGAACCCAGTCTTGTGACAGCCGCCGTGCTGATCATCGGCAACGAAATCCTGTCCGGGCGCACCCAGGACACCAACCTGGCATACCTGGCCAAGAAGCTCAACGAATACGGCATCCAGATCCGTCAGGCTCGGGTCGTGCCCGATGTCGAGCGCGACATCGTCGAAGCCGTGAACGCGCTGCGCGAACGCCACGACTATGTCTTCACCACCGGCGGCATCGGCCCGACCCACGACGACATCACCGCCGACTGCATTGCGGCGGCCTTCGGTGTCGATCTGGTGGTGTCTCCCGAGATCGCGGCCATCCTGGAGCGGCGGCCGGCGCCGCCCGAGATCATGGCCGCGCGCATGCGCATGGCGCGCATCCCCCGAGGTGGCGGCCTGATCGACAACCCGCTCGGGCCGCCGGGTTTTTTCATCGGCAATGTCTACGTGATGGCCGGCATTCCCCGGGTCATGCAACAGATGGTCGATTCTCTGGCCGGCAAGCTGCGTCGCGGCGCCACCGTGCGATCACGCAGCGTGACGGTCTACTTGCCCGAGAGCCAAATCGCCGCTCGCCTGGGTGAGATTCAGCAAGAGCAGCCGCGCGTCGACCTCGGCAGCTATCCGTTCCAGCGCGAGGGTCGCTACGGCACCACGCTGGTCATGCGTGGCACCGACGCCTGCGCGCTCGACGCCACGCTGGCCGAGGTCTCGCGCATGATTGTGGAACTCGGCGGCGAGCCGCTGGATATCCAGGCAGGCTGAGCCGAATCTCCGGTCAATTCAATCCGACCTCTAGCCGTCCAATCCTTGTCTTGAAGGCGACCAGCCATCTCCCCGATGCCCAATCCATTGAATGCCTATGTCGCCGGCCCGCGTACGCGGATTTCCGGTGCTGAAACCGGCCCGCTGGCCAAGCTTGATTTCGCGGTCAAGGATTTGATCGATATTGCCGGCGTGCCCACCGGCGGCGGTAATCCGGACTGGCCGCGCGCCAACGTGGTGCCGACCCGACATGCCTGGGTGGTGGAAACCTTGCTGGCGGCTGGCGCCTCGGTGATCGGCAAGACCATCACTGACGAGGTTTCACTCGGAATTTTGGGGGAGAACGCCCATGACGGCACGCCCATCAATCCGGCCGCCCCCGGCCGGGTGCCAGGTGGATCGTCGTCGGGCTCGGCCTCGGTGGTTGCCGGCGGCTTGTGTGATTTCGCCCTTGGCACCGATAGCGGCGGTTCGGTGCGGGTGCCGGCAAGCTATTGCGGACTTTATGGCGTCCGGCCGACCCATGGCCGGATCGATTTCACCGGCATCACCGTGCAGTCGCCCAGCGCGGATACCTGCGGCTGGTTCGCGCGGGACGCCGAAACCTTCGGGCGGGTGGGCGAAGTTCTATACGGCGCGGCGCGTCCAACCCTGTTGCCGACCCGGCTGCTGGTGGCAAGCGATGCGTGGGGCTTTGCCGATTTGGCGGTGCAGGACGCATTGGCGCCGATGCTCGACCGGCTTGCCCGGCTGATCGGCCACCGCGAGGATGTGCTGCTCGCCCCGCAAGGTCTGTCGGTCTGGCAGCGCGCCCAGCGGGTGCTGCAAAGCAGCGAGTCGTGGCAGACCTTCGCGCCCTGGCTCGACGAATTCAATCCGCGCTTTGCCTTCAGCGTTGCCCGCGGCCTGGTGATCAGTTCCATGCTCACCGACGCCGAACGCTCGGCGGCTGCGTTGATGCGGGACGAAGCCCGCGCCCGGATGCGTTATTTGCTGCCTGCGGGCACGATGTTGTGCCTGCCCACGACACCATCGCCGGCCTTGCCGGTCGGGCTCAAGCTGTCGGAATTCGCGTTCCCGCGCGAACGGATTGCCTGCCTCACCAGCCATGGCGGCCTCACCGGTGTGCCGCAGGTCAGCTTGCCCGGGGCCACGGTCGATGGCGCGCCGGTTGGCCTGTCGATCATCGGTGGGTGGGGCACTGACCTCACATTGATGGCGGTTGCCCGCGCTTTCGAGGCGATGTGACATGAGCCCAAATATCCCAGCAGTGGTCGCCGAGATTGCCGATATCTTCGAACGCTATGAACAGGCCTTGATCGATCGCGATGTCGCGACCCTTGACACCATGTTCTGGAACAGCCCGCACACCATCCGCCTGTCGGTGCGCGAACATGGCTATGGTTTCGACGCCATTCACGCCCATCGGCTGGCCGCCGCGGCGGGCGCCGGCGGCATCAAGCAGGGTCGGATTCGGCTCGACATTCTGACGCTTGGGCATGATTTCGCCACGGTCAATTTGACTTTCAAAGTCCGTGACGCGGCCCTGATCGGGCGCCAGAGCCAGGCCTGGGCGCGCTTGCCCGGGCTGGGCTGGAAAGTCGTCTCGGCCCATGTTTCGACGGTTGATGCCTCGACATTGGCGCCGGACTGACCCAGTCTGCAAAAAACTCGAGCTGCATGCGCGGCTCCGCAGAACTTGCGCATGTGCCGCGCGATGCCTTCCAGCGCCTCGGTGCGGTCGGACCTGGCTTCGAAGAATCTGTCGATTTGCTTCGGCATACGGACCCGGGAATCAGCGGGCATGTTCTGCCCATGAAGACCAGATCCCAGTGTGGATCGACCGACCGTCCCTTGGGGCCTGGTGATGAACCCGCTGGCGTTCATGCAGCGCCTGGCCGCGCTGGTGCCGCGACCCCGGCTGCACCTAACCCGTTTTGGTGTCGGCATCACTTCGCTGTGCGAACTGAGCGGCCTCCCGCTTCGCGAACACGGCACTCTCGCAACCAACGCCAAACTGCGGGCACTGGTGGTGTCGCAGTCAGAGCGCTGCTGGCAAACCATCAGCTTCGTGACGGGCTACAGAATACAAAGTTTGACTGTCTGCCCATGCCCAGTACTTCGGAGGGTGCGGAGGAGCACGCGAAATTGCCGCAGCAACTGCTGGCCATTGTCTTCAGCAGTCCAGCAGCGCCATCAAGCGCCCCAGCGCCTCATCGATGACGGCTTGGGGAACCTGCTCGACTCGACGAGCTTTGCGCGCTGCAAGATCGATCATCCGGACCTTGTTGATCAGCGCCACGCCCTGGGTCTTGCATCCGGTGCCCGTCAGGCTCACGGCGAAGCCCGCGTAGCGCGAGAAGTCACCGCCCTGGGTGATGGGGGCGACCAGCGCGTCGCCGAGTTTGTTGAAGTCTTTTGTGGTCAGGACCAGAGCGGGCCGGGTGCCCTTTTGCTCGTGTCCAATGGCCGGGTCGAGCGGGACGTTGACCACATCGCCCCTGTCGAAGACAGCCATCACCAGACCTCTTGCCCCACCGGCTTGGCCACATCCCACAGCTTCACGTCGTCCGGCGGGGACGCCTTCAGATTGCACTGGGCGATCATGTCCGATAGCACGTACTTGCGCTTGCGGGCCAGCACGATCTGGCCTTGGTCGTTGGTGTCGAGCGTCATGGCCTGGCCTGCCGAGAGACCCAGATCCTTGAGAACGGCAGGCGGCAGCACGGCCACGGTGCTGTTGCCGTATTTTCTGAGGACGACTTCCATGGAGAGCCTTTTTTCGGTGACGTTGAACCCAGGGGAACTCTATTTGGCTTGAAGCTGGAAGTCAATCATTGCTGAACAATGTGCGTGCCAGGTGCGTGCCTGGTCGCGCATTCCTGTTGTGCCTCAGCCAGGCATAGTTCCTGATCGGTGACGGTTTGCAACTCGACTCACCGCAGTCCCGCCACAACGAGGACCTCAAACGGATTTACACCGACGCCAACACCTCTTGGCCAGACGGCGACGCAACTCACTCAGGCCCACAAGCAATGAGGGGCGCGAGTCGAGCGCCTGGCATGCACCCCGGTCTCCAGGTTCTGCGGGGCCAGCCAGCTCTGATATAACCAGTCAACAACCAAAGCCCGGCCAGTCCGGACCCGCATGATCAACTTGACCACCACCTGCCGCCGCTGGGCCTTGCTGTTCGCAGTCCTGGTGGCCATGCCCACTTGGGCGGCGTCACCCAAGCCCGTCGAACCCGCCCTCTGGAAGCCCAGCCGCACCGTGACCCTGGTCGTGCCCTACAGCCCTGGCGGCGGGGTGGATGCGATGGCCCGACATGTGGCCAGGGAACTGCAGGCCAAGTGGGGCCAGACCGTGCTGGTGGAAAACGTGCCCGGAGCCGGCGGCCTGCTGGGCACCCGGCGGGTGCTGGATGCGCCGCCCGATGGCCACACGCTGCTGGTGCAGATCCCCTCGCTGCTGGTGATCCGCCACACACCGATGTACAAGGGGGTGGACCCAGCCGCCCGGTTGGTGCCGATCGCCACCTACTCGATCACCGCAGGCGTTTACGCGGCGCATCCCAGCATCCCAGGCAAGACCTACGCCGACCTCAAGCGCCATTGCAATGCCGCGCCCAAGCCTTGCTCGTTCGGCACCACCGAGAACATGGCCCGGGTTCGGCTGAAGATGCTGGAGAGTGACATCCCCAACATGATCGTCGTCAACTACAAGGGCGGAGGTCAGTTGGTGAATGACCTGCTGGGTGGCAATGTGGACATCGGTGTGATGGGCTATACCGCCATTGCACCGCATGTGAAGTCGGGCACTGTGAAGATCATGATGACCAGCGGCACCACACGCTCGCCGATCGTGCCCGACGTGCAGACCGCAGTGGAAGCGGGTCTGCCCCAGATCGCCAGCGAAACCTGGTATGGCCTGTTCGCGCCGCTCGGCACGTCCAATGCCGTGGTGCGCACGGTGGCCGCGGCCGTGCGCGAGGTGGCCGGCATGGAAGAGACCAAGACCTTTTTTGCCGCCCTCGGCTCGTCGGTGCTGATCACCTCGCCTGAAGAGTTTGCAAAGCTGGTGCGTGACGAAGATCAGCGCCTGACCGCCTTGCTCAAGAAGTACCCGCTGGATTGACCCGGCCCACTGGTGCTCGAATTGGAACGCCTCTGCCACGAGCTCGGCTCAGCAGATCGAGAGGCTGCTACGAGAAGGTCCGCAGACGGCCACTCAGCTGATGGCCGCGACGGCACTCAGCCAGCCATCTCACGAACTATGCGAGGACTGGCCTACCTCTTCACTCGCGGTCTGAGCCTGCCTGGCAACACGGTGTTCGGCGACACCTCGCTGCAGCTGGAAATGGACTTCAGGGGCCTCTGGTCCGACGCCGCAGCGGCCAGAGGGCCACGCTTCAAGAGCTGATGCTTGGGCGCTGTGCGGATTGGGGGGCGGCCGAGGGCTTGGGCGCCCGTGAAAGCCGGCGCCCGATGTTCCAGCTTCAGTTCATGTTTGATGGCCTGGCCTTGCGGCAGTGACGGCAGTGACGGCAGTGACATCCTTGGCGCGCTGCGGATCCCGTGCCGCCACTGCGTCGTCGGCCTACGCCGAGGAGGGCAGCAGCAGACCTTCGTGCAGGGCCACATGCTCTAGCGCAGCCTCGAAACGAGTGCGCGAGGCCGTGGCAACCTGGCGCAAATAGGCGTGCAGTTCGGCGTCGGCCGCGTTGAGGTGCTCGCACTCGGCGCTGTAGGCTTCGAAGTGCGAGAGTTGCATCAGCAGTTCGGCCACATGGCGCGGGCACTCGCAGGCGATCGTCGACGACAAGTTCACGAAGTCAGCCAGCGCTGCGTCGTTCCAGCGGCGCGGCGGCACGGTGTCGGCTCCCGGCTTGGTCAGGTCGACTGCGGACTGCGGCGCAGCGGCCGCCTTGGCTGACAGGCTGTTCAGCCATTGCGCCACCACCGCGTCGGGCTGCGGTTCTCGCAGCAAGGTCGTGCCAGACGTCGCCAATGCCTCGCAAACGGAGTCGGCAGCAAAGCTGTACAGAACGGCTTTCGGCACCCCTGCAAGAGCCGGGGCAGCCGCTTCGACGGCGGCCAGCCAGCCCTCGTGCAATTGCGGCTCATGGAAGAGCAAAGCGTCGAGCCGCGAACCCTGCATTCCGGCGGCGGCCTGCGCGATATCGTCGAACGGTCCCAGCAACACCACGGGTCGGTCCAGCCGACGCAGCAGCGCGGGTCGCTGCAAGCGCTTGCCCAGCGCTGCGCCGACCACTGCCAGCCGCCAGTCCCGCGCTGGTGGCGCGTGGACCACATCCGATCGTTCGTTGCGCTGGGTGGTCGCCAACGCCTGTGCATGCGTGGATGCCACTTGCTGCAGTTGCGGCATGTCCAGCGCGGCCAGGCTTCCGATGGCGTGACCCAGGTCGGTCAGCTGTTTGATCAACGCCAGCCGCCGAATGTCGTCGGCCGAGTACAGGCGCTGGCCGCTGGGCGTCAGCTCTGGCTGGCTCAACCGGTAGCGGCGCTCCCACACGCGCAGCGTCGCCACCGGCATGCGCAGCATGCGCGCCACGGCGCCGCTCCGATGGAGCGACGGCGCTGAAGCGCCCGTCGCGGGCAGGGGTGCTTGCATCGATGACTTCGTTTCTTTCATACGACCTTCTTAGGTGACTCTGATTTGACGCCGATTATATGAAATTTTACTGAAAGTTCCTTCAATTGAACTCTTGATGAATCACTAATGTCGTACACTCTAGTTTGTGCTGACCCGTAAACGTTACTCCCTTGTCTGTGCAGACTTTCCCGGCTGCTGCGGTGGCCAAGGAGCCTGGCTGTCGGCTCAAGCGCTGTCTGCGGCGCTGCTGCAGCCCGCGGTCGTTCCGGCTGGTGCATCCACCAGATGCACCGAGCCTGAAGGGTTGACCCGCGCCGCCACAAGCGCCCGGGGTGCTTCGCCGGCTGAACTTTTCGTCAATGTTTCTCACCACCCCTGAAGGAATTCCAAGTGAATCAATCCGTCCCCCGCCGTGTGTTTCTGATGACGCTGGCTGCTTCTGGCGCAGTGCTGGCCACTGGTGCACAGGCCCAGGCCCTGGTCGACGAAAAAGACGCTAAGGCCGTCGGTCTGGGCTATGTGGCGGACGCCAAGCGCGTCGATGTCAAGAAGTACACCAAGTTCGCCGTCGGCCAGAACTGCGCCAACTGCGCGCTCTACCAGGGCAAGCCTGCCGACAAGGCGGGCGGCTGCTCGCTATTCGCCGGCAAGCAGGTGGCCGGCCCTGGCTGGTGCAACGCCTGGGTGAAGAAGGCTTGATCGCCGGCGGCCGCGGGGTTGTGCGGTGACGCTGCGAACCACCGGCTTTCGCGGCAACAAGGCCGCATTGCCCAGCAAGCCATGCGCGGGCTGCAGCTTGGCCATGAGCTGGCGGCGCCGGTGGGCAAAGAACTGGGCCGACGTGAAGTACTGCTCCGACGCCTGCCGGCGCGACAAGGCTGCGCATGGCTGATCTGCACTCCTTGATCGTGGTGTTGGGCGACCAGCTTGACCTCGATGCAGCGGCGTTCGACGGTTTCGATGCGAGCGGCGACGCCGTGTGGATGGCCGAAGTCGTCGACGAGGCCACCCATGTCTGGTCGAGCAAACCGCGCATCGCGATGTTCCTGGCGGCCATGCGTCATTTCGCGCTGGATCTGCAAGCCGTCGGCCGACCGCTGCACTACACCAGTCTGGATGCGTCGTGCAACGCCGGCAGCTTGGCTGCGCAGTTGCAAGCCGACATCCTGCGCCTGAAGCCATCCCGCCTGGTGATGACCGCGCCGGGCGACTGGCGCGTGCTGGCATCGATCAAGGCCGTCGCCGAGAGCAGCGGCCTGCCGCTGGACATCCGCGAGGACCGCCACTTCTTCAGCAGTACTGCCGACTTTGCGGCGCATGCCAAAGGCCGCAAGTCGCTGCGCATGGAGTATTTCTATCGCGAGCAACGCAAGCATCACCAGGTCTTGATGCAAGGCGATGAGCCCGTTGGTGGCCAGTGGAACTTCGACGCTGACAACCGTGAGGCCTTCGGCGCCGCCGGCCCGGGCGCCGTGCCGCCGCGCGCCCGCTTCGAGCCTGATGCCGTCACGCGCGAGGTCATCGCGCTTGTCGACACCCGCTTCGCCCAACACCCGGGTCGGTTGGACAGCTTTGCCTGGCCCGTGGCGCGAGCGCAGGCGCTGCTGGCGCTGCAAGCCTTCATCCAGGATCGCCTGCCGCTGTTCGGCCGCTTTCAGGATGCGATGTGGCCGGGCGACCCGTGGCTCTACCACGCCCACCTGTCGGCAGCGCTCAACCTGAAGCTGCTGAATCCGCGCGAGGTGGTGGCTGCCGCCGTTGCAGCGCACCGCGACGGGCATGCCTCTTTGGCCAGCGTCGAAGGATTTGTTCGCCAGATCCTGGGCTGGCGCGAGTACGTGCGCGGCGTCTACTGGACGCAGATGCCGGGTTATCTGGAACGAAATGCTCTCGATGCGCAGCAGGACTTGCCGGCCTGGTTCTGGACCGGCGCCACCGACATGGCCTGCCTGCGCGACGCGTTGGCGCAGACGCTCGAGCACGGCTATGCCAACCACATCCAGCGCCTGATGGTCACGGGCCTGTACACCTTGATGCTCGGTGTGAGCCCCAAGCAGGTGCACGCCTGGTACTTGGCGGTCTATGTCGATGCCGTGGAGTGGGTGGAACTGCCCAACACCCTGGGCATGAGCCAGTACGCCGATGGCGGCGTGATGGGCAGCAAGCCCTATATCGCCACCGGCAAGTACATCCAGCGCATGAGTCCGCATTGCAAGAGCTGCCGCTACGACCCCGCGCAGCGCAGCGGCGACAGTGCCTGCCCCTTCACCACGCTGTACTGGGACTTCCTGATGCGCCATGAAGCGGCGCTGGCCCGCAACCCGCGCATGGCGCTGCAGGTGAAGAACCTGGCGCGACTGACGGACGCGCAGAAGCGGGCGGTCAACGAACGCGCAGCGGCCATCCGCCTTGGCGAGGTTGGCACCCAAGCCGGTGCCAGCGTGGACCTGTGGGCCGTCGACGAGGTCACTGAATGACGATGGAACCTGCCCATGAGTCCCCGCAGCTGACCGTGCTCTACGACGGCGCATGCCCGCTGTGTCGGCGCGAGATCGGCGTCTATCGCGGCTTGCGACCGCTGCACTCGG
>JBILYN010000460.1:0-3473 GCA_044377715.1 Aquabacterium sp.
CTGGCCCGAAACAGCTTGTTGCGCACCGAGATCGGCCGCATGGAGCTTCAGATCAAGGACATTGCCCACTTGCGCGCCGAGATCGACGGACTCAAGTCGCGCCAGGCCGCGGTCGAAGACCTGCAGCTCAACCGCAACCTGCCGGTGCATTTGCTCGACCAATTGGTACGGCTATGCCCCGACGGCCTCTACCTCAGCAGCCTCAAGCAGACTGACAGTCTGGTGCTGCTAACCGGTCTGGCGCAGACGAACGAGCGGGTGTCGGAGTTTCTGCGCAACACACAGAACAACTCGGCGTGGCTCGATTCCATGGAACTGGTCGAAATCAAGGCTGTCATGTCGCCGCCTGCTGCGGGCTTGCGTGAGCCGCGGCGGCTTTACGAATTCGCGCTGCGCGTGGCTGTCAAGCCGCCGGGTGTGGCGGCGTCTGGCCCTGCCAGCGGGCGCAAAGCCGCTTGAGGAATTGCGATGGCCAACAGCAGCCGCGCGATGAATCTTGACCTGGCCACTTTGTTCGACCGCGTGTCGCTGCAATTCCGGGGCCTGAATCCGCGCCAGCCCGGGCAGTGGCCGATGTTGCCCAAGGTCTGCGCCTGGGTCGGTGCCGCCGCGCTGACGCTGGCCTTGGGTTGGCTGCTGTTGGTGGCGGGCGCTGCAGACCAACTCGAGGCGGACCGCAGGGTCGAATCCGGGCTCAAAGACGACTACCGGGCCAAGCTGCGCCAAGCGGTCAACCTGTCGGAGCTGCGCAAGCAGAAGGTTCAGGTGCAGGACTATGTCACCCAGCTTGAGCGCCAACTCCCCGGCAAGGCCGAGATGGATGCGCTGCTGTCCGACATCAACCAGGCCGGCATAGGTCGTGGCCTGCAGTTCGAGCTTTTTCGCCCTGGTCAAGTGGAGATCAAGGACTATTACGCAGTGCTGCCCATCAGCGTGCGCGTGACGGGCCGCTTTCACGACATCGGTGCATTCACTGCTGACCTCGCGAACCTCTCGCGCATCGTCACGCTGCACAACCTGGCGATCGTGCCCGCGGCCAAGGACAGCGCCGGCCTGCTGACGATGGACGCGGTCGCGCGAACCTATCGCTATCTGGACAACGCCGAGTTGGCCGAGCTGCGCAAGGCCCGGGTCGAGGCTGAAGCCAAAGCCAAGGGCGCCCGCAAGTGATCGCGCCCACTGCGTCCTGCGCCGCCGCCTGGGTGCTGCGACGGGCCTTGTTGCTGGCGCTGTTCGGCGGTCTGCTGGTTGCTTGCGAGGCCGAAAACCAGGACTTGCAGGCCTGGATGGCGCTGCAGCACCGCGAGGCCAAGCCCCGCGTGCAGCCGCTGGCCGCGCCCAAGAAGTTCGAACCAGTGCCCTACGCCAACGCCGGACAAGTCGACCCTTTCTCCAGCCAGAAGCTCATCGTTGCGATCAAGCAGCAAGCTGGGCAGCCGAATTCGCTGCTGGCTTCGGAGGCGAACCGCCGCAAGCAGCCGCTGGAGTTATTGCCGCTCGATGCCATGAGCATGGTGGGCAGTGTCAACAAGGATGGTGTGGCGTTTGCGCTGATCAAGGTCGACAAGCAGCTCTACCAGGTCAGGTTGGGCGACTACCTGGGCCCGAACTTCGGCCGCGTCACCCGCGTCACCGAGACCGAGCTCGGTTTGCGCGAGCTGGTGCAGGACGCCGCTGGCGAATGGACCGAGCGCGCTGTCAGCTTGCAACTGCAAGAGCGCGCCCAGGAAAAGTCGCGATGAACCACCCTCAGGAGTCGAGCATGTTCAAGTGGTGCACCCGGTTTGCTGCCTTCGTGCTGGCCGGTGCCACGCCATTGCTTGCGCTGGCCGAGAACGCGATCCTGGCGATCACCAGCAACCCCCAAGCCGGCACTGACGTGGTGCGGATCGAGCTCGCTGAGCCGCTGGGCCTGCCACCGAATGGATTCTTGGTGCAAACGCCGCCGCGCGTCGCGATCGACCTTCCCCGGATGGCCAATGCATTGGGCCGCAACCTGGTCGACATCAACCAGGGCAACCTGCGATCGGTGGCGATCGCTCAGGCCGGCGAGCGGACGCGTCTGGTGCTCAACTTGCGGCAGGCTGTCGGCTACCGCACCGAGTTGCAGGGCAAGGTGCTGGTGGTGCTGCTTGACAACACGGGTGCTGCGGTGCCGGCTGCCGGCAGTGCTGAGGCACAGCACTTTGCGGCGCCGCAAAGCCCTGAAAATCTGCCTTTGCGTGACGTCGATTTCCGTCGCGGTGCCGACGGTGCCGGTCGGGTCATCGTCGCGCTGGCCAGTACCCAGGTCGGGGTTGACATCCGCCAGCAAGGCCAGAGCCTGGTGGTCGAGTTCTTGCGCTCTAGCCTGCCCGAGACGCTGCGACGCAGACTCGATGTGGCCGATTTCGGCACACCGGTGCAATACGTGACCACCACCCAGAGCGGTGACCGGGTTCGCATGGTGGTCGAGCCGCGCGGCAACTGGGAGCACAGCGCCTACCAGAGCGACCAGCAGTTTGTGCTCGAACTGCGTCCGCTCAAGGTCGACCCGAACAAACTGACCCCCAGCGCCGGATTTTCGGGCGAAAAGCTGTCGCTGAACTTCCAGAACATCGAGGTGCGTGCGCTGCTTCAGGTGATCGCCGACTTCACCAGCTTCAACGTCGTGACCAGCGACAGCGTGTCCGGCGGCGTCACGCTGCGGCTCAAGGACGTGCCTTGGGATCAGGCCCTAGACATCATCCTGCAGAGCAAGGGCTTGGGCGTTCGCAAGTCGGGCAACGTGCTGTGGATCGCGCCCAAGGAGGAGTTGGTGGCCAAGGAGCAGCTCGAACTGGAATCGAAGAAGAAGACGGCTGAGCTCGAACCGGTTCGCACGCAGTCGTTCCAGCTCAACTATGCCCGCGCCGACGAAGTGGCGCGAGGCCTGTCTGGGCAGGCCGGCGCTGGAGCTTCGGGTGGTGCGGCCGGGGCTGGGGCTGGAGGCGGCTCGGCCGCAGGAGGCGCCCAAGCCCAGCGCATCCTGTCGGCACGCGGCAGCGTGATCTTCGAAAGCCGCACCAACCAGCTCTTCGTCACCGACATCCCCGCCAAGCTCGAGGAAGTCCAGGCGCTGATCGCCAAGATCGACATCCCGGTGCGCCAGGTGTTGATCGAGGCCCGTATCGTCGAGGCCGATGACCGCTTCGGTAGAACCTTAGGCGTCAAGCTGGGCGCCTCAGATCTGCGTGGCGTGCAGGGCGGCATTCCGGGCTATTCGGTCGGTGGTGGCAACTACCTCACCATTGGCGGCAACTACAACGCAGCCGGTTCCCAGACGCTACAGCCTGGCGCGACCAACGCCTTCAGCAACACCCAGTTCGTCAACCTGCCGGCCAACAGCGTCAACTCTGTGTTCTCGGGCGCTGCGGCCCTGCCCAGCTTCGCGCTGTCCTTGTTCAGCCCTGCGGCCAATCGCTTTCTGAACCTGGAGTTGTCGGCGCTGGAGG
>JBILYN010000461.1:0-3472 GCA_044377715.1 Aquabacterium sp.
TTCCCGCTGCCAGCGCCGCCACCGAATCGCGCCACTCTTGGGCGGTGCCGGCAGTCGAAAACGCGGGCTCGATCGCGTGCGCGTTCTGAAACACCACCAACTCGCCAGCGTCGCCGATGGTCTCCGACGGCATCGTGTAGACCGCATCATGCCAGCCGAGCCGCTCGACGCAGCGCGAGCGCTGGTCGACGGGCCAAACCTTGATGTAGGCCGCCAGCAGGTCACGGGCTGCGCGGCCGGTGGCGATGTGCAAGCCCAGGCGCGCCAGTTCGCGCCGCACGTCGGTACCGTCGCCTTCGAGCAGTTCCAAAGGCATGGCCCATTGGTGTCGGACGTCGTCGTCATCAAACCATTCGAGAAGCCGGCCCCATTCACCGCTCTTGCTGTCTCTCGTCTTGGCGATGACCCCCAATGGGGAACACACCCACACTGGCGCCTTCTGGTTGCCATCATGGTCGGTCCCGGTGAAAAGCACACCGTGCTGTGTCAGCTCGAACCGGCCGCCACCGTATCTGCAGGTGTTGAGCGCATCGTCGGCCGCTTGGGCGGGCGTATCGGCTAGGCCAGTTTCAGACCTCGCGGTTTTCGCAGCATCGTCACCTTGCGCGATTCTCGGCTCTTGCTCACACGCCAGAGCCAGCACATCTGCTGCTATCGCCTCAGGATGGCTGGCCAACCAGTCGACGGCATCGCCCTTGGGCGCAAGCCCCAACAGGTCGACGTCGATGACACCCACCTTGCAACCCAGTGGCTTCAACGCAGCCGATACTGCATCGGCATAGTGGCGACCAGGCGCATCGTTATCGGGCCAGATCAACACCTCGCGTCCGACCAGCGCCTGCCAGTCCGCGTCGCCTGCGGAATCCGCCGCGCCCGACGTCGTCACGAGCAGCCCGAGCGCGGCCAACTGGTCCGCCTTGTGTTCGCCTTCGGTGAGGATCACCATGTCGTCGGGACGCGCTGCCAGTTCGTGACTCCGGTACAGCGGTTTGCCATTGGCGGGCCTCTCGGGCTCGCGCAACTCATAATTTGTGCCGGTGAGCTTCATAGGCCGAATCCACTTCTTCCCGGTTGCCGGATGCTTCGCACGGATGCGCCAATAAAGGGGGTTCGCGTCGCAGTCGGTATAGGCGTGCAGCGCCTCGAGCTTGAAGCCGTGGCGCAGGGCGCCGGCGGCCAGTCGACACGCCGCGTCCATCGGCGTTTCCTGAGCAATGGTCATGGCACAAGCTCCCACGCGCCGAGCGACTTCGCCGCGTCGATGAATCCCAGTTCATACCGGCGCATGTGAAACGCCAGCACGTCGCCGCCACGCGCACCGCAGGCCATGCAGCGAAATGCGCCGGTCTCGATACGCACCCGCAATGACGGGTTCGTATCCTGGTGGAACGGACACAGGGCGTCACGCCAGGCGCCGCGCCCGAACAACTTGACGCCTTCTCCCTCGTAGTAGTCCCCAGGCATCGGGAGCCGGCGACGGTCAAAGGCGAAGCGCCGAAAATTGCCCGGCATAGGTCGCGACCCGGGACTTGTCGCTGCCTGCGTGTGATCGAAAGCCATGCCACGCTAACGCGGATTGCGCTGGTTTTCTCGGGACATCCTGACGCGCTCGGTGATCCACGCGCTGACCTCCGATTCGAGCCAAGCGACGGCATGCCGGCCGAGCGACACGGGCTTGGGGAAGACGCCTTGCTGGATGTACAGATAGATGGTGCTGCGCGCAAGACCGGTGCGCAATTGGACGTCCTTGCGTCGCAGAAACGCTGGCTCTCGTTGGCTAGGTTGAGACATGGAGGTCACCTCGTGGCTGTCAATGGAAGTACTGATGTTTCCATCAAAAGTCGTCTCTGTCCGGTTCTATCGCGGCTTTGATGAGGCCGTGATTCGGCATGAAGAGCTCAATTTCAGTCCATTCTGGGCGCACCGATTGGTGGTTTTCAAAGGCTTTCGAAAGGTGCCGTTTCATGAGCCAAATCGCCTGGATCTGCCCTCTGTAGAACGCACGATTAAGGCCGACAATTGACCAGTCGTTTCATAGGTTATTTCTTCCTCCGTACTCAATGTCGCTACACGAATAGGATCTATCGCGCAAGGGGTAATCAGGTCTTTTTTGAGGCCGTGATTCGTGCCGCCAGACGTCGAAGATGGACCAACCAAACGTATTGCCGGCATCAGTCGCCAAGTTCTTTCCGGTGTCGTTGAAACGCGAGCAGATCCCGGTCTGCGTTGCGGCATCGAACGTATCGCAGTGACCTCTATCGCAGGCCACTTCTGCATCGGGTTCTTCAAGTGTCACCGGTCCCAGTGATCGACCTGCTGGAAGTGGTCAAGGTAGAAGTCAATCGACGCGAACTCAGGCGAGTCGGTCTGCTAGGAACCAAAGTCGTGATGGAGACTGGCTTCTACGATGTGCTCGATGGTGTCGAAGTGCTAGCGCCGGGCGCCGATCTGCGCCAAGTGCATGAGGCCTATGTGACGATGGCCAGCACAGGAGTCGCCACCTCGGCGTAACGCGAAGTGCTCTTGCGCGCAGGGGCAACGTTGCAGCGATTTCGCACCCGGCAGTGCGCATCGGGGGAGATCTCCTTCAGGTACGCGATCGGGTCCGCGCGGTCGTCTGCTTCGGCCGCCATGTCGCCCATCTTCTGTTCCGGGATCATGCGCTCCGGGTTGGCTCACACCGTGACTGTCCTGTCCCCAGTTGTCCCCGCCTCGGACTGGGTACCTGGGGACACCTAAACCCGCGTCATTGCTGGCGTCCCCCGCTGTCCCCAGTTGTCCCCGCATATTTTCAGCAGATTGCATGAGCTGCAATAGATTCTGTTGCGCAGAACTCAGCCCACTCGCCCATCAAGGCCTTGCGCTTGGCAAACTGAGTCCCACGCTGGTATGCACGCTCGACCACATCGGGCAGTTGATGCGCCAGCGCATGCTCGGCCACTTCTCGCGGATAGTTGGTCGACTCGGCAGCCCACATGCGAAAGCTTGACCGAAAACCGTGAACCGTTATGGCTCTACTGTCCTTGTCCTTCCAGACCCGCGAATCGCTGTTCATGCGCCGCAGAACAGCCGTCAGCGACATATCGGACAGAGGTTGACCTTTGGTGCCGGGAAACACCAGGTCACATATACGTGGCATCGAATCGAGCAGGGCGAGCGCCGCACTTGACAACGGCACTTGATGCTCCTTGCCAGACTTCATCCGACTGCCGGGGATGGTCCAGACCTTCGCCTCAATCTCTGACCACCTTGCACCTCGCACCTCGCCGGACCTGGCGGCGCAAAGGATCGCAAACTCGACAGCCCTTGCTGCAATGCCCTGGCGAGTTCTCAATTCAGTCACGAAGGCGCCCATCTGCTGCCAAGGCAGAGAGGGATGATTTTTGGTGCGCAGGGGCTTGCTGATCGTGGCCAGCAGGTTCTCCAGGTGACCCTTCCAGCGAGCCGGGTTGACGCCTTCCCGGTAGCCGCT
>JBILYN010000462.1:0-3470 GCA_044377715.1 Aquabacterium sp.
AGGCGTGCATGGCGCTGTGCCGGTCAGAACAGAGCGAGTGCGGCGATCAGCGCCGCCGAGTCGGCCACCGCGCCGAACACACCGCCCTGCATCTGGATCATCTTCAGCGCCGCGGCGTGGTTGCCGGCATCGGTGGCGCCGGTGCAATCGGCAAGCAGCACGCATTCGTAGCCGCGGTCGTTGGCGTCGCGCATCGTCGTGTGAACGCACACATCTGTTGTGATGCCGGTGAGGACCAGGTTGCGGATACCGCGGGTGCACAGCAGCAGGTCCAAGTCAGTGGCGTAGAAACTGCCTTTGCCGGGCTTGTCGATGATGGGCTCGCCGGCAATGGGGTAAAGCTCGGGGATGATGTCCCAGCCGGGCTCACCGCGCACCAGGATGCGGCCGCAGGGGCCGAGGTCACCGATGCCGACGCCGGCCGCACCGATCTGCCGCGAGCGCCAACGCTTGTTGGCCGGCAGGTCCGACAGGTCGGGCCGGTGGCCTTCGCGGGTGTGGATCACCTGCAAGCCGACGCGGCGGGCTTCGGCCAGCAAGCGCTGCAGCGGCGCGATCGGCGCGCGCGTCATCGACAGGTCGTAGCCCATCTTGTCGACATAACCACCGACGCCGCAGAAATCGGTCTGCATGTCGATGATCAGCAGCGCGGTGTTGGCGGGGGTGAGCTGGCCGTCGTAAGGCCAGGCGTAGGGGACGGAGGCGATCGTGGTCATGGTCAGGCAACTCTCTTCATCGCGGGGCTGGTGTCAGGCGCCACCGGATCGGGCACCACAGGGTTGGGCTCGGCACCGACATAGACCCGGCTGGGTGGCGCGAAACCGCAAGGGCTGCCGTCGGTCACCTGCACCTGGCCTTCCCAGGGCCAGCGCAGCGTGCCGGCCACCATGTCGCGCATGAAGCTGTAGGGGCAGTCCATCGCGCCGCCGGCCACCGCCACATAGCCGCGGTGGCCGAGCTGGTAGGGGTTGTTCTCGACGCCCCAGCCGGCGCGCGCCTCGCGCACCAGGTCGGGCCGTAGCTCGGCGCTGATGATTTCGTCGACGCGGCCGCCGCCCTGGGCGATGACGGTGCCGTCGAAGTTGCAGAACATCGCCTCGCCCATCGAGTCGAGACTGCCGTCCGATCCGCACAGGCAGACGCTGGCGGTGATGGCCAGATTCTGGAACGCATTCGCCTGGTTGGTGATCTGCCAGGCATGGCGGATCGGTGCGGTGTAGCCGGCCGTGCGCAAGATGATCTCGGCGCCGCGGTAAGCGGCCTCGCGCGCCATCTCGGGAAACATGCCGTCGTGGCAGATGATCAGCCCGAGTTTGACGCCGCGCGGACCGACGCAGACTGGCACGCCCAGGTTGCCAGGCTCCCAGGGCTCGACCGGCACCCAGGGGTGCAGCTTGCGGTAGTACAGCTTGATCTCGCCCTGGTCGTCGATGATCAGCCCGCTGTTGTAAGGGTTGCCGCCGGGATTGGCCTCCATGATCGAGAAGCAAGCCCAGATGCGGTGCTGCACGCAGGCCGCTTTGAACGCCGCCACCTCGGGGCCATCCAGCGTGACCATCAGCTCGGGCGCGATGCTCATGCTCAGGCCTTGCAGCGCGTACTCGGGAAACACCACCAAGTCCATCGTGGCCAGGTTGCGCCGCGCCTTGCCGACCATCTCGCAGATGCGCTGCGTCTGCGCCGCCAACTGCGCCGGCGTCTCGATCAGCGGCAGATGCAACTGCACCAAGCCGACCACCACGCCATTCGGCGACTTGTTCAAACCACCCAATCCACTCATGTCGAGACTCCCAATTCCATAGGTGCGCCCTTGACGGCGCGCTGAGGCGAACAAGTGGCCACCAGGATCGCCAACGTCAGTGCGTAAGGCACGGCGTTGAACAGGTAGTAGCCACCGCCAATGCCCACCGATTGCAGTGCCGGGCCGATGGCACCGGCGCCACCGAACAACAGCGCCGCGCCCAGGCAGCGCCAGGGACTCCAGCGCGCGAAGATCACCAGCGCCACCGCTATCAGGCCCTGGCCGCTGGACAGGCCTTCGTTCCAGCTGCCGGGGTAGTAAAGCGACAAGGACGCGCCACCCAGACCGGCGATGAAGCCGCCGGCGGTGGTCGCGGCGATGCGCACGCCGTTGACCGAGTAACCCAGCGCGCGCGCGGCATCGCTGCTGTCGCCCGCCATGCGCACCACCAGGCCCCAGCGGGTGTTGGCCAGGCCCCAGGCCAGCAAGCCGGCCAGCGCCACGCCGACCGGGAACAGCGCGTTGATCGCCAGCGCGCTCTGCACGCCGGGCGACGCACTCCAGGCCCCAAGCGCAATCGACGGGATCTGCGGCGCCTGCGGCTGGATCAGCGGCTTGCCGAGGTAGAAGGCCAGCCCCGCGCCGAGCAGCATCAGCGCAATGCCGGTGGCGATGTCCGAGACCCGCTTCAACGAGCACAGCAAGCCATGCAGCAGCGCCAGCGCGGCGCCGCTCAAGCCCGCCAGCAGCACGCCGACCCAGGGCGATCCGCTGAGGTAAGCGCCGCCGAAACCTGCCATCGCCGAGAACACCAGCACGCCTTCGAGCCCCAGGTTGATGCGGCCGGACTTCTCAGTCAGGCATTCGCCCAGGCTGACAAACAGAAACGGCGTACCCACCCGCACCGCGCCGCCGACGATGGCCAGCAGCAGGTCCAGCCAGATCTCGGCGCTCATGCCGCAGCCCCCGGCACCAGGCGGAGCTTGACGCTTCGCGCCAGGCCCACCCCGAACAAGCCGAACAACCGGCCGCGCAGCGCTTCCGCCGCCAGGATGAAAACGAAGGCAAAACCCTGCAGCACCAGCACCGACGCATCGGGCAAGCCCATCCGGCGCTGCAGCAGGCTGCCGGCGGCCGCGAAGCCGCCAAACAGCAAGGCCACCGGCGGGATCGCCCAGGGGTTGTGGCGGGCGACGAAAGACACCAGGATGCCCGTGTAGCCCAGGCCGGCGATCACCGCGGTGTTGGCCGACTGGTGCACCGCCGCCACCTCAACAGCCCCGGCCAGGCCGGCGCAGCCGCCACCCAGCGCGCAGGACAGCAGAATCAGGCGGTCGGTGGGCAGACCGACCAGTCGGGCAGCACGGGCGTTGCCGCCCACCACCCGCAGCGCGAATCCCGAGGCGCTGAAGCTCAGCCACAGGCCGGCGGCCAGACAGGCCACCAAGCCAATCACCAAGCCCCAGTGGACGTCGCCGAGCAGGCTGTCGCTTGCCGAATTGCCCATGATGGCGCCGACGCGCAAGCTCTCCTCCAGCGGCCGGGTGCTGGGCTTGTTCAGACTGGCCGGGTCGCGCATCGGCCCTTCGACAAAGTGTTTGAACAAGGCGATGGCGATGTAGCCCAGCAGCAGGCTGGAGATGGTCTCGTTGACGCCGCGCCACTGACGCAGTGCGCCGGCCAGCGCGATCCAGCCCGCGCCCATCAGCGCACCGGCAACCAGCACTGC
>JBILYN010000017.1:0-31420 GCA_044377715.1 Aquabacterium sp.
CAGTTGCGCCAGCGACACCTCGCGCCAGTCCGGGCCGGGCGCTGAGAGGGGCAGGTCAAAGAACAGCGGCTGGCCCTCGGGTGCGCCATCGTCATCGCTGTCGTCGGTGTTGTCGTCCCTGCTGTCGCCCCGGCTGTCGCCCTCCAGTCCGGCGATCTCGGGCGCGGCGGTCGGTGCTGTCGGTGTTGTCGGTGCGGTTGGTGCGGTCGGGCCGGCCGGCAGCGCTTGCAGGCTGCGCCGCAGCGCGTCGCCGAGTTCGCGGTTGAAGCTGCGCAGCCGCTCGTCACCGCCGATCACGAAACCCTCGATCGCAAAGGGCTGCAGCGGATGCTCGACGACCAATCGCTGCCTGGCGCGGGCCAGCGACTGCGGCGAGCCCGGGTCGTCGGCGATGGCCGGCAGCACGGCCTCTAGCAGCTCCGAGACCAGCACCGACGGTGGCAGCAGCGAGTTGTCGCGCACGCTGCGGCCGACGTGGCTGAGATAGAGGCTGCCGCGCGCTGCGAGCAGCAGGTCCAGGAACAGGTTGCGCTCGTCGTCGCGGCGTTGCCGATCGCCGCGGCGCGGGCTCAGCGCCATCAAGTCAAACTCGGGCGGCCGCACCGCGCTGGGGAAGACACCATCGTTCAAGCCGATCGCGCAGATCACCTCAAACGGCAGGTTGCGCAGGCTGCTGATGGCCGCGAAAGTCACCCGGCCGCTGGGCACGCCGCCGCGCGCCGGGTCGTCGAGCAACTGCGTCAGCGCGGCGCGAACCACCGCCAGCGGCAGCGGCTGGGCCACGCCGCCAAGCTGCATCGTGTCGGCCATCGTCCGGATCGTCTGCTGCAGCTCGCGCAAGTCGTCGAGTTCGGCGTCTGCGGCCTGCACGAAAGTCTCCAGGCTAGTCAGCAGCGTGCCGGCCCAGTCCGCTGGCAGCTTGGGCATTGCCAGCTCGGCCTGCAGGCGCTGCAGCGCGTCGATGAAGCGCCAGAAAGCGCCCAGCGCGAGCGCTGATGAGCCCTCGGCGTCGCCGGCGGGCAGCAGGTCGAGCAGGGGTGACTCGACCCGCGTCGGCAGCGCATAGCCCAGGAACAACCTGTCCAAGCCGTCGCCCAGCGTGTGCCTGGCCTCGGGCGGGACGCCGAAGCTGGCCCGGTGTTGGGCGTCCAGCGCCCAGCGCATGCCCGAGACGCGAATCCAGTCGCGCACCTGTTGCAGCGCGTCGTCTTCCAGGCCGAAGCGGCGCGCCACGCTGGCCTGCTGCAGCAGGCCGAACACCGCGCTGGCCGCAAAACGCGAGCCGGCCAGTGCCAGCAGGGCCAGCAAGGCTTGGGCGCAGGTGTTGACGCTGCTGCGGGCGCGGCCCGTCACGGTGTAGGGGATGGAGCGGTCCTTGGGCGCGGTGCCAAACACCGCGTCGATCAAGGGCGCGGCGGCCTCCAGGTCGGGGGTAACGACCAGCACCTGGGAGGGCTGCAGGCCTGGCTTGCAAAACAGCCCCAGCAAGTGGTCTTGCAGTACCTCGAGCTCGCGGGTCAGCGAGTGGCAGACATGCAGCGACAGGCTGCGGTCATCGGTGGCGAGCGCCACCGTGCCGGGCTGCAGATCGCTCAGGTCCAGGATGGCGTTCTGCAGCTTGGCCAGCAAAGTGTCAGCCGAAGCGGGTTCGAAGTGGCTGTCATCCTCGGCCGCCTCACCGCAGTGATCGACCAGCAGGTCGACATGCGACTGGGTTTGTTTGCCCCAAGCCGCCAGCAGGCGGTGGCCCTCCTCATGGCCCTGGGCCTGGCCGCGCGCGGCCAGGTGGCTCAGGCGGCGGCGGTCGATCAGCTCGAACCAGTACTCGCGGCAGGGGTTGAGCACGTAGAGGTGCAGGTCGGTCACGCGGCCGATCTGCTTGAGCAACTCAATGTGCAGCGGCGGCATGGTCGGCAGCACGAAGACATGGGCGCTGGCCGGCAAGCCGGCGGCCTGCGCGACCTGAGGCGACAGCGGCTGCAGCGCTTCGTTGAACCGGCGGTGCTGGTCGTGTTGGCCAAGCTCAGCGCTGATGCGCTGCCACAGCGCGGCCTGCCAGCGCAAGTCGGCGCGCGCGTCGCCATCTTGCCGGCCCAAATTGGCAATCTGTCCATCGCCCCGGTCGGCCAACCAGTCAGCCAGCCAGTCCGGGCGGTAGGTCACGTAGTGGTCGAGCAAGCCGGCCACGCGCTGGGCGAGTTCGAACCGCATCACCTCGTCGGCGCTGTGCAGGTAGCTGGCCAGGCGAGGGTGGGCGTCGACGAATGTGCGGTCAGCCAGCGCGCTGTCGACCCGCCAGGTCAGCACTGGCGGGGCCAGCGGTGATTCGGCGACCACATCGGGCAGTAGCTTTGCCATCTGCTGCCACAGCCACCGGGCTAGAAAGCTGAACTGCACGTTGGCACAGATGCCGTCGTGGTCGGCGATCGCCAGGTTGAGCGAACGCCGCACGGCCTCGCTGGGTACCACGATCTGGTCCGTCTCGAACACGCTGCCGCGGTCCTGCGCAAGCTGGTCGATCAGCCCCTGCGTGAGGATCTCGTAGCGGTTCGAGAAGTGGATGTGGAGCATGGTGTCGGGATTGCGGCCGCTGGCTGTGTGCTCTCGGAGGATCAAGCCCTGCCAGTATCGGCGCTATGGAGGCTTGGCGGCGGCTCGACAGGTGGGCAGGGTGCAGTGTGGCGCCGACCAACGCGGGCCGGACATTCCGCCGGCGATCATGGACGCACGCTCCGGCGGATTTATCTGCCGGCCAAGCTTGCGGTTGTTGAATGCGCCCTCGGCCAAGGCCACCGGTTTGAAGCTATGGCACACCAGTTGTTGAAACGAGGTCTGTGGGCTTGACCCAGCGCAAGGCGCTTGACGCGTTCATAAGGGTTTCCCCGGCTTTGTGTCGCCGGCTTGTGTCGCAATATATGGCATACTATTATTTGATTTTCCACTTGACCTCAACTACCAAACAAAGAAAGTACCTGACATGTCAAAACTTCAAGAACTCATGGCAGCACGTATGGATATCGAAAAGCGTATCGATGAGATGCAACGCGAAGCGCGGTCCGGCAGCATCGCGAAGGTGCGGGCGTTGATGGCCGAATTCGGCCTGACCGCTGCTGATATTTCGGGCAAGGCGTCTGGCGGTCGGGTTTCAGGCGAGGCCAAACCCAAGGGCAAGGTGGCGGCCAAATACCACAATGCCGCCACAGGCGATAGCTGGTCTGGGCGTGGTCTGCAGCCCCGGTGGCTCAAGGCTGCGCTGGCTACAGGTGCCAAGGTCACGGACTTCGCTGTCTGATTTCCTGCCCGGGTACTTGGCCCCTGGGCGTCAACCCGTGTCGGGTTGATCGTCACGACAAACCTGATCCACTAGCGCACCGATGCATCGCGTCGGCGCTGAACTGCCTTGATTGGGTGCGCGGTGACGACGATCTACTTCTTGCCCGGACATGGCGGTCGCCTCGACCGCGGATTGGGTCGAGCGCTGTCCGGTCGTGGCCACGAGGTCAAGGGACGAGAGACGGTCGGCGAGTTCAAAGCGCTGTCGTTTCAGGCGCAGATCGACCTGGTGGCCGAGGATCTCAGGGACCACTGCTGGCACGCCGATGGTTGGGTCGTTGCCAATTCCTATGGCGCCTGCCTGTTCCTACATGCCCAGGCGCAGTCGCCACCCTACATCGGCAAGGTGCTGTTGCTGGCGCCAATCGTCGGCGAGTTCTCGAACGAGGAAGCCTTGATGGGCTTTGTTCCTCCGAGGTCCGGCAAGTTGGAGGCACTGGCGCGCAGCGGTAACTATCCCGCGCCTTTGGACTGCGAAATTCATGTCGGTGACCGAGACTGGCAAAGCAATCCACAAGCCGTTGTCACGCTGGCCGGGTTGCTTGGCTTGCCGGTGACCGTGGTGCCTGATACCGGACACGGATTGGGCTCAGGCTATGTTGGCCGCGTGTTGGACAAATGGCTGGGGCAGACGATTTCGTCCTGATCCTCGCCACGCCCCGTACATCGCGCGCATTGGCACTCGATGTTTACAGCGATGTCCTGCGCTTTAAATTTAGCGCTTTAAATCGACGTCGTTTAAATCGGCATCGCGTTTAAGTGTTGACCCACTGCGGTCCGAGCCAAGATGCAGGCCGCGTCAGACGCTGTTTGCGTTGGATCAGACCAACCCGCCGCCAGGCCATGGTCGCTGACAATTGACACGGCAAGCGATGGGCCTAAAATCTCAAAAATTGGACCATCAAAGATCAGGTTTTTGTCCCATGCGAACACATGTAGAGCTTGACGACGAAGTGTTGGATCAAGTGCTGGCGCTCGGCGGGTTTCCCTCGAAGAAAGCTGCGGTCAACGCCGCGTTGGGCGAATACCTCAACACACTCAAACGCCTGCAGCTGCTGGCCTTGCGTGGACAGGTTCAGTGGCAGGGCGACTTGGTGTCTTTGCGCCAAAGCCGGTCGGACGATGCTGGGCCGGAATTGCCCTGATGCTGGTCGACACATCGGTTTGGATCGATTTCCTGAACGGCCATGAGTCGGCCGCCGCCGTTCGACTGACCCGTGCGATCGCTGACGGCGAGTCAATTGCACTGACGGGCCCGATCCTCACCGAAGTGTTGATAGGCCTTAAAGACAGCGCAACGGCTCAGAAAGTTGCCTACCTGCTGGATGCGTTCGCGATGCCCCCCGAACTCGACAGGGCTGGGTACGAGGAAGCCTCAGCGCTTTACCGCCACTGCCGAGCTCAGGGCTACACGATACGGTCGACGATCGATTGCCTCATTGCGCAGATCTGCCTGCGTGATGGTTTGCCACTGCTGACGAAAGACCGTGATTTCGTTGCCATCGCTCAATGCTCGGCCCTGCGATTGGTTCAGGCCGCTGAGGCGTAGACGTTTTCCAGATCTTCCGCACCGCTCTCGAGCGAGGCGCTGAGGTCAATGCTCGGACTCTGAACGTAGGCAACGTACCTGCATCCCAGTTGACGTCCCGGCCCGTGTTGCGATCCAGCACTGTTTGCGGATTTACAGCGCACAGTGTGTAAATATGGCGCTAAGCGTTTACAACATCGGCTTGCGATTTAAACGCAGCTTGCTTGGTTCGACGTCCATTTACATCTGCCGCTCGTTTAAACCGGCGCTCCGTTTACATGGCTCACCTGTCCCCCAGCTTGCCGCCGAGAGCGGCCATCAACGCAGGTGAGTACGCTGAGCTTGGGTTGCTGAAAACGCTGCAGACTGGGCTGTCCGATGCCTACACGCTGTTTCACAGCGTCGACTGGTCTCGTAGCTCAGGGGGACGTGAGCAGCACGGTGAGATCGACATCGTGGTGGTCAACCAGAGCGGTGACGTCTTGCTGATCGAGGTCAAGTCAGGTGGCGTGGACTTTCAGAGCGACGGTATCTTCAAAACCTACGGCGACCAACGCAAGAGCGTGACCTGGCAGGTCAGGCGGCAGTACGGTGCCATGCGGTCGCGGCTGGCGGCGGCCAACCTGGCTGTGCATGTGAGTCAACTGCTGGTAGTTCCCGACGCGCGGGTGCGATCCGAGACGGCGCAGTGGCCCAGAGAGCAGATCGTCGACAGCACCGAGTTCGAGCAAGTCGTGTCACGGGTTGCCGGGGCGCTGGGGAGTGGCAGTCCGAACGACATCCAACCCCAGGTGCTGGCGTTTTTCGAAAACCGCTTCCGTGTGGTCCCTGACGTCTCGGCGCTGACCGGGCGATTGCAGCAATCGGTCACCCGCTTGTCTGCCGGCCTGGCCACCTGGGTGCCGCGCATCGAGGTGCCGTCCGGCATCATCCGCGTGGTGGGTACTGCGGGCTCGGGCAAGACGCAACTCGCGCTGCGCATGTTGCGCGAGGCGGATGCTGTCGGTCAGCGCGCAGCCTACTTGTGCTTCAACCGCGCGCTGGCCGACCACATGGCCAAGGTGTTGCCGGTGCGCGTGCCCGCCGAGACCTTTCACGAGTTTGCTGTGCGCATTGCCCGTCGCTTTGGCATGCCGGTCGATTTCAGCTCGCGCAGCTTTTTCCGTGAAGTGGAGGCGCATTGCATCGAACGCCTTGCTGGCAGCGAGCCAGACCTGGACTTCATCGTCCTGGACGAAGTGCAAGACTTTCATCCCGAATGGGTGCAGGCGCTGCTGTCGAGATTGCGACCCAAGGGCAGGGCGCTGCTGTTGGAAGACCCCGAGCAGCGGCTCTACGCCGACCGGGAAGGCTTTGAAATTGCCGAAGCGGCGGCTGTCACCTCGTACGAGAACTTCCGCTCACCGCGCGCGCTGGTGAAGCTGATCAACCTGCTGAGGCTGACGGCCACCGAGGTTGAGGCCAGCTCAGATTTCGAGGGCGAGATCTCCGACCCCATCGTCTACGACACGCCAGAGCACCTTGTCGCTGCCACCATCAAGGGCGTGCAGCGCTGCCTGGACTGTGGTTTCGCGCTGCACGACATCGCTGTCATCAGCCTGCGCGGGCGCGATAGTTCAGCGCTGCAGCACCTGGACCAGTTGGGACCCTGGCGCACGCGGCACTTCACCGGCGCCTTTGACGAGGGTGGCGACGCCAAGTGGACCGAGGGCGACCTGTTGGTGGAATCGGTGCGCCGGTTCAAGGGGCAAGCCGCGGTGGCCGTGGTGCTGACGGAATGCGAGCTTGCCGACCTGGGCGAGTTGAACCGGCGCTTGCTGTTTGTCGGACTCACCCGAGCGCGCGTGCATCTGGAGTGGGTGGTGTCAAGAACCACCGAGGCATTGCTCGCGCAGGTGCTTCAGGGTTGATTCTTGAGCCAGCGCGGGGTCGCGCTGTTCACCGAAGGCCTCGCCCCACGGCGCTCGCTGCCCGTGGCGAGTTTGTCGTCCAAGTGGGTGGCCTCATCCGGGCGGCGGCCGATGCTTCTCAGCCGCAGGCTTGGTCCTTGACGTCAAAAGGTGCATCAAACACAATAGGTGTTACCTTTTGATCCTAGATGACACCGTGAAAACTTCTTCAGCAACAATGACACGAGCCGGGTCTGTCACCATCAAATTGGACGCCGCTGACCGAGACCGCATCGCGGCTTTGGCTGCAGCCAAGAAACGCACACCGCACTACCTCATGAAAGAGGCCATCCTTGACTATGTGAAAAAGGAAGAGGTGCGACAAAACTTCATCGCCGCTGCCGAGTCTTCCTTCGAGCATTACAAAGAAACCGGTCTTCACATCACCCTGGATGAGTTCAGCGCTTGGGTTGACCGGGTCCAACAAGCTCCCGATGCGCCTGCTCCGGCATGTCACACGTAAGGCTTTCTGCGCGGGCCCAATCCGACCTGTCCCGCCTGCGCACGTTCCTTGTCAGCAAAGATGCCAGCGTGGCCAAGCGAGCCCTGCTGGCTATCCGAAGCGCTTTGATGCCGCTTGCCCATGCGCCCATGATTGGCAGACCCGTTGACGACAGCGAAGACCTGCGCGAGTTGGTTATCGACTTCGGTGCTAGCGGCTACTTGGCCTTGTACCGGTATGAGCCCGCACTGGATGCGGTAACGATCTTGGCCGTCAAGCACCAACGCGAAGACGACTACCAATAGAGGTGGCTGGAATCGGCACGACCCCGAGCTTGTTCGTTCGGTCAGCCAATTGCCGGCGCGACTGTCGTCTCGCGCAGTCGCATGGTCTTTGGCCCGTTCGATCAGACCTGCTGACCAGCGTCGATGTGGCTGTGGCCGGCCAATGCCGAGCAAACCCATCGTCGTCGGCGATGCCCGTCGGTCACCTCACCGAAACGACCGGTCACATTCCCGAATTCGGCGGTCACGATGCCGGAACCGGCGATCACGATGGACCGAAATATGCATTGGTTTGACACCTGATCGGCACGATCAGTCGAACAAAGACCCGGGTACCTTTTGGGAACCTTTTGCGCTACTATGGAGCATCCCCGTAAGGAGTCCACGTGACTGTCAACGTCAAACTATCGGACAAACTGGTCGAACAGGCCAGAAGCTGCGCTCAAGTGCAACACCGTTCCACCCCCAAGCAGATCGAGTACTGGTCCCAGATCGGCAAGATTGCCGAGGAGAACCCGGATCTGTCGTTCTTCATGATCCGCGACCTCTTGGTGGCGGATCAGGAGGCCGTGGTCGGCGAATACGTCTTCAGTTGATGCGCCTGTTCGTCACGCCCTCGTTTGTGCGGGCTACCAAGAGGCTGCACGCGCCGCAAAAACTGGAACTCGACGCGGCGCTGCGAGCCATCAGCGCCGACCCTTCGGTGGGTGACGCTAAAGTCGGCGACCTGGCGGGCATTCACTTGTACAAGTTCCGTATCTCCAATCAGCTATGTCTGTTGGGCTGCCGCATTTTGGACAAGCAAAGCCTCAAGCTCCTCACGCTGGGGTCGCACGAAAACTTTTACCGCGATCTCAAACGGTTCGATAACTGAGCCCAGCGTTATGCCTATGGCGCTCGCATTGAGCGCCCCGAGGCCGGCCGAAGCCGGCAGCCCCCCATGGGGGTCAAACAAACTGGCAAAGCCACATTTGCTTGAAACGGTGTGACGTCGATCCTGTACTCGGATGGGCTTGGGTCTGGTCACGCGATTCGTCATGCTCTCGATGATGGATGTCGCCGGGCCTGCGCAACAAGGCAACTGCGCAGGGTTTGCGCGCTTTAGAAGGCTCACGTCCTGAGCCATTGATCGTCAAAGATGTCCGATTTCCGAGGAGGACATGATGTTCAAAAGTCAGTTCGAGATGTTCGGTGTGGGCTGGGATGGCAAGCCGCACCCCCTGCTGGAGGCCCACCTGCCCGCTGATCGTCCGATCCCGACGCTGGAAGAGTTGGCCGAAGAGGCCAACATCGTGATGGAGTCCGAGTTCGACTACGGGCCGGAAGTCTTTGAGCGATCGCCCGAAAACACAGCGCTCGATCTTCTTCGGCTGCAGTACGCGCACTGTGAGTGCCGCTACTTTGCATTCGCGCTGCGTGAACTCACGGGCTGGCCGATCGTGTTGGCTGTCGAGCCCGGGGGATTGCCATGCCACCAACTCAACCGCGATGCGCAGGGCCGATTGGTCGATGTCACTGGATTCGTCACGCTTGAGGAACTTCCTGGGCGCTACCGTGGCATTGAGTTAGAGGTTCGCGACGGCAACAACTTTGAAGGCGACGGCGATCTTGACGACGACGCGGTGGCGCAGGTCATGGCCGCCATGCTCTACCTGCCGCATGAGCCCTTCACCTCGTTGAGTGCGCAGGCAAGCCTGTGGGTGAGGCACGGCCGCATTGGTCTGGATGGCCCATGGCGCGCGATGAGCGTCTCAGAACGAAAGTCCGGTCCTAGGGGTTAACACCCAAAATCAGCGCTCTATGGTTTGGCATCATTCGAGAGGAATGCGCGAACCCGCTTCAGGTGCGTTCAGCGCGCCGCCTTGGTGCGACTCAGCCGGTTAAACGGCGAATGCAGCGGGCACACAGTTTGCTTACTGTCTACACCATGGACAACGCCGTCAGACTTGCTTTCGACCTGCTGGGATTCACCTCGGTGATCGTGCTGATCGTGCTCGGCCTGGGTGTGATCGCGAGCATGATGGGCATCTTCAATTTTGCGCACGGTGAGTTCGTGCTGCTAGGCGCTTACACGCTGTACCTGTTCCAGGAATTCGGCCTGCCGCTGTGGGCCGGTCTGATCGCCGCGCCCATCGTGGTGGCGCTGGTCGGTCTGCTGCTGGAGCGGCTGATCATCCGACGCTTCTACAGCGCGCCGATCATTGCCATGCTGGGTACTTTTGCGATTGGACTGGTGATACGAGAGGTGGTGCGCGGCTTGCTCGGCGGGCACTACAAGTCGATCGAAGAGCCGCTGGCCGGTGCAGTGACGGTAGGCGGCCTTGAATTTTCAATATGGCGTGCCGTCATCATTGTCACGACGCTGGTGGTGATCGGCGCGAGCTGGGCCTTTCTGACCCGGACCTCGATGGGGCTGCGCATCCGCGGTTCGCTGGAGAACCCGATGTTGGCCCGCGCTTGCGGCATCTCCACCGCAAGGCTCTATGCGCTGACCTTCGCCTTCGGCTCGGCGCTCGCTGGCTTGGCGGGTGCGTTGATAGTTCCTCTGTATCAATTGTCGGCCGACATCGGAATTCGCTTTCTGGTGCAGGCTTTTCTGTCGGTGATGCTCGGTGGGGTCGGCACCTTTGTCGGCCCGGTACTGGGCGCATCCGTGGTGGGCGGCATGGCCTCAGGGCTACCCTGGATCGTACCGCCTGTGTTTGCTGATCCGTTCGTGTTCCTGATTGCGCTCGCAATCGTCAAGTTCAGGCCGCAAGGCTTCATTGCACAAGGGAGACTCTGACATGTCCGATTCCAAGCTCTTCAATCAAAACGCCGAGCCCGCAGTTGGCGAACCAGTGGTCGACGGTCGTCGCCGACTGCTCACGGGCGCCGGTGCGCTGGCCGCCTCGGGCTGGATGGCCGGGGTCGGGGGGGGCTGGTTGCTTAAGCCCGAATTCGCGCATGCCGCAGGTCCGATCAAGATGGGCATCGCCACCGACATCACCGGCGCGATCGCACCTTCGGGCAATGCCAATTGGCAGGTCGCGCAGTTCGCGGTCGAGCAGATCAACAAGGGCGGCGGCATTCTCGGGCGCCCGATCGAGCTGTTCCTGGAAGACACCGCGTCGGATCCGAAGATCGCCGTGGGCAACGTGCGCAAGCTGATACAGGACCGTAAGGTCGATGTTGTGCTCGGCGGCATCACCAGCGCGATGCGCCAGGCGATCAAGGACCCCATCGTCAACCGAGGCAAGACGCTCTACATCTACCCTCAGCTCTATGAAGGCCAGGAGTGCACCAAGGGTCTGTTCAACACCGGCCCGACCCCGGCGCAGCAGTGCGATGAGTTGATTCCGTACTTGATCAAGACGCTGGGCAAGAAGCGTTTCGCACTGCCTTCGGCCAACTACGTCTGGCCGCAATTGCTGAACAAGTACGCACGCAAGGTCATTGAAGCCAACGGCGGCACAGTGGTTTTCGAGGAGTACTACCCGTTGGATCAGGCCGAGTACTCGGCGACCATCGGCAAGATCCGCGATGGCAAGGTCGACTGCGTCTTCAACACCATCATCCCGCCTGGCCTGCAACCCTTCGTCAAGCAGCTCTACGAGAGCGGTTTCCAGAAGAACGGCGGCGTCGTCAGCTGCGTGTACTACGACGAAAACCTGCTGAACTACCACCCCGCGGCCGAGATGGATGGGCTGGTGAGCTGCCTGGACTACTTCCAGGCGGTTGACGACCCGTTCAGCAAGAAGCTGCAAGAAGACTACGCGAAGAAATTCCCGAACACCAAGTACCTGTTCACCGCCGGCAGTGCGTCTACCGGCATGTACCGCGGCGTCAAGTTCTACGAGGCTGCGGTCAAAGCGACCAAGGGCGACCTGTCGCGCGACGCGGTCGCAGCCGCGCTGGACAAGGCCAAGCTTTCGGAAGGACCTGGCGGCGGCGCCGAAATGGTGCCGGGCAAGATGCACTGCAAGATGAACATGTACATCGCGGTGTGCAAGGTCGTTGCCGGCAAGACCCGCTACGAGATCGTCAAGAAGTCGACGATGGTCGACCCGAAGGAGTGCTAACCGACTAACCAGCAACGCGACGAAACAAGCACCCAGATGAAAGCAAGCTCGACCAAAGGCTTGACAGGCAGCAGCACTGCGGTGCGGGTGCTGCCCATTGTCGAGGCCGTGATGCTGGGGGCGCTGCTGATTGCGCCGTTTGCGCTCAATGCCTTCCCTCAGCTGATCACGCTGTTCACCAATATCCTGATCCTTTCTATCCTCGCACTGAGCTTCGACCTGTGCTGGGGCTACTCCGGCATCATGAGCTTCGGTCAGGCCTTGTTCTTCGGCGTGCCGGCTTATGTGATCGCGCTGGTCGGACGCGATCTGGGTTTCAGTGAGATCTGGGGGACGCTGCCGCTGGCGATGCTGATCGGACTGTTGCTGTCGTTTGCGTTCGCGATGTTCTTGTTGCTCGGCCGCAAGACGCCGACCTCGATCTTTATCGCGCTGGGAACGCTGACCGGTGCCTATGCATCCGAGCGTCTGGTGTCGGGCTGGCAATATGTGGGTGCTGGCAACGGGCTGTCGTCGATCAAACTGCTCAAGCTAGGCTCGTTTGAGTTCGTCGAAGGCATCGAGTTCTACTTCTTAGCGTTTGGCTGCCTGCTCGCCGTCTACTTGGTCAGTCGTTACCTGATCCGTTCGCAGATGGGGCTGGTGCTGGCGGGCATGCGCCAGAACGAAGAGCGATTGGCCTTCTTCGGCTACCGCGTGCAGTTGTACAAGGCAGTGGTGTTTTCTTTCGCCGGCATGATTGCCGGCCTCGCGGGAGCGCTGTACAGCTACCACCAGGGTTTCATTGGGCCGGGCAACATGGGTCCGGGCTTGTCGACGATGGCGGTGATCTATTGCCTGTTTGGCGGTTCGGGCACGCTGGTCGGCGCGGTCCTGGGTACGATCTCGATCGAGGCGATCAGCTATGTGCTGGCCGATATAGACATCCTCAAGCGCTTCTGGCCCGTGATTCTCGGGCTGGTGTTGCTGCTGGTGGTGGCATTCCAGCCCAGTGGCATCCTGGGCTTGTTCGTCACCAACCGCGAGCGCTTCTTCTCGTACGGTTGGCGGCCAGGCCGCGATCGAGCAGCGCGCTGACGCCATGGCACTGCTTGAAGTCAAGGGCGTGACCAAGATGTTCGGCGCCCTGCAAGCGCTGGGCGGCGTCGACCTGTCGGTGCAGGCGGGCACATTTCATGGGCTGATCGGACCCAACGGGTCGGGCAAGAGCACGCTGCTCAAAGCCATCGCAGGCGCCCACTTTCCAAGCAGCGGTGCTATTACTTTTGACGGCCTCGACGTCACAGCGGCACTGCCGTTCGAGCGCGCGCGCGCTGGACTCAGCCTGAAGTTCCAGATCACCGCAGTCTTGCCCGAGCTCTCGGTCTACGACAACGTGCTGCTTGCACTGCAGGCGGGGCAGAGCCTGTGGTCGCTGATCCGATCAAAAACGCGGCGTGCCATGCACGACGACGTCCTCGGCGCGCTCGCAAGGTTCCGGCTGGAAGGGCGTGCCGATGATCTGGCTGGCGAGCTCAGCCATGGCGAGCAGCAATGGCTGGAGATCGCGATGGCGCTGGCGCCACGGCCCAAGCTGCTACTGCTCGACGAGCCGACCGGCGGCATGAGCCCCGAAGAGCGCCGCGTCACTGGCGAACTGCTGCTGCCGATCAAGTCTGAATGTGCGCTGGTGATCGTCGAGCACGACCTGGACTTCATCAAGAACATCTGCGACCACCTGACGGTGCTCGACCAGGGCAAGGTGCTCGACAGCGGGACGGTCGACCAAATCGAACACTCTGCCAAAGTTCAAGAGGTCTACACCAGCCGTGTCTGAGTCCCCAAACATGTTGGAGGTCCACAAGCTCAATGCCGGATATGGACGCAGCCAAGTGCTGTTCGACCTCGAGATCCGGGCAGCCGCCAAAGGCATGGTCGCCATCCTGGGCCGCAACGGTGCCGGCAAGACGACCTTGCTCAAGGCGCTTGCCGGCGAATTGCCGGTGATGTCGGGCGCGATCCAGTTCGACGGCCAGGAGGCGATCGCCGAGCCGACCGAGCAGCGTGCTCGCCGAGGCATGGGCTTTGTACCGCAGGAGCATGCGATCTTCGGCAAGCTGACGGTGCGTGAAAACCTCGAGCTCGGCGCAATCCTGCAAGGCCGGTCTGCGCGCATTGACGAGGTGCTCGACTTTTTCCCCAAGCTGTCAACGCGCCTGGGCCAGACCGCCGCCACGCTGTCAGGCGGTGAACGCAAGATGCTCGCGATAGGACGGGCCTTGCTCGGCAAACCCAAGCTGCTGCTGCTCGACGAACCCACCGAAGGCGTATGGGTTGGCGTGATCGAAGAGATTGCCGACCGCCTGGTGCTGTTGTCCAAAGAGATCAGCCTGATCCTGGTCGAGCAGCATGTCGAACTCGCGCTTCGGGTGGCTGACCACGTCTATGTGATGGACCGAGGAACGGTCGCACTCGAGGGGACGGCCGCGCAGGTCAGGGACGATCCTCGGTTGCTTCGTTACCTGGCACCCTGAGCGCGCCCGGCGCGAAGTCCATCGATCGCCCGTCCATCGCATATCTCGTTAGACGCTTACAAGTTTTCTTGTTTCAACGGGGCTGTGATGTCTGCCCCGCAACCATCGCCGAGGGACTCTGTCATGCTGAAACCACGTTGCACCACCGATCCAGCCTTGCTCGAAGCCGCAGCCCGATTGGCAAATCTGCCTTTGACGCCAGCGCGTGCTGAGGAACTCGTTCCGTCGATGGATGGCGTCTTCCAGCTGCTTGACGCGCTGAATCAAGCTGCGCTGGGCGAGACCGCGCCCGCGTTCGCTTTCCGTGCCAACTGGGAGCGCTGACATGGCAAGCACCGACATCGCTGCCCCCCTGAAGCTGAGCCTGCGAGGCGTCGCAGCCGCGCTGCGCAAGCGCGAGATCTCGCCGGTAGAGCTCACCCGCCTGGCACTGGCGCAGATCGAGGCCGACGAGCCAAGGCTCAACGCCTATGTTCGGCTGACCGCCGACCATGCTTTGGCGGCTGCGCACCAGGCCGAGCGCGAGATGGCTGCGGGCATGGATCGCGGCGAATTGCACGGTGTGCCCGTGGCGGTCAAGGACCTCTACGACATGGCCGGCCTGCCGACCACCTGCAGCTCGCAGGTGCGCCATGACCACTTGGCCAGCGTCAACTCTGCTTGTGTCGATCGGCTGTCGCAAGCCGGAGCGGTCATCGTCGGCAAGACCCACACCCACGAGTTCGCCTACGGCATCGTCACGCCGACCACTGCCAACCCTTGGAACATAGACCATATCCCTGGCGGCTCCAGCGGTGGCTCGGGCGCCACGGTCGCCGCCCGAGGTTGCTTCATGGGGATGGGCACTGACACGGGCGGGTCGATCCGAATCCCGGCTGCGGTCTGCGGCACCGTCGGCCTGAAACCTACGTACGGACGCGTCAGCCGTTTTGGCATTGCGTCGCTGAGCTGGTCGCTTGACCATGCCGGCCCGCTGACCCGCACGGTCGGCGACGCCGCGGTCACGCTGGGCGCTCTGGCCGGCTACGATCCGAGAGACCCCGGCAGCGCCGACGTGCCGGTGGGCGACTACCTAGCCGAGCTCGAACTCGGCGTCAAGGGTTTGCGCATCGGCGTGCCGCGCAATTATTTCTTCGACAACGTCGACCCGGAAGTTGCCCGCGACGTGCGCGCAGCGATTGAGAGACTGGCCCGCGAGGGCGCGGTGCTGGTCGATGTCGACATCCCGATGGCCGGGCAGATCATGCCGGTGGAGTTCGGGCTGTGCATGCCGGAAGCTTCCGCCTACCACCAAAAGGCGCTGCGCGAGCGCCGCGACCTGTATCAGGAAGACGTCCGCGCGATGCTCGAGACCGGCGAGATGATTCCTGCCGTCGACTACATCGCAGCACTGCGCGTTCGCAATGAGATGCAGGCGGCGTGGCGAAAGATGTTCGACGGCTTGGACGCCTTGATCGGGCCCTCAGTGCCTTGTGGTGCGACCCGCCGCGACCAGCTCACGGTGCGGTGGCCTGACGGCAGCGACGAGCCGGTTTCGTCGGTGTTCGTTCGCTTGTCGGCGCCGGCCAATGTCATGGGGCTGCCATCGGTGGCTGTGCCTTGCGGCTTCACCGGCAGCGGCCTGCCGACGAGTTTCCAGGTCATCGGCAGGCCTTTCCAGGAAGCCCGGATCCTGCGCATCGCGCGCGCCTACGAGCGCACCGCCGACTGGTCTAGTAGACAGCCGCCGAGATAGCCTCCGAGGGTCGCCCGCGTCTGGCTTTAAGCGCCAGGCGCGCACCAGTCGGTGATCAGGTCGCCGAACAAGGCCGTCGCCTCGTGGATGCGGTCGACTTGGCAGTACTCGTCGGTCTGGTGCGCCATCTCAGGCTCGCCCGGCCCGAGGATCACCACGGGCGGGCCACCCAGCGGCCCGCGCAGCGCCGCAGCGTCGGTGAAGTACGACACCGTGCGCGGCGCGATGGCCTGGCCGCTGCGCGCGCTGCAGATCGCAAAGACGCGCTGCATCCACGGGTCGTCGGGCGCGGTGTACACACTGCCCACGTCGAGCAACGCGCGCAAGCCGATCTGCGGCCCGAGCACACGGCAAAGGCATTGCAGCAACGCGCCATGGTCCTGGCCGGCGACGCTGCGAATGTCGATGCTCATCTCGGCGGCGTCTGGCACCGAATTGATGTTCAGGCCGCCGCGCACCGTGCCCACGTTGAGCGTGGGCATGCCCATCAGCGGGTGCGGGCCCGTCTCGAAGCTGAATTGCTCCAACGCAACCGCAGCTTTGGCGATCTTGTAAATCGCGTTGTCACCGCGCTCTGGCATCGCACCGTGCGCCGTCACACCGCGTGCCTCGGCCGCCAACCAGAAAGCCCCCTTGTGGCCGAGCAGCGGCAGGTTGGCGGTGGGCTCGGCAACGACCAACGCGCCGGCGCTGCCCAGCAGCGCCCGGCCGTCCGGTGAAGCCGCCATCGCGAAAGCGCCTTCGCAGCCGGTCTCTTCGCCCGCGGTGATGATCAGGTTCAAGCCGGGGCCTTGCCGCAAGCGCTCAGCTTGGTCGATCGCGGCACAGACGAAGGCGGCGATACCGCTCTTCATGTCGCTGGCGCCGCGCCCGTACAGCCTGCCGCCGACGATCTCGGCGCCAAAAGGGTCGTGCTTCCATTTGGCATTGCCCAGCGGCACCACGTCGACATGGCCGGTGAAGCCCAGTGGTGCCCGGCCACCGGCCGGCCCGGCATGTCCGCCGATGCGCGCCACCAGGCTAGTGCGGCGCGGCGCGAATTCATGCGTCCGGCAGGCAAAACCGGCGGCCGACAGCAGGTCGGCCAACAGTTCGACGCATCGGTCTTCGTTGCCTGGCGGGTTGACGGTGTCGATGCGCAGCAGGGCTTGGGTCAGGGCGACGGGATCGGTAGCGGACATGGGTGCCTCGGGTCAGCCGGGTTCAACAGCGGTCGCCGCTGTCTTGCACGTAAGCGTCAGGGCGGCGGTCGCGCAGCACCTGGTTGAAATCGTTCCAGCGTCGCGCCCGCCGAGCCAACGCCAGATCCAGGTCGGCGTAGATGATCTGCTCTTCGGTGGCCGACGCCGGCCCGCCCAAGGGCCAGCCGGCATAGCTGGTGATCAGGCTCTGGCCGACAAATGGCTGGCCACGCTCGGTACCGACGCGGTCGGCTGCGGCGATGTAGATCGAGTTGGTGTGCGCCGCCGCCATCGTCAGGATGTTGGCCATCGCTTCACGGGTCGGGTCCTGGCCTGGGATCGGCACCCAGTTGGTCGGCACGCAAACCAATTCAGCGCCCTGCAGCGCGCAGCTGCGGTAAAACTCTGGAAACCAGCCGTCGTAGCAGATGCCCACACCCAGCGTGCCATGCTCGGTCGCGAAGACCGGAAAACCCAGGTTGCCGGGCGCGAAGAACAGGTGCTCGTCCGACCACAGATGCACTTTGCGGAACACGCCCAAGCGGCCGGCAGGGCCGATCACGGCCGCGGCGTTGTACAAGGTCGAACCCGCACGCTCGGCAAATCCGGCGACGATGTGCAGGCCCAGGTCACGCGCCAGGCCTGCCCACAGCGTGGTCGAAGCGCCGTCATCGAAAGCGTCGGCCAGCGAACGCGCCTCGGATCTGCTTTCGAACACATAACCCGAGCTGCACAGCTCCGGCAGCACGACAATGCGTGCGCCACCCTTCGCAGCGCGCTCGATGAAATCGGCCGTTTTGGCCAGGTTGCTGGCTTTGTGCCCGACCTGTGGCTCGATCTGGCAGCATGCGACGCGCACCGGTGCGATTCCAGAGGCTGAGGAAGAGGGGTTCATCAAATCACCTCGATTGAGTTAAACGATAACGCGACAATAAACCATCCTGGCGGTGTTTGCGCTGATTGCGGTGCCGAAGATCGAGTCGGCTGCCCGCGATGTTGGCGGCGGTGGTGCTTGGACGCATGCCGCGCCTGATCGCGCCGCGTCAATATCAACACGCCGCGCCGTAACAGCTGTCGTGCACGCCGTAGGCGTTCGCCTTGAAGCTGCCCGCAGGGGCCGTGTAGGCATGGCTGTCGCTACAACTCGCCGCCGTCCAGGTCACACCAGGCACCTGCGCTTTGCTGGTGGCGTTCACAACCGGCTCAAGCTTGACCGTCGCCACCGCTGCCGAAACGCATTTCAGCATGGTCTCCAGCGGCAGGTCGGGCGCGTCGATGAAGCGCAGCAACGGGCTGGTGTGGAGACCATTGCTGCCAGTCCCGTCCGCCGCCACGCTGCTGGGCTGGTGGCGAATTGGATCAAGGTGCCCGATGGCACGGCGCTGACCCGTGCCAGCCCACGATCATTGCTGCGCAGGCTGTACGCACAGGGGTTGTTGCGGCAGGCGTCGAGGAACTGGAACACGATCAGTTTTTAGACGTACCACATATCGGTATAGGCGCTTGCCTTCTGGGCGCACAAAGACGGGATGCGGAACGTTAGAGAAGTGCGGGTTTTCACACGAGTTTTTTTGGTAATGGGTGGCAAGATGGCATTGGAGTTCCTAACTTCTTCGTTGAATGAAGCGACGCACATCTAAGGCCCTCCAAAGTGTTGAACACAGGCGCAAGTCGTTCAAGGCGGTGCCCCACCAAGGCCAGTCCGGCCACTGAGGTGAGGTCGTCGTCGAGTTGCTCGACAATCAATGGGCGCATGGTGTGTTGAAGAATCGAAGGTATCCAAATCGATACCCCACTCAACTCACCCGCAGCGTGATGCGTTGTCAGGAGCAACCCTGACTATTTCCGCAATCAGATCAACGACTTGGCCGAGGATTCCAGATTCCGTGTCACGGATCTAGGTAATGGATTGAACGTGCTTTCCAAGGCAAATAAAATGCTTGACCTGGAAAATATGATGCACCAAAATCCGCGGGTGTTCAGCTTGGATTCCTCGCCGTGACAAAGGCTTGACGCCGGGCTTGTGCGCATTGCCTGGCCTATGCCAGGTCACCAATGCTTGATCAACCTAACCCGGAGTCACTATGGCCATCAAACGTCCCACCGTCGACCAACTTCAGGAGGTCGCACTCAGCCTGGGCATCCATCTATCAACCGAGCAGGCCGGCGTCTACAACACCCTGCTGCAAGGAAATTTCGACGCCTATGATGTGATCGACGCCTTGCCCGATTACGTGCCCGTGGTGACCTATCCGCGCACGCCGGGCTACCGGCCGTCGGCCGAGGAAAACAAGTACGGTGCTTGGTATGTCAAGACGATTGTCAAGGGTTCTGCCACCGGCAAGCTCGCTGGCAAGACCGTGGTGCTCAAGGACAACATCTGCCTGGCCGGCGTGCCGATGATGAACGGCGCGTCGACGCTTGAGGGCTATGTTCCCAATGTCGATGCCACGGTTGTCACGCGCTTGCTAGACGCCGGCGCCACCGTGGTCGGAAAATCGACATGCGAGTACTTCTGCTTTTCGGGCGGATCGCACACCAGTTCGCCCGGCCCGGTGCACAACCCCTATCGAATGGGCTATTCAGCGGGAGGCTCGTCCTCTGGCAGCGCAGCGCTGGTGTCGGCTGGCGAGGTCGATTTGGCGATGGGCGGCGACCAGGGCGGTTCGATCAGGATGCCGGCCTCGTACTGTGGCATCGTTGGCATGAAGGCAACCCACGGCCTGGTGCCCTACACCGGCGTGATGCCGATCGAGTTGACGATAGACCATACCGGCCCGATGACGGCCAATGTCAGCGACAACGCGCTGATGCTCGAGGTGTTGGCCGGGCCAGACGGACTGGACCCGCGCCAGCACGCTGGTCAAACCGCCAAGCCTTACAGCGAGCTGATGAAGAAGGGCGTTGCCGGCCTGAAGATCGGCATCGTCACCGAAGGCTTCGGCTGGCCGCAGTCGCAGCCAGCAGTCGACGCCAAGGTGCGCAAGGCCGCGGCGATGTTCACGGCCTTGGGCGCCACGGTGTCTGAGGTGTCTGTACCGATGCACTTGGTCGGGCCGGCGATCTGGCTGCCTATCGCCGCCGAGGGCGCAACCCAACAGATGATGAAGGACAACGGCCACGGCTTCAACTGGAAGGGCCTTTATGTCACGAGCATGGTCGACTTCCACGCTGGCTGGAAGCAGCGCGCCGATGAGTTGTCAGAAACGCTCAAATTGACGATGGTCCTGGGCGAGTACTTCATCAAGCATTACCGCGGCCATTTCTACGCCAAGTCGCAAAACCTGGGCCGCCAACTCACCGCCGCATACGACGTCAAGTTCGCGGAGTTCGACCTGCTGTTGATGCCCACGCTGCCGCTGACCGCCACGCCGCTGCCACCCGCGGGCTCGTCAGTCGAGGAGGTGGTTTCGCGTGCCTTCGAGATGTTGCCCAACACCTGCCCGTTCGACGTCACCGGTCACCCGGCGATCACCGTGCCCTGTGGTCTGGTTGACGGCTTGCCGGTGGGCATGATGCTCGTGGGCAAACACTACGACGAAGCGACAATCTACCGCGCGGCCTATGCCTTCGAGCAGGCGGGTGACTGGAAGCAGATCTGAGCACCATTGGGCTCGCCGTTTGACGGCTGGACGGTCGGGCGAATCCAGAACCCCTGGGATCACTGCGCGACCGCATGAGGCTGACCCTCGTGCTGGTCGAGCACAACCTGGAGTTCATCGCTGCGGTGTTGCAGCGCATGCTGGTGAGCAAGCGCTGTCAAGTCAGCCAAGAGATTCCGCGCGAACACTTGAGAAATCTGGCGATCATGAGTCGATACACCGAGATTCATGGCTTAACTTCAAAATGCAGCAAACTGTCGTTCTCGTCAATCTGAAGGAAAAGGTAGGCAAGCCATGGACTGGTTGAATCAATCGATCATGCGCCAGCGCGGCGTAGCCCAGGGCCGCAGCCCCGACACCCACGCGCTGACCGAGGCCCTACAGGGCAAGTTCCACTACACCATCGGACCATATTCCGACCCGGTGCTCAAGGTCCGGCCTGGCGACCGGGTCGTGGTCGAGACACGCGATGCGTTCAACAGCCAGGTCAAGACCGAGCAGGACCTGCCGTCGCGGGTGCTGACGATGCCTTTCGTCAACCCGCAGAACGGGCCGATCATGGTCGAAGGCGCTGAGAAGGGCGATGTGCTGGCGGTCTACATCGAGTCCATGGCGCCGCGCGGGCCCAACCCACGCGGCACCTGCGCAATGATCCCGCAGTTCGGCGCGCTCAGCGGCACCTCGCTGACCGCGTTGCTGGCAGAGGATCTGCCAGAAATCGTCCGCAAGATCGACCTCGATGAGAACGGCGTCTATTGGAGCAAGCGTGTCACACTGCCTTACCGGCCGCACATCGGCACCTTGAGCTGCTCGCCCGAGATTGATTCGATCAACACCCTGACACCTGACAGCCACGGCGGCAACATGGATCTACCCGACATGGGGCCAGGCAGCATCACTTACTTGCCGGTTCGCAGTGCCGGCGGTCGACTGTTCATCGGCGACGCCCATGCGTGCCAGGGTGACGGTGAGGTCTGCGGCACGGCGGTCGAGTACGCCAGCACGACGACGATACAGGTCGACCTGATCAAGCGCTGGCAGCTCGATTGGCCTCGGCTTGAAAACGAATCAGTGATCATGGCCATCGGCAGCGCCAGACCGCTGGAGGACGCAACCCGCATCGCCTACAAGGAGCTGATCCTGTGGATGGAAGCTGAATACGGCTATGACCGCTGGGACGCCTACATGATGCTCAGTCAATGCGGCCAGGTGCGCTTGGGTAACTTCGTCGACCCGAAGTACACGGTGGGTGCGGGCATCAGCAAGAAGTATCTCGCGCCGGGCTGATCGCCCGCGCAATCCACAGCGCTGCTTGCAGCGCGATCGACAACGCGTCACAGAGGAGATGTCATGGATCTGGGTCTCAAAGGTTTGAAGGCAGTCGTCACTGGCGGCACTAAGGGCATTGGCCGCGCGATTGCGCAGACCTTGGGCGCCGAAGGCGCGCAAGTGGCGATCTGTGCCCGCAACGCCGACGAGGTGGCGACCAGCGTGGCCGAACTCGCTGCTCACGGCGTCAAGGCCTTCGGCAGAGCCGTCGATGTCGCCGATGGCCCGGCACTGGCGGCTTGGGTGAACGCAGCAGCTGCCGAATTCGGTGGCCTTGACATCGTTGTTGCCAACGTCAGCGCGCTGGCGATCGCCGACGACGATGCCGCTTGGCAGCGCGGCTTCGAGGTCGACATGATGGGCACGGTGCGGTTGGTCAGCGCGGCGATGCCGTACCTAGAAAAGAGCAAGCACGGATCCATCGTCACGATCTCCAGCGTATCGGGCAGAGAGATTGATTTCGCCGCCGGACCTTATGGCGCTTTCAAGGCTGCGATCGTCCACTACACCCAGGGCCTGGCCTATAACTTGGCCGGCAAGCACATTCGGGCCAACTCGGTCTCGCCGGGCAACACCTATTTCCCCGGTGGCGTCTGGACCCAGATCGAGCAAGGCAACCCCGAATTCTTCAAGAAGGCGCTGGCGATGAACCCGACCGGTCGCATGGGAACGCCGCAGGAGATGGCCAACGCCGCAGCCTTCCTGGCCAGCCCGGCTGCCAGCTTCATCACCGGCACCAACTTGGTGGTCGACGGCGCGCTCACCAAGGGCGTGCAGCTATAGCCTGTCTTGCGCCCCCGGCCGGCTGCGAGCTGTACTGGCTGCGGCAGCGATAAGCCCTTCACCTCGTTGAGTGCGCAGGCAAGCCGGTGGGTGAGGCACGGCCGCATTGGTCTGGACGGCCCATGGCGCGAGGCTCGTTGCGCCACCTGACACGTTTGTGCGCTGCCGGCCCGGTCGGGCATCGTGATGTCACCGGCCAAGTTCTCACCAGACTTCATGTCCCAGGGCCGGGGCGAAAACGTCGAGGGCGAGCGTGAAGCTTTATGAGCCCGAAGTACATGCTCGACACCAACATCTGCTTCTACCTGATGAAGCACCAGCCTCCCGAGGTGCGCGAGCGCTTTGCGGCGTGCTTTGTGGGCGACGTTGTCATTTCTGCGGTGACCTTGGCTGAACTTGAATTTGGTATCGCGTGCTCAAGCCCTGCCGTCAAGGAAGCCAACCGGTCGGCACTGGAGAGCTTGCTCGACGACATCATGGTTGCGTCCTTCGATGCACCAGCGGCCAGGGCCTATGGCCCGATACGCGCAGCCTTCAAAGATCGCAACCGCGATGCCCTGGACAAACTCATCGCGTCCCACGCGATCGCTTTAGGCGTGACGCTGGTGACCAACAATGAAGCGGACTTTGTGAACTACGCTGGGTTGCATGTTGAAAACTGGGGCAGCAACCACTGAGCGCCCCAAGGCCGGCCGAAGCCGGCCGCCCCCCGTGGGGATCAAGCAAAGTGGCAAAGCCACATTTGCTTGAGAGCTCAAGTCGATTTGACCATGCCTTTCAATTGTTAGGGCTACTTGCATGGCCAGCACACAAGCCTCAGCCCCGACATGTTGACAGGCGCGCGCATCATGCAGGCGCGCGCCAGCGTCAGTTGCCCGGTGAGCCGATCGCCACACCAGAGGCAATGGCGTTGAGCTCTCCGACCACCGCCGACTTGTACTTCGGTGCCAGTACCGATACGCCGTCCCACACAGCCGAGGTCGTCGCTAGCGCAGCGCCAAAGGACTGGCCGGCATGTGTCGACGCGCGCGTGACGCCGGTTGCCGCCTCCGCTGGCGTGAGCACGGTGGCGTCGGCCGCGACCGAGATGATGTTTGTCGTCTTGTAGTTGAACCACGTGATCGTTCGGCCCGAGGCGTCGAACAACACAACTGCGTCGCCTGAGCCGCCCAGGCCCAAGCCTGATGGCGCGGTGGCCGCAGTGACGACCGTGACGCCCGTCAAACCACCCCAGGCGGTCTTGAACGATGCCGCGTCAATACTTTCGGTGAGTACAACGATTCGCTGGCCTGCAGCGATCTTCGTACCCGGCGGGAATGTGGCGCCCGACGCCGGGTTGGCCGAGTCGTCGTCCCACTTCCAGCCGCTGAGATCGATCTCGGTAGCGCCGTAGTTGAAGAGTTCGAAGAAGTCGCCGCCAACTGCGTTGGAGTTGACCTCGGTGATCAGCACCGTGGGCGTCGACGACGACACCATGGTGCTGAAATTCAGCGCGGTCGGTGATGTCAGCCCGGCGAAGTTGTTGCCGGCCTGGTCCTTGATCACGCCACTGGCCATCTGCACGTTGTAGGTCAGGCCTTTGATCAGGTCCACGCTGGGGTTGATATCCACGGTCTTACCGCTGATCGTGACTTGGGTGATGTCGCTGACAGCGATGTTGCGCAAATCGCCCAGCCCGTTGCTGATATAGATGCTGCCAGTGCCGGCCTTTACGGGTTCATTGAAGGTCAACACGATGTGGTTGCCAGTGACGCCTGCGGCGTCGTCAGAGGGCAATGAACTGGCCAACTCTGGCGCCAGGATGTCGGGCAGCGTACTCAAACTTATGGTCGACGAGCTAAGCGCTGGTGCTTCGCGACCATCGGCATCCTTGATCACCCCGGCGGGGTAGCTCACACCGTAGGTGCTCCCGGCAACCAGGTCCGTCGCTGGATTGATCTTCAGCGTATTTCCGCTGATCGTTACCTGTGTGGTGTCGGTGATGGCGATCGTGCGGGTGTCACCAGCGCCGTTACTGAGCGTGATGCTACCGGTAGCCGCCATGATGGGCTGGTTGAACGTTAGGTAGAGATTGCTCCCGATCGACATCGCGGATTTGCTGGTCCTGGGCGAATAGACCTGCAACTGTGGTCTGTCGATGCTGCCGCCACCCTCTTCGCTGACGATGTAGAGGTTGCCTTGGCCATCCATTGTCATGCCTTCGATCTTTGCCGTGGCACTGACCGCGAGGGTGCTTTGAATATTGCCGCTGCGATCGATCTTCACAATCTTGCCGTCAGGCGCGCTAAGAACCAGCAGGTGGCTGTAGTCGGGCGAGGTGCTGGCCAAGATGTTGGAGACTGCGTAGACATCGCTGTGCGTCGAAAGTCCTGTTTTTGCCGGATCAAACAAGTTGATCGAGTTGACCGTTGTCGGCGAACCATTGGAGGCAGTGCCCGAGGCAAAGTCAATGCTGCTCTGGAAAACTCCCACAGGCGTCGCCTCTTTGACCAGGACGTAGCCTCCCGTCATCGGATCGAAGCTCAGGCCCTCGATGCCAATGTTGCCGATGCTCGTTCCGAGCTTGACCTTTCGTACATTGGCGCCGCTCAGCGTGCTGCCTGCGACGTAGCTGAACTCGTTGACCTGGCGGTCCCGCTCTTCGACCATCACAAACTTGCCATTGCCGATATAGCTGATGCCCTCGGGATCGTAGAAGTAGGTACCCTGCGGGCTGGTTCCGGCGGCCAACTGCATCGAATCCACCAGCACACCCGTTTTGGTCACCTGAACAATTGACGTGCCACCGTCACCAACCACAAACAGCGTGTCGGTGTCCTTGTTGTAGGTAACTGCCGAGGCCTCGTGGGCCAGTTTGTTGGCGGCCGACGGCGCCACCGGCAGCAGGTAGCTGCCGGTCAAAACGTAGTTGGACAGGTCATACGTGTTCTGTGGCGCGGTGGCCGACAGCACTGGCGTCTCGAATGGTGTGCCGGAACTGCCGCCACCGCAAGCACCGACAACCAAGGGCAATGCCAGAACCGCCAGAAGATGAAATATTTTCGACATGTGCATCGTTTAGGAGAGTAGTGCGGCTCATTACATGACGTTTGTGTTTCAAGTTTGTGACGTGCCGCGGCGCGGCTCTTTGTGGGTGGCGGCTTGGCTTGGCCATGCGAGACGTGCATTGGCACGTCTGATCGCGCGCGGTTTCAGGCCCTCGGTCGGACCGAGCATCGGCTGCCAGCATGCGCGCGATTGCCTTGGACGCCTTAGCCGTCGCGCCCAATGACTGCCCGATACCCGCGTGCTTCAGGCTGCGCCCCTGGCGCCCCTGGCGCCACTTGCGCACCTGGTTGGCGTTCAGTCCGTGGCCCAGCGTCACGGCCGAGATCGACGCACCAGGCTCGCTGCAAGCGGCCAGCGTTTTGGCTTTGTACTCGACGGCGTGTCGCCGTCGCGGGGTACTTCTGGGATACATGGGCGTCCACCAATTGTTGGGTGGACACCATCCTCATGTCATGCCAGTCGCCGCGCAATGTGGGGTGGCTGGACGCTCACGGTGCATCCGGTCAGGAGCAGGCATGTCGGGCCTCGATGTACCCCGTGAACACGTACCACGGGCCGTTGACCTGCGAAGTGCAGTGCAGTGTTCGGGCCTCGATCCCGCGCCTACCAGTGAACGTCTTCTGTTCAAGAGCTGCAAATTCAGCTCAGTTAGCCAAGCCAGCCCGACATCGACACGCGCTCCGTCTCTCCATCGCTGGGTTGCCGCTTCATCAGCCGCTTCTCGATGCGCCCGGCGAATCACGGTTCCAGCGTGGCCTGTGTTTCTACTTCGGAGATGCGATCTGCCGGCGTGGGATGAAGGCGATTACCACCAAGACGGCCGTGATCACCGCAAAGCTGATGGTCAGAGGGGTCGACACGAAAATCGCCAGATCACCATCGGAGATGGCCAATGCCCGGCGCACCGAGCGTTCGAAGATGCCGCCAAGTACATAGGCGAGGATCACGATGCCGAGGTCATAGCCGTAGCGGCGAAGAATGTAGCCGGTGATACCGAACAGCACCGCGAGCAGAACGTCCATGGGAGCACTGTTGGTGGAATAGACGCCAATCAGACACACCATAAGGATGATCGGTGCCAGCCAGGCACGCGGCACGTCCAGGATGCGCACGAACAAGCCGATCAGCGGCAGGTTCAAGATCAGCAGCATCACGTTGCCCACGTACATACTCGCCACGATGCCCCAGAAGATCTCGGGCTGCCGCTCCATGATGGTCGGGCCGGGGGCAACACCATGGATCATGAAGGCGCCGAGCAGCAGCGCCGTGATGGCGTTGGCCGGAACGCCCATGCACAGCAGGGGCACGAAGGCACCTGCTGTGCCCGCGTTGTTGGCAGCTTCGGGGCCGGCGAGCCCCTCCACCGCCCCCTTGCCGAACTCCTCCGGATGCTTGGACAGCTTGCGCTCCGTGGCGTAGGAGACAAAGGTTGCCAGCACCGCGCCGCCGCCCGGAATGAGCCCGACCAGAAACCCCATGACCGTGCCCCGCATCACCGGCGCCACCGAGCGCCGAAACTCCTCGCGGTTCGGCATGAAGCCCAACAAGGTGGCTGGCGGTGTCAGAACCTTCAGCTTCTCCGGCTTGGTCAAGGCCATCGACAGCACTTCGGAGATGCCGAACAGGCCGATTGCGAGCGGCACCAGGTCGATGCCGCCGAGCAGATGAAAGACACCGAAGGTCAGCCGCGCCGACCCGGCCAGCGGATCGGACCCGACGGTGCCGAGCAACAAGCCGAACACGGCCATCAGCACCGCCTTCAGCCTGGAGCCATTGGAGAAGTAGGTGACGAGAGCAAGCCCGGCGAGCATCACCATCGAGTACTCGGCGGGCCCGAAGGCCAGCACCCAGCGCGACAGCGGGGGCGACAGATAGGAGATGGCGACCACGCCAACCGTGCCAGCGAAGAACGAGCCCAGGGCGGCGATGCCCAGCGCCGCGCCGGCGCGCCCTTTGCGGGCCATCTCATAGCCGTCGAGACAGGTGACCACCGACGAAGCTTCCCCCGGGATGCGCATCAGCACCGAGGTGACGGTGCCACCATAGGCGACGCCGTAGTAGATGCCCGACAGCATGATGATCGCCGAGGTGACGTCCATCTTGTACGTGATGGGCAGCAGCAGTGCGATGGTGGTGAGCGGGCCCAGGCCGGGCAGGATGCCGACGACCGTGCCCAGTAACACGCCGATGAAACAGCAGGCGAGGGTGGCCGGCTGGAAGACCGTGGCGAAGCCGCCGATGAGGTTTTCCACTACAGCATCCCTGCGGCGCGCATCAGCCCAAGCACCGCGCGGTCAAGCGGGCCTTCCGGCAGGCTCACCTGGAGCAACCAGCCAAAGCCGAGTTGACCCACCAGCACCACGCAGGCCGTGGTGATCAGCGTGGCGCGCCAGCTCACACCTTCGCCAAACCGCATGATGGTGATGATGACCAGGGCGACCGTGACGATGAAGCCCAGCCACCAGGTTCCCACCACCATCAGCGCCAGAGCCAACAGGTAGAAGTGGAACACCCGTCGCTGCGCCGGCTCTGCCAGATCGTAGCGTGACACGGCCTCGCTGTCGCCGTTGTCTGCCGGTTCCGGCGCGCGCCGGTCAAGCAACAGCACCAGAGCCGACAGCGCGATGGCGATGACCGAAAGAACCTGCGGGAAAATCCCCGTGCCGGGCCCGTCGAAACCCCAGCGTGGCAGCGCCTGCGCTTGCCAGAGTGTGGCCACAGCAGCGCCCAGCAAACCGATGGCGGTCCAGCGGGCGCCAGAGAAGGTCATCGCGGCGCCATTCATCGCGTCTTCATGCCGGATTCAGTCAAGATCTGAATGAACAGCGGCTCCATCTCTTTCATGTACTTGTGGAAGTCGGCACCCGAGCGGTATGAAGGCGCAACCCCCAGCTTGGTGAGCTGGTCGAGAACCTCGGGGTCCTTGATCGCGATCGCAAAAGCCTCCTCCATGCGCGCACGGATCTTGGGGTCGACGCCACGCGGGAAGGCATAGCCCATCGGGCCGAAGCTGATGTAGTTGTAGCCCTGCTCACGCAGGGTGCGCACGTCGGGGTATTCCGGCCAACGTGTGGGAGACGCCGAGGCCAGCAGGCGCAGGTTTCCAGCCTCGATCTGCGGCTTCATTTCAGTCGCGCTCTGCAGCGTTACGTCCACGTGGCCGCCCACGGCCTGAAGCACGGCTTCCGATCCACCCGAGAAGACGATCCAGCGCAGATTGGCGCCATTGAACTTGGCCATCTGAAACATCGGCAGCACGTTGTTCGGGCTGGTCGAGCTGTAGGTGAGGCGCTTTTCCTTCGAGAGCTTGATCATGTCGTCAATGCTCTTGATCGGCGAGTCTTTGCGCACCCCGATGCCGTAGCGCAGTTCGGCGATCTGCGCGATCAGGTCGAATGACTCCCAGGGCTTGAACGGCAAGTCCACCATGTGTGGCGCGGTCAGGTAGGAGGACGAGCCCACCAGCCCCATGGTGTAGCCGTCGGGCGCGCTGCGGGCCAGTTCAGCAGGGCCTAGTTGCCCAGCTCCGCCGGGCACCGCCTTGATGACCACGGTCTTGCCCAGGGTTTTGCTGATGCTGCGCGCAAAGGCTCGCGCCGTCAGCTCCGTGGCCGATCCGGGCGGGAAATTGTTGATGAGGGTGATTTCCTTCTGAGGCCAATCGCCAGCAGTCTGGGCAACGGACGGCAGCAGGCTGGAGCCAGCGACGGCAAGCGCGGCCACGAGGGTATGAAGGCGGATCCTGGTCATCGTGCTTCTCCGAGAAGAGTTCTGTGTGGAGATTGACTGTATCGTTTTATTCAGTTCTTTGTGTGGTTGTAGTCCACGCCATATGTGGCGAGCTAGGCTAAGCCGGTCAGTCTTGCCTGCGCCGCCGCTCATCAAAAGCATCGCACCAGGCCTCGGCACGCTGCTTGGCCTTGGCCATGCTGGCTTCGGTGCGAGCGGCCTTGGTTCCGAGGTATTTGGGATTTGGGGTGATGCCGACCCGTCCCAGGTCCAGGCGGTCCGCATCCCAGCAGGTCAACACGGTTGGGTCGGCCTGCGTCCTGCCATCGCTGTGGTGGGTGCAGGCGTAGGTCAGCAGGTCCATCTCGTCGTCGGTGGCATCAAAGTAGCGGCCCTTCAAGCGCTCGGCCAATTCGCCGCCGCGTGCGCCGTGATCTTCGTCGTCGTACTCGTTGATCCGCCTGGCGTCATGAAAAAACGCAAACAGCTCGACCACATGCGGGTTCGCGCCGGTGTCGCGGGCCAGCATCAGCCCGTTGGCGCGCACCCTGGCCCAGTGGGCGATGCCGTGGTGGCCCCACCAATCAACAGCCAGTTGGCCGCGCAAATGCTCGAGCAGTGAACGGCGGTGGTGGATGGTCAATTGAGCTTTCCCATTGGGCGTGCCATGCGACAGCGCAAGTTGCAAGCCGGTGCCGCTGACTGGAATGATTATGCTGTGGGCACCCATGACGGCCCATGAAATGAGTTGCCATAACAGCACCGCACCAGCTCACCCCATGAGCTTTTCTGATGCGACAGTGATGTAGCTGTCCGACCGGCACGCGGACCCTATCGACCGCGCCCCTCACGCCCCAGGGCAGGAGTCAATATGCGCAAGATCTCGCTGTTCAGACTGATCGCCACCTTCGGCCTGGTGGCCGCTACCTGGCTGTCAGGCTGCGGTGGTGGCGGTGGCAGCACCAGCACCGATACCAACACCCCGCCCAACGCTGCCGCCGGCCCGGCGCAGAGCGCAGTGCAAGGCGCGCTGGTTACTCTCGACGGCAGCGCCAGCACAGATGCCAATGGCGATTCGCTGAGCTACCTGTGGACGTTGACCCTGAGGCCCACCGGCAGCGCAGCCGCCTTGAATGGCGCGACCACCGCCAAACCCAGCTTCACGCCCGATCTGCCCGGTGTGTACAGCGCCAGCCTGGTGGTCAACGACGGGCGGGTCAACAGCAGCACGATCGCCAGCGTGTCGATCACCGTCACGCCAGACCCGGTGGCCCAAGCCGATCGAGCGCTGGCCGCTGCGGCCAAGCTCGGCGCCGTGGTCGACCTGGCCGCCAACACCTTGCGGCTGGAGTGGACCGACAGCTTTCCGGCAGGGACCAGTTACCGGGTGGAATCGCAGGAACGCCCGGATGCCGCCTTCGGCCCGGTTGAGACCCTGGCAGGCAGCGGCGGTGCGGGTGCTGCGATGACCTGGACCCGTGCGTTGACGGTGTCCACCACCTACCGGGTGCAAGCGCTGGTCAGCGGTCGCACGGTGTCGCTGCTGACCTCGCAGGGTGCTCCCAGCGTCGCCGTCACGGTGCCGGGCGGCACGCCGCAAATCCTGGTCAACATGACCGAGCCCCTGTCGGGCAGCGCGCAGTTGGCCGTGGGCGACGGCAGCACCAGCCCGACCTACCGCTCGGTGACCTGGTACGCCGACCTGAAGCTGGTCGGCACCGGCGCTGCCAGCCCCGGCAACCCGGTGAGCTGGAACACGGCCACGGCCACCAACGGCGCGCACCTGATCCTGGCGCGCGTCGAGACCAGCCCCGATGCCTGGCTCGAACTCAGGCGAACGCTGAACGTCGTCAATTCCAACCTGGCTGTCAACGCGTCGGTCTCTGGCACGACAGGCAGCATC
>JBILYN010000159.1:0-10269 GCA_044377715.1 Aquabacterium sp.
GTGCGAGGTGATCGTCACTGTCGCAGCGTCGCGCAAGTCCACCAGCGCGATCCGGCCCGAGGCCAGTGACACCAGGGCCCAGCCGCAGGCGCTGGCCCAGGTCACGCGAACCGCACGCCCGCTCAACTGCGCGCCGCCGCTGCCTTCTACCAGCGTGAACTGGCCCGCAGCGTCTTCCTCAATCAAGGTGATCGGTCCGTCGGGAATCTCGATCCCCGCCATCGACAGCAGTTGGCAAGCGATCATCGTCTCGGCCAGCGGCAACGGCACCTGCCAATGGCCAATCGCGCGCAGGATAGGGTAGGCCTCGGCCCAGGTCGCGGCGATGCCGCCAGACGCCTCGGTCGCCAGCGCGTGCGTCAAGCCCTGGTCGACGACCTGCTGCCACAGCGCCTGCGGCCATTGGCCGGCTTCGAAACGCTCCAGCAGTGCACGGTCGACATGGTCCGAGAACAACCGCTCGGCGCTTTGTTCGATCATCGAATCGCTCATCTCAGACCCAATCCCTTGGCAATGATGCCGCGCAGAATTTCGCGGGTGCCACCGCGCAGCGAAAACGAAGGCACGGCGCGCGTGGTGTAAGACATCACGTCGGCCAGCGTCGACCCCGGCGGCGCAAGCCCACCGTACAAGTCATGCGCGATGTCAGGCATCGCCTGCTCGACCAGCGCGCCCTGGTCCTTGACCAGCGCTGCGGCCACCGCCGGGTTCTCGCCGCGGGAGAGCATGCCCGAGACGCCCAGCGACATCTGGCGCAGCGTCGCGTAGCTCGCGGCGATGCGGCCTAGCGCCACCGCGTGGCGCTTGTCGTCGGACGGTGCGGCGTCGATCATCTCGAGCAGCAACTGGCTGCTGCTGAGGTAGCGCTCAGGGCCGCTGCGCTCAAAAGCCAGCTCACCCGAGACCTGGCTCCAGCCCTCGCCCTCGACGCCGATCAGGTGCTCATGCGGCACCAGCACATCGTCGAAAGTGACCTCGTTGAAATCGTGCTCACCGAGCTGGCTGAGGATAGGCCTCACCGTCAGCCCGGGCGTCTTCATGTCGACCAGCAGCTGCGACAACCCAGCCTGGCGCACCTCACCCTGGGTGCCGGTACGCACCAACGCGATCATGTAGTGGGTGCGGTGCGCGCCCGAGGTCCAGACCTTGCGTCCGTTGATCACCCAGCCAGCGTCGGTGCGCACGGCGCGGGTGCGGATCGAGGCCAGGTCAGACCCCGAGTCGGGCTCGCTCATGCCGATGCAGAAATAAGTTTCGCCACGCGCGATGCCTGGCACGATGCGCGGCGCCAGCAGCTCTGGCGACATGCGCATCAACAGCAGCGCGCTCTGGCGCTCGGCCGTCCAGTGCGACCCGACCGGCGCACCGCAGGCCAGCAACTCCTCGAGCACGACATAGCGCTCCAGCGACGTACGCTCGTGGCCGCCATAACGCTTGGGCCAGGTCATGCCGATCCAACCTCGCGCGCCCAGCTTGGCGCTGAACTCGGGGCTGCCGCCCGACCAGTTTCGAACCCGCAGGTTCGCGGGAAAGTCGCGCAGTGTTTCGGCGACGAAAGCGCGCACCTCGGCGCGCAGCGCCTCACAGTGCGGCGGCAGGGTACAGGGATCAATGCTGACGGCTTGCATCGGCTGGCCTCTAGTGGGTGGAACGGGGCCGGACTCGACGCCGGCTTGACATCTTATCTTGCGTTAACTTTGTTTGTCGAGCAACAAATATTATGTTAGCCTGCGTCAGCGAATTCGGCTTCAAAACCTCTTCAGGCGTCAGACTGCCCAAGAATGCTCATGCCCATCCAGCCTCACGCAACCCCATCCACCACCCAGTCGGCCACCCCACCGGCCACCGGCCCGCTGGCCGGCATCCGGGTGATCGACCTGACCTCGGTGGTGCTGGGGCCGCTGGCGACCCAGATCCTGGGCGACTACGGCGCCGACGTGATCAAGGTCGAGAGCCTGGAAGGCGACTTGATGCGATCGAACGGCGTGTCGCTGCACGCCGGCATGGGATCGATATTCCTGGCGATCAACCGCAACAAGCGCTCTGTGGCGGTAGACCTGAAGTCAGACGCCGGCCGCCAGGCCGTTCAGCAACTGATCCAGGGCGCCGACGTGTTGGTGCACAACATGCGCGTGGCGGCGATCGAGCGCCTGGGCCTGGGCTACGACGCGGTCTCGGCGATCAACCCGAAAATCGTCTATGTCGAGGCCACCGGCTACGGCCAGGAAGGGCCGGACGCGCACCGCCCGGCCTTCGACGACGTGATCCAGGCCGCTTGCGGCATCGCCTCGCTGATCGGCAATGGCCGCGACCAGCCCGACTTCGCGCCCACGCTGATGGCCGACAAGACCACCGGCTTGGCAGTGGTCAATGCGGTGTTGGCTGCGCTGCTGCACCGCGAGCGCAAAGGCCAGGGCCAGTATGTCGAAGTGCCGATGCTCGAGACCATGGTGTCCTTCATGCTGACCGAGCACCTGGGCGGGCTGAGCTTCGACCCGGCGCCGACCAAGGCCGGCTATGCACGATTGCTGCAGGGCGGCCGCAAGCCCGCACCCACTCGTGACGGCTTCGTCACGCTGCTGCCTTACAGCGGCGAGCATTGGGTGGGCTTGTTCGAGGCCGCGGGCCGGCCCGACCTGATCAGCAAATACCAGTTGCACAACCGGCAAGAGCGCAATGCCCGCGTCGTCGACCTGTACGCCGACCTCGCCAGCGTGACAAGGCTGATGAGCAGCGATGACTTGCTCGCGCTGTGCAACCGGCTAGACATGGCGGCCTCGCGCATTTACGGCATCGACGAGTTGCCATCGCACCCGCACTTGCAGGCCGTGGGGCTGTTCCAGCCGCTGGAGCACCCCAGCGAGGGCGCGACCATCACCGTCAGACCGCCGACCCGCTTTGCGATGACGCCTGCGAGCGTGCGGTTTGGCGCCCCGCTGCTGGGTCAGCACACCCGCGAGGTGCTGGCCGAGGTCGGGCTGGATGCGGCGACGCTGGACCGCTTGCTGGCCGACAAGGTCATCCATCAGTCCGCAGCCGCGGGCTAGACAACCGTCCCTGCTCGACAGGGCTAAAGGAGTGCGACATGATGAGGAAGCTTGCAACAGCCCTACTGCTGGGCTTGGCACCACTGGTCGCCTTCAGCCAGGCCGCCAATTTCCCGAACAAGCCGATACGCATCCTGGTGCCGTTCAACGCCGGCAGCGGGGCCGACACCGGTTCGCGCTTCTACGGCGAACTGCTGGGTCGGCTGTTCGGCCAGACGGTGCTGGTTGAAAACCGGCCGGGCGGCAGCGGCATCATCGCGATCCAGGGCGTCAAGTCCGCACCTGCAGACGGCTACACCATCTTGATGGCGTCGAACTCGCCGATGACGGTCAACCCGGTGGTGATGAAAAACCTGCCATACGACCCGTTCAAGGACTTCAGGCCGGTGATCGGCGTCAGCAAGGGGTCGGTGGCCTTCATCGTGCGTGCCGATTCGCCCTACAAGACGATCAAGGATCTGGTCGACGCCACCCGCAAGAAAGGCCTGCCGCTGCAAGTGGGCAATTACTCTGCGGGTTACGAGTTGATCGGCGCCTGGCTGGGCACGGTCACCGGATTGGCCGTCACGCCGATCCCGTACAAGGGCGGCGCGCTGATGATGACCGACATCATCGGCGGCCAGTTGGTCACTGGTGCAATCGATTTCGGTGGCGCGGCGACGCTGATCCGGGAACGCAGGCTGCGCGCACTGGCGATCACCTCGGACCAGCGCGACCCATCGTTCCCCGACGTGCCGACGATGAAGGAAAGCGGTTACCCTGAATTCGAGACCTATGTCTGGTCCTCGTTCTTCGTCCGCGCCGAGACGCCGGACGACGTGACGAACAAACTCTACGAAGGCTTCCGCAAGGTGATGGCCAGCCCGGAAGCGCGGGCCTACCAAGCCACATTGCCCGCGATGCTGATGGACCTCGGCCCGCCCGAGATGCGCGCCTTTGTCAGCGCCGAGTACGAGCGATTCAAGCGCATCGCGCATTCAGCCGGCATCGAGCCGCGCTGATCCCATGACAGGCCGCAGCGCCGTGATTGCGCCTGCGGTCGAGCCGCCGGCTGAGACTTCAAGCGCTGCAGCGCCGCAGCGCCGCACCCAGACCCAACGCCGCACCCAGACCCAGCGCCGCGAAGAAGCCGAGCGCCGCTTGCTCGACGCCGCGCTGGCCATTGTGGCGCGCACCGGCACCGCGCGGCTGACCTTGGCCGCGGTCGGCTTGGCCGCAGGCTACAGCCGCGGTCTGGCAACCCACCGCTTTGGCAACAAGACCGGCCTGCTGCGCGCACTGGCCGCGCACATCACCGTCAGGTTCCAAGACCAGATGCGCGCAGCGCCCAGGCGGCGCAGCGGACTCGATGCGATCCGCGGCCACATCGAGGTCTATTTCGGCCGCACCGACCGCCAGTGGACGACGACCAGAGCATTGCTGGTGATGATGACCGAGGGCTTGATGGACCAGACCGGCCTGCAGGCCGACATGGCAGCCTACAACCGCCAAGCGCTGACGCTGTTCGAGACCCATGTGCGCGCCGGCATCGAGCAAGGCGAGATCGGCGCCGACATCGACCCGGCGGCCGCTTCGGTGATGCTGCTGGGCACGCTGCGCGGCGTGATGATGCAAAGCCTGCTAGACCCTGACATCGACTTAGCGCAAGTCCGCGACAGCGTGCTGGCGATGGCTGAGCGCAGCCTGGCCATCGCCAGCAATGCGGCCGTCTCGAGGATCAATGAAAGCAGCTAGTCGCCGCTCGGTCGGGCCTTGACGATCCATCGCTAGCCATATCGCCCGAATGGACTGGTCGACCGTCAGCCTGGATTGCACGCCATCAAGTCATCGTGCTGCGATAGCTTGTGTTCGGATCCTCGCCCAAACCGGGTGACTTGCTGCGCGCATCGGCCCGGTACCGCCGTGCCCCCGCCGTGCCACCGCCTTGCCACCGCCCCCTCTAGCGGCAATCCACAGGCTGATCGTCGCTGGCCTCAGCCGCGGCGGCCGCGGTGGGCCTGCCAGTCGGCAGCGCTCCAGGCCAGCAGGTCTTCTGCGCCTGAGGTGCGCAGATGGGCTGCGCCGTCGATCGCCACGGTCTCGCCCGAGATGTAGCCTGCTTCGTCGGCCACCAGGTAAGCGGCCAGGTTGGCCAGCTCGGCGGGCTGGCCGACGCGACCGAGCGGCACCTTGGCACCAGGCGTGACGGCGCTGGCGCGCTGCGCAGGCATCAGCTGCTGGCTCGCACCCGGTGTCGGGAAGCTGCCCGGCGCGATCGCCAGCAGCCGGATGCCGTGCTGCCCCCACTCGACCGCCAGGCTGCGCGTCATCGCCTGCAAGCCGGACTTGGCCATCGCCGACGGCACCGTGAAGGCCCGGCCGGTGCGCACCGAGGTCGACAGAATGCTCAGCACCACGCCAGGGCGGGCTGCGGCGATCCAGCGCTGACCCACGCCCAGCGTGCAGTAGACCGCGCCGTGCAACGTGGTCGCGAGCACCGCATCGACCGCCCGCGCCGACAGCGACTCGGTCTGGGCGATGAAGGTGGCCGCTGCGTTGTTGACCAGCACATCGATCGGGCCGCCCGCCCAGACCTGGGTCAGCATCGCATCGACCTGCGCCGCGTCGCGGATGTCGCAGCTGTGCACCTCGACGTCGACCGCGCCCAGGCCGCGCAGTCGCTCGGCAGTGGCTTCGAGCATCTCGAGGCGCCGGCCACACAGCACCAGGCGCGCGCCCAGCCCGGCAAATCGCTCGGCCATCACGGCGCCAAGCCCCGTGCCGCCACCGGTGATCAGGATTCGTTTGGCGGCCAGCAAGTCTTTGCGAAACATGGTTTTCCCCGGAGTGGATGGCCGCATCGGCTGCGGCTCGGCGGGATTGATTTGAACATCCACAGGGACGCGATAGCCTAAAACACCGCTTTCAGTGCAGCGCAGCGGCAGCCACCTCGCGGCCGGCTTTGGCATCGAGCGCGGCCCTGGCGGTCGGCGACAGGTACCAACCCAGCGGGTAGAGCACACCGTCGGTGCGCTGCGCCAGCCGCACGACGCAGTCGGGTTGAGCCGGGTCGAAGCGCTCGCAATCGCGCACCAGCAAAGCCTCGGCGCGGCGACCGTTGGCACCGGTGCCGCCGGCGTTGAGCAGGGTCAGCAGCGGTCCGATCGCGTCGGCATACAGGCGCAACTGCCCAGCATCGACCGGCGCCCCAGGCTGGTAGAGCGCACCGGCGTCGGCCTGCAGGCCCCAGAGCTGGCGCAGACAAACCAGCCGGGTGCTGCCAACGCAGTCGACGGCCACACCGTTCTGGATCACGATCACGGTCGGGCGCAGGCTGCGCAGCCAGACCAGTCTTTGCTGGCAAACCGGACCCGCAGCATCGTCGCATTGCTGGCGCGCGACAAATACCCGCAGCGCAGCGAGCGCATCGGCCACCGTCTGGGTGCCTGAGTTGTCGAAGTAACCGCCATCGGCCAGGTGCCCGGCGCGCCCGTCGGCCGAGATCAGCAGCCCGATCGCGTTGACGAAGGGGAATCGCGCCGCGTTGTGCGCTGCGGTCGACAACGGCAGGTCCAGCGCAGCGCCCTGCCCGGCTGCGAAACTCAAGGGGTCGCGCGCACCGGCGAACACCGACTGCGCACCGGGCTGCCAGCCGGCCTGCACGCTGGCCGCGATGGTCCGCTCACCCGACTCGACCCAGGTGCTGTTGAGGAACAAGCGCGGCAGGTGGCTGCCGGCGGCCTCAGCCACCTGGGCAGACCGCGCCAAACCCAGCGCCAGCGCCGGCACGGCCTGCTCCAACGCCTGCTCGAACCACAGGCCGCGCGACAGGAAGCCGCAGCCGGCTTGGACACAGGGGCCGCGCCCGCCGTCGAGCATCGCGCTGGGCAGCGTGGTCGGCAGCAGTCGCGCCAGCGCGTCCTCGAACAACCAGGCCCCCAGCAGCGGCGTCAGCAGGTCGGTACGGCCGAAGCGGTCGACACAGTCCGCGCCAGCCAGCGTCGGCTGCATGCTGCAGGCCAGGTAGACCGCCTCGCCGACCGCGCCACCCGACACGCCCGACAGCATGAAGCTGCGCTGGTCGAACCCCGGCAACTGGTCGCGCAGCGCCATCAGCGTTCGCGCGGTCCAGTAAGCAGCCCGGATGCCGCCGCCTTCCGAGGCGACAAAGAACACGCGCTGGCCCGGGATTCGTAGCCCAGGCTCAGCCCACATCGCATCGACCCACTGCGCGATCGCGGTGTCGACCGGCACGCGCGGCGCTGGTGCCCGGGACGGCGCACCGCTGGCCGTGAGGCGGTCGACCGCCCCCAGCACCGCGATGCACGCCAGCAACAAGCCCACCAGCACCCCACTCCAATGCACCCGGCGACCCTTGAGCCTGAACACCGCGCTGCGCACCAGCAACCAGGCCGCGACGCCGATACAGACGAGTAGCGACACGCTGCCGATGACCTGTGCCAGCACCGGCGGCAGATGGGCATCGTGGGTCGGGGTCACCAAGCGCACGACATGGTTGTTGGTCAGCCCGATCAAGCCCGCGATGCCCACCAACGCGACGATCAACAGCAACCAGGGCCTGGCCTCGCGCTGCTCCTTCATCGACAGCCAGCCGAACAGTCCCAGCCAGCCGACCAGCGAGAACAACACCACCGGGTACGCGAAAGGTACGCCGGGTTGCAGCAGCGCGACCGCGCCGCGCAGGCCCACCGCCAATGCCAGCGCGATCAGCGGCAAGCTGACCGGGCCAGGGCCGCCAGCCCAGGCCAGGTTGTACTTGGCAGCCTTGATCGCAGCGACCCAGTTCGGCAGCATCGTCGGGTCGTCGTAATAGTCCGGCGACGCCGCGCCCGCCGAGACGCGCTCGCGCCCCCACAGGAACAGCAGGCCGCCCAGCACGCAGGCCAGACCGAAGACCAGCAGCACCAACGGCGACGCGACCTGGGCCTCGCGCAAGCGCATGCCGGCCCAGATCGCGTCGCGCGCGGCCAGCGCTGCCAGCAGCGCCGCGGCGAGCAGCGGCAAGACCCCGAGCAGCCGCGCCATGCCTTGCGCTGCGTCGCGCAGCGCCGACTCCACCGCCGGCAACAAAGGGTCGCGGTCAGGCCCCGGCATGCGGCAGGCCAAGCGCGCCCACAACCAACAAGAAAACGACATCGCCCAGACCGCGACGACCGACAAGGCCAGCGCCAACCAGGCCCATAGCGCTTGCGGCCAGACGAACAAGCCATCGGCCACGCCGATCATCACGTCGCGGCACTGGTCCGACACCAAGGTCATGCCCACCAGCAGCACCAGCGCCGTGAGCACATAGCGGGTGCGCCAGACGATGTCGGCCAGGCCGCGGCGCAAGGACGCACGGCCAGGCCCCGGACCGTCGCTGGCGTAAATCCAGGTCAGCAAGAGCGCAAGAAATATCAGCGCCAGCGCAGCAAGCAGCCCGAGTTTGACCAGGTGGCTGGCAGCGCCAATGGCCAGCACCGCGCCCAGTGCGCCATCGAAAGGCGCTGCCACCAGCAGACCGATGATCACCAGCATCGCGACCCAGACCAGGCCGCGCAGCAGCGTCGGCATCCTCGACCAAGGCCCGCCAAGCCGGTGCAGACGCTCGAGCACCAAACGGCCTTCGGTGCCGCGATGCCACAGCCGCCAAGCCAGCAGCGGCGCGGCCAACGCGCTCGGCCAGTACAACCAGATCGGCATCCCGGTCAGACCGAGCTTGACCAGACCCGATGTGTTCTCCACCCCGTCCACCGCCATCAGCAACAGCGTGATCGCAGCGACGAGCAGCGCAGCGTGGCGGCCTAACGGCCATCCACGCAGGTCAGATGCTGCATCGATACGCCGCGCGACCTCGAGCAGAAAAACGCCGTACAGCGGTAGCAGGAAAACGGTGTCGAGCACGAAGTACAGCCAGGCCGCCAATCGCAGCGTCGCGCGGACCGGGCCCCAGCTGATCAGCACCAACCTGTCCCAGGCCTCGGCGACCGATCGCATCAGCGCCAAGTCGGCCCGGCCGTGGCCTAGAAAATCCTCGGCCCCCAGATCGCCAGGCAAGCCCAGCACGGTCTGCAACACCAGCAGCGCCAACATCGCCAGCACCAGCACCAGCAGCATCCGTCCCAACTTGGGCGACGGACCGCTGGGCGTCGAATCATCAGCGAGAACGTCCGGCAGTCTGGGTCGATCCATGGGCATGTCTCCGTTGCGATCTGGACCATAGAGGCCGGCAAGGCTATCGCCTTGCGATCAAGCAACTCAAACCCGACGGACGGTGGCGTAAGCGCCCCAGGTCGACCTGACCTGTCGGCAGCCGCTCACAAGCAAATGTGGCTTTGCCACTTTGCTTGATCCCCACGGGGGGCGGCCGGCGTCGGCCGGCCTTGGGGCGCTCAAAATCGCTGGCGCTTGCCGGCAGGCCCGTCAGACGCTGCGCCGTAGCGCGTCGAAGAACAGCTCTGACTGCAGCCGCTCGCTCAGCGTCTGCTCGCCCACCCGCGCCGCCAGGTCAGCGGCCACCGGCATCAGCGGCCGCCCGGTCGACATCGCCAGCACCTGCAGCGCGCAGGCGCGCTCGAGGTAGTAAAGGTCGTCATAGGCATGGTCGATGCGCTCGCCGCAGACGACCACGCCGTGGTTGGCCAGAAACACCACATCGGCGCCATGCATAGACCGCGCGATGCGCTCGCCTTCAGATGGGTCGAGTGCCAGCCCGTTGTAATGCCCGTCGACAGCGACCCGGCCGTGAAATCGCATCGCGTTCTGCGACAGGCAGGTGTCGAGCCCGCGGTCTGCCGTCAGCGTCAGCGCCGTGGCCTGCGGCATGTGGGTGTGCAGCACACAGGCCTTGCCGGCGATGCGGTGGATCGCGGCGTGGATGTGCATCGCGGTCGGCTCGACCGGGTGGCGCCCGGCCAGATGCTGACCGTCGCCGTCGACCATCACGATGTCATCGGCACCGACCTCGCGCCACAGCAAGCCGCGCGGGTTGAGCAAGAAGCGGCCCGAGCCGTCGGGCAACTCGACGCTGAAGTGGTTGCAAACGCCCTCGGACAAGCCGTGCTGCGCTGCGGCGCGCAGCGCGACCGCCAGATCGGCGCGCAAGCGGCTGACCGCTGCTGAGTTGAAATCCTGTTGATGCGGATGCGTGCTGGTCATGGCTGGGGAACTCCTGGCACTGGGCCTGTCGTGTCAACGTGGGGCAAGAGAGCTTTCGCCGCTTCGATGCGCAGGCGCAGTTCAA
>JBILYN010000463.1:0-3460 GCA_044377715.1 Aquabacterium sp.
CGTAACCAAGGCTCGGCCGTGCTTGTCTCGAACCGGCAAGGTGCGCGGCGGGCTAGGATGCAGGCCTGAGCGCAGCTGGGTTGGCCGGCGCGCGAACCTTCAACGCCATCAACCGCCTGGCGCGGTCAGAATGCAGCATGAGCTTTTTTGCGATCGACATCGGCAACACGCGTCTGAAATGGGCCCAGTACGCCGGCCCCCAGCCAGGCGCTGCAGTGCTGGCGCAAGGTGCAGTCTTCCTCGAGAACATCGACGGCTTGGCCGAGGCCGAGTGGAAAAACCTGCCTGCCCCGCACTCGATCCTGGGCTGCAACGTCGCGGGTGACGCGGTCAGGCGCCGCGTCGAGGAGCAGCTCGAGCTCTGGGACGTGGCGCCCAGCTGGGTCGTCAGCTCGGCCCAGGCGGCTGGCGTGACCAACGGCTACGACCACCCCGGCCGGCTCGGCTGCGACCGCTTCGTGGCCCAGATCGGCGCGCGTCAACATGTGTTGGCGCGGGTGGGGCCTAGGCCGGTGCTGGTGGTGATGGTGGGCACGGCGGTGACCGTGGATGCGCTCGACGCCGATGGACACTTCCTGGGTGGCCTGATCCTGCCCGGCCACGGCATCATGCTGCGCGCGCTCGAAGGCGGCACCGCCGGGCTGCGCGTGCCCACCGGTGAGGTTCGCGACTTTCCCACCAACACCAGCGACGGCTTGACCAGCGGTGGCACTTACGCGATCACCGGCGCGATGGAACGTATGCACCGCCACCTCAGTGCGCGCTGTGGCCAGGAACCGGTCACGCTGATGACCGGTGGTGCGGGCTGGAAGGTTGCGCCCTGGTTGAGCATCGAGCACGAACTGATCGACTCACTGATCTTCGACGGCCTGCTGGCGATGCAGTCGCACCGGCTGGCGCTTTAATGCCATAGCCTCTGGCCGGCGCGAGTCGGGCTACAGGATGTAGCGCGACAAGTCCTCGTTGCGCGAGAGCTCGCCGAGCTTGGCGTCGACGGCAGCGGCGTCGATGGACCGGGTCTGGCCGCCGAGGTTCGGTGCGTCAAAGCTGATCTCGTCTAGCAGTCGCTCCATCACCGTGGCTAGGCGCCGCGCGCCGATGTTCTCGGTGCGCTCGTTGACATCGAAGGCGATCTGCGCCAAGCGGCGTATCGCCTCGGGCGTGATCTCCAGCGTCAACCCTTCGGTCGCGAGCAAAGCCTGGTATTGCTTGATCAGGCTGGCCTGGGTGCTGGTCAGGATGGCCTCGAAATCGTCGACCGACAGCGAACCCAGCTCAACCCGGATCGGGAATCGGCCCTGCAGTTCAGGGATCAGGTCGCTGGGCTTGGCCAGGTGGAACGCGCCCGAGGCGATGAACAGGATGTGGTCGGTCTTGACCAGACCGTGCTTGGTCGTCACGGTGGTGCCCTCGACCAGCGGCAGCAGATCGCGCTGCACGCCTTGACGCGAGACTTCCGGCCCGCCCTGGTCGCTGCGAGAGGTCACTTTGTCGATCTCGTCGATGAAGACGATGCCGTTGTTCTCAGCGTTGTGCAGCGCCTGGGTCTTGATGTCGTCGTCGTTGACGAGCTTGCCGGCCTCTTCCTCGACCAGCAGTTTGTGCGCCTCGTCGATCCTGAGCTTGCGGGTCTTGGTGCGGCCCGCGCCGACCTGCGAGAACAAGCCCTTGAGCTGAGATGCCATCTCCTCCATGCCCGGCGGCGTCATGATCTCCATCGAGGCCTGTGGCTCGGCCAGCTCGATCTCGATCACTTTGTCGGCCAGCGCGCCTTCGCGCAAGCGCTTGCGCATCACCTGGCGCGCGGTGCTCTCTGGCGGGCTGGCAACACCGGGCTCGCTGCGTACGTCGCGGGTCAAGGGCACCAGCAGGTCCAGGATGCGGTCTTCGGCGGCGTCCTCGGCGCGGCCACGCTGGCGTTTCATCGCGGCCTCGCGCGTTTGCTTGATCGCGATGTCGACGAGGTCTCGGATGATGCTGTCGACGTCCTTGCCGACATAGCCAACCTCGGTGAACTTGGTCGCCTCGACCTTGATGAAAGGCGCGTCGGCCAGCCGCGCCAGCCTGCGCGCGATCTCGGTCTTGCCCACGCCAGTGGGCCCGATCATCAAGATGTTCTTCGGCGTGATCTCGCTGCGCAGCGCGTCGCCGACCTGCTGGCGACGCCAGCGGTTGCGCAGCGCAATCGCCACTGCGCGCTTGGCAGCGTTCTGGCCGACGATGTGGCGGTCGAGTTCGGAGACGATCTCTTGCGGGGTCATGCTCATGCCAGCACCTCGATGGTGTGGTTCTGGTTGGTGTAGATGCACAGGTCGCCGGCGATCACCAGGCTTTGCTTGACGATGTCCTCGGCGCTGAGCTCGGTGTGGGCCAGCAGCGCTCGCGCAGCGGCCTGGGCATAGGCACCGCCCGATCCGATCGCGACGATGCCGTGCTCGGGTTCGAGCACGTCGCCATTGCCGGTGATGATCAGGCTGGCCTCGCGGTCGGCCACCGCGAGCATCGCTTCGAGCCGGCGCAGCACCCGGTCGGTGCGCCAGTCCTTGGTCAGCTCGATCGCGGCCCGCGCCAGATGGCCTTGATGTTTCTCGAGCTTGGCCTCGAAGCGCTCGAACAGCGTGAAGGCATCGGCGGTGGCGCCGGCAAAACCGGCCAGCACCTGCTCGCGGTGCAAGCGCCGCACCTTGCGCGCGGTGGACTTGATGATGATGTTGCCCAGCGTGACTTGGCCGTCACCGCCCAGCGCGACTTGCCAGCCCTGCGGGGTGAGTCGGCGTACGCTGACGATGGTGGTGCCGTGGAATAAGTCCATTCGTTGCTTGGATCCGGAGTGAGGGTGTGGGCGGCGGGGCCGTTTGGGGAGATCAGTCGTTCGAGATCGACACCTGGGCGTGTTGATCGATGCCCATCGCGCCGAAAAACAAGGCCAGCAGCCGATGGACGTCGATGAAGCTGACGCTGCGCTGCTCGGCCTGTTTCGCCAGCACCCAGTTCAGCAGGTCGCCCGCAGCGATGAAGTCGACCCGGATCAGCTTGGCGCATGACACCTGCACGCCACCGGCTGAGCCGAGCTGGCGGTCGATCTGCTGCAGATGGGCGCTGATGTCGCCGCTCAACTGGCCCGACAGTTCGACCGTGCAGACCTGTCTCGTGGCGAGGCTGTCGTCCAGCCGCGTGGGCGCCAGAAAACTCGATTTGAGATCACTGACGATGGTCAGCGGCAGCGAGGCCGCCGCGTCGACCACGCGCTTGGGCAGCGGGCACCAGGAGGGCGACGAGCGGCCGAACAACAGTGCGTAGTCCATCGCCAGCGTGTCGAACTTGGGCCGTTGACCGGTGGCCCGGTAGAGGTCGAGCAGCACATGCCAGCTGTTGCCATCTCGGTGGCGCGCAGCTGTCGGCCGGCACAGCGCGCTCAGCACTTGCTCGCAGCGGCCGAAGTCGGCGTTGGCAAAAGCGA
>JBILYN010000160.1:0-10245 GCA_044377715.1 Aquabacterium sp.
ACACCGCGGATCCTGCTGAACTCGAGCTCGGCGCGCTTTCCCGACGGGCTGGCCAACTCCAGCGGCTTGGTCGGCAGGAACCTGATGTTCCACCCCTACGCAGCGATCACCGGCTACTTCGACCAAGCACTGGACGGCTACCGCGGCCCGGGCAATTGCATCTGGAGCCAGGAGTTCTACGAAACCGACCGCTCGCGCGATTTCCTGCGCGGCTACACCTTCGAGTTCACCCGCGGCCGCGGCCCGGTGATCACCGCGCTGGCCGGCATGCGGTCGGGCCGCGTGCCCTGGGGCGACGAGCATCACACCGAATACCGCCGCATCTTCAACCGCAGCACCGGCATGGTCGCGATCTGCGAGGACCTGCCCGAAGCGCACAACCGGGTCACGCTGGACCCCACGCTGGTCGACAGCAACGGCATTCCAGCACCGAAGATAACGTATAAATTGAGCGACAATAGCCGCCGAATGCTCGACCATGCGGTGGCCCGCGCCACCGAGGCCTTGCGCGCTGCAGGCGCTTACGAGGTGGCCTCAGAAACCCCGCTGGCGGTCGGCGGCTGGCATTTGATGGGCACGGCGCGAATGGGCCGTGACCCAGCGCGATCGGTGGTCAACGAGTGGGGCCGCAGCCACGATGTGAAGAACCTGTTCATCGTCGACGGCAGCATCTTCGTCACCTCGGCGGGCGTCAACCCCACGTCGACCATCCAGGCGCTGACGCTGTACATCGCCGACGCGATGAAAAAGCGCCTGGCCAACCTCTTCGACTGACCCCACCCATGCCGCCCGTGATCCCACCCGTGATCCCACCCGCGATCCCAACCGTGATCCCAACCGTGATCCCCTTGCTGCCAGAGCATCCGCTGTCGGTCGACGACCAACGCTCGCTGCGCTGCCTGGTCGCGCTGATGATTCCGGCCAGCGCGAAGCACGCCGTGCCTAGTGCCGATGACGCGCTGATCTTTGCCGACATCCTGGCCAGCCTGCGGCCGCACGCCATCCTGGCCCGCGACGCGATGGCGCAGTTGCATGAGCTGTCCGGGGCTTGCTTCGCCGACCTGGCCGCGGCCCAGCAGTCGGCGCTGGCGCAGCGCTTTCGCAGCGAACGGCGTTCGCTGGCAACACTGCTCGTCAGCGTGACCGTGCAGTGCTATTACCGCGATGACCGGGTGATGCGCTCGCTCGACATGGAGGTCAGGCCGCCGTTCCCGCAAGGCTTCGAAGTCGAGCAGGGCGATTGGTCGCTGCTCGACCCGGTTCGCAAGCGCGCCAAGATGTACCGCGACGCGCCTTGAGCGCTGTTGCGGCCTAGCACCCGGCGGCAAAGGCTCACCCCCCACCGCATCAAAGAGGATGATCGATGAGCCCCAACCCTGACCCTGCCACTGACATGCGCAGCCAACTGCTCACCGGGCTGACGGTGATCGAGTTGCCGCACAGCGTGGCGATCCGCTACTGCGGCCGGCTGCTGGCGGCGATGGGCGCCAAGGTGCTGCAGGTCGGCGCCGCGTCGACCGATGGCGTGGGTTACGGCGCAGCCGCCAGCACCGCTTATGGCGCTTGGCTGGACGCCGGCAAGACGCTGGTGTCGGCCGATCTGGCGCGCGCGATGACCGAGACCGGCAGCGTAGACCTGGTGCTGGCCGGGCCGGGGGCTGCCGCGGTGGCCGAAGCCGACCTGGCGATCCAGACCGCAGGCGATGCAGCAGGCCGCAGCGCGCTCAGGCTGGGCCTAACCTGGTTTGCCAGCGACGGTCCGTACCGCGACTGGACCGGCAGCGACGCGGTAATCCAGGCGATGAGCGGCGTGGCGTATTCCACCGGAGCGCTAGACGGCGACCCGATGCTGCCGCGCGGCCATGCGCCGCAGGCGGTGGCCGGCACCGTGGCCTGCATCGCCGCGCTGGGTGCGCTGATTGGTCGCCGACGCGGCTGGACCGGCCGGCAAATCGACGTCGACGTGCTCAGCGCCAACCTGTGTTTCCACGAAAGCACGGCCTGCAGCGCCGCCGCAGACGACGAGCCGGTGCGCCGGCGCGGCGTCAACCGATTCACGCCCACCTTCCCGGCCGGCATCTACAAGACCCTGGACGGCTGGACCGGGCTGACCGCGCTGACGCCGCCGCAATGGGTCGCGCTGTGCGGCCTGGTCGGGCAGCCCGGCTTGGGGCTGGACCTGCGTCACCATGTCACGCTGAACCGGCTAGACGACGCCGACCAGCTCGACGCTGTGCTGCGGCCAGCGCTCGCGCAGCGCTCTTCGGCGCATTGGTTGACCGAAGGCCAGGCACTGCGCATCCCGTTCGCGCCGGTGCCCACGCTGGCTGAACTGCCGCTGACGCCGCATTGGCGCGAGCGCGCCAGCTTTGCGCCGATCGCCGGCCTGGCCCAAGCCCTCGGCCCGACGCTGCCCTTCAAGGTCGAACTGATCACCGCCAGCGCGGCCAGCCAGCCGGCAGCCCGAAGCGCCGCCGCGGCGGGCTCCCAACCGCTGGGCGGGCTGCGTGTTCTCGACCTGACGATGGGCTGGGCCGGGCCCTTGGCCACCCGCCACCTGGCCGACTTGGGCGCCGATGTCGTCAAGGTCGAGTCCTGCAGCCATATCGACTGGTGGCGAGGCTTCGACGCGATGACCGATGCCGACCCGCCGGCCTACGAAACGCGGCCGAGTTTCCTGATGGTCAACCGCCACAAGCGCGGCATCACGCTCGACTTCAAGACCGACACCGGCCGCGGCCTGCTGCGCCGTCTGGCTGCCGGCTCTGACCTGATGATCGAAAACTATGCACCCGGTGCGCTGAACAAGCTCGGGCTCGGCACGCGCGCGATGGCCAACGCGGTGCCGGGGCTGATTGCGGTGTCTATGGGCGCCTTCGGCAACCAAGGGCCTTGGAGCGCTTTCAGAGCCTATGGGTCGACGGTCGAGCAAGCCAGCGGCTTCCCGTTCGTCAATGGCCAAGCCAGCGATCCGCCGACGATGCAGCATGTGGCCTATGGCGATCCGGTGGCCGGTCTGTACGGCGCACTGGCCTGCCTGGCGGCGATCTATCGGCGTGAGTCGGCCGTGGACGACAAGGCCTGCCTGGTCGACCTGGGCCAGGTCGAGTGCTTGTTCCAACTCGCGGCCGATGCGATCGTCGCGCAGTCGACCCAGTCCGATGCGCTGGCGCGCGACGGCAACCGCCATCCGATGTCGGCGCTGCGCATCACAGCGGGCTGCGCCGCCGGTGCCGCCGGTCCGGCCTGGATCGCGGTATCGGTCGAAACCCCGGCGCAGTGGCAGGCGCTGGCGGGCTTGCTGGGCTTCACGGGCGCAGGCGCGCACGAAGGCCAAAGCCTCTCAAGCAAATGTGGCTTTGCCACTTTGCTTGATCGCCATGGGGGGCGGCCGGCTTTGGCTGGCCTTGGGGCGCTCAAGACCCACGAGGCCGAGCTCGAAGCCGCGACGCGCGCCTGGGCCGCAACGCAACAAACCCGGGACGCGGTGGCCAGTCTGCAGCGCGCCGGCGTGCCGGCCGGCCCGGTGCAGCCCGGCAACACCTTGCCTGAAGATCCACAGTTCGCCGCGATGGGCTACTTCCGCACGATGCAGCGCCGCCATGTCGGCCAGCACCTGAGCACGCAGACGCCTTACCGCTTTGACGGCGCGGCGCTACCGATCGGCGGGCCGGCGCCCACGCTGGGCCAGCACAATGCCGAACTGCTGTGCGACCGGCTCGGGCTGAGCGCGGGCGAGTACGACGAACTGCTCAAGTCCGGGGTGATTGGCACCCGCGCCACCGCCAATAGCTGATCGGGCGGTTCGGCTCGGTCGGCCGGCTCAAGCCTCCAAACCCATAGGTCCGCCCGAACCGCGATGCGCCATCACTCCCCACGCCTATGGCTTCAACGGATCGTTGTGCTGGGGCTGGTGGCCTGCGGCGGCGGCGAAGAGGACAGGACGCCGATGTCAGCGCCATCCAGCGAGCTGCAGCGCGTCAAGGCGCTGGGCGCCAGCAGCGGTGCCGACACGGCGGCGCTGGTCAATCAAGCGGTGAACCTGCAGGACGCGATCGCCATCCTGAAGTTGATCGTTGGCCTGGACATCAACGCCACCGGCCAGGCCGTCACGGCATACCAGTCGTATGCGGCTGATTTCGACGGCAATGGCAAGGTCGAGTTGACCGATGCGATCGGCGTGCTCAAGCGCATCGTCGGTCTGGATGCAGCGATCCCGGCCTGGTTGTTCTTCAACCAGCCGGGCAATCCGGTCGCGCTCAGCGACAAGCTCAACCCCGGCCAGCCGCCCGAACTCGGCGCCGACATCATCGGCTCTTCTGCCGCCAACGTGGCGCTGGTCGCGGTGCTGCGCGGCGATGTGGTCGGCAGCAGCTTGAGCTATGCATGGGCCCTGGGCCCCAAGCCCGCGGGCAGCAAGGCCTTGTTGACAAGCGCCGCAACGCCGTTCTTCACGGCCGATCTGCCAGGCACTTATGCAGCGACCTTGACGGTCACCGACGGCAGTCTGAACAGCAGTTCGGCGACCTTGACGGCGACGCTGACGGCGCGGGTGTCCAACACCGCGCCGATGGCCAATGCCGGCTCGGCCCAAAGTGTCGGCGTGGGCGCGCAGGTGGTGCTGGACGGGTCGGCCAGCAGCGACGCCAACGGCGACGCGCTGGTCTATGCCTGGACGCTGTCGTCCAGACCCGGCACCAGCGGCGCGGTGATCACGGCTGGCAATTCGGCCCGAGCCGGTTTCACCGCCGATGTCGCGGGCACTTATGTGCTGAGCCTGACGGTCCATGACGGCAAAGCCAGCAGCCCGGCGGCAACGATCACGGTCAGCGCAGCGCCCAATACAGGCATCACGGGCGATTGCCCGACGTCGACCGCTTCGTGCCCGCCCGCGTCGCTCAAAGCGCTGGCGGCATTTCCATTGGGGGTCGCGGTTGCCAACAACGACACGCCAGCCTACAACATCCTGACCGTTACCGCCGAGCAGCAATTGGTTGAAAAACACTTCAACCAAATGACCGCCGGCAACATCATGAAGTTCAAGTACCTGCACCCGAACAACGACACCGGCTCGTTGAACGACTTCACGTTCACCAACGCCGATGCATTCGTCGATTACGGCAGTTCAAGACGCATCAACATTCACGGCCATGCCTTGGTCTGGCACTCGAGATATCAGGTGCCCGACTTTGTCAAGAACTGGAGCAGCAGCGGCGCCACCAGCGATCAATTCCTGACCATGCTCGACACGCATGTCAGCACCATCGTGAATCACTTCAAGAGCAAAACCAATGTCGTCAGCTGGGACGTCGTGAATGAAGCACTCACCGACAGCAACCCTTCAGTCTTTAGAACCGACTCAGATTTCTACATTCAAAGCGGCAACAGCGCTGTCTACATCGAGCGGGCCTTCAAAGCGGCGCGCCTGGCCAGCGCCGATGTCGACCTTTACTACAACGACTACAACATCGAGCGGAACGGCGCCAAGATGACCGCGCTGGACGCGATGCTCACGGACTTTCAAAAGCGCTCGATTCCGCTGACCGGTGTCGGTTTCCAGATGCATGTCTGCCTGAGCACGCCCAGCGTGGCGACGATTGCAGCGGCGCTGAAACGGGTGGCGGCCAAAGGCTTGAAAGTGAAGATCACCGAGCTCGATGTGGCGATCAACAACCCCAATTGCGACAGTTTTCCGACCAACAAGATCAGCAGCTTCACGCAGGCTGCCGGCTTGGCACAGAAAAAGCGCTACTGCGAGATCGTCGCGGCCTATCTCGACAGCGTGCCGGCCGCACAGCGCGGCGGCATCACCGTGTGGGGCACCACCGATGCCCACAGCTGGCTGGACAGCGCCTACGCGACGGAGTTTGAGAATCAAAAACTCGCGTGGCCGCTGTTGTTTGACAGTCAATACAAGGACAAGCCTGCGCTCACGGGTTTTGCCGATGCATTGGCAGGCAAGACCTGCACCGACGCGCGCTGAGCTCGCACCGCTTGCAGCGGTCTGTCAGATCACCGCTTGCAGCGGTCTGTCAGATCACCGCTTGCAGCGGTCTGTCAGATCACCGCTTGCAACGGTCCGTCAGATCACCGCTTGCAACGGTCTGTCAGATCACCGCTTGCTCGCGCAACCGAGCCACCTCGTCGCTGGCATAACCGAGCTCGGCCAGGATCTGGTCGGTGTGCTCGCCGAGCATCGGCGGGCGCCGACGCGGCACTGGCTGGGTCTCGGTCATCCAGATCGGCACCGCAGCGATAGGCGCAGGCCGCGGCAGGCCGGGGTAATCGGTGTCTTGCATCACGCCCAGCGCCTGGATCTGCGGATGGTCGAGTGCTTGCTGCGGCGACAGCACCTGTGCGCTGGGGATCTTGGCCTTGCCCAGGATCTCCACCACCTCGTCGCAGCTGCGCTCGGCGCACCAGCGACCCATGCGCTCACTGACGATATCGGCGTGCCGGCCGCGCTCGTCGTCATCGGCAAAGCGCGGATCGGTCAGCCAATGCGGCTCGCCCATCAGCTTGGCCCAGCGCACATACAGCGGCTGACCGGTCACGGCCACCAGCACCCAGCCATCCTTGGCCTGGTAGATGTCGGACGGCGCAGCGGTCTGGCCGCGGTTGCCGCTCGCCACGCGGTCCGGTTTGGCCACCGCCTGCTCGATCAGCGTCGCGTTGGTCACGGTGACTGCCGTGGCGAGCAGGGCGCCGGTGACCATCTGGCCCTTGCCTGAGCGCTGGCGCTCCATCAGCGCGGCCATCGTGCCGAAAGCGCAGTGCAGCGCCGTGCCGAAGTCGACCCAGTTGACCATCGCCCGGTAAGGCTGTTCGGGCGTGCCGGTCATGTAGACGCCACCCGACATCGCCTGGCCGATGCCGTCGAAACCAACGTTGCGGTGCATCGGACCGACCGGACCGAAAGCGGTGTTGGTGACAAAAATGATGTCGGGCCGGTACGAGCACAGCGTCTCGTAGTCCAGCCCCATCGCCACCAGCGTGGCCTGCGGCAGGTTGGCGATCACCACGTCGGCGCCGCGAACCATCTTGGCCACCACCTCGCGCCCTTTCGGCGACGCCGGGTCCAGCGTCATCGAGCGCTTGTTGCGGTTCATCTGCAAAAACAGCGCCCCCACGCCGCCGCCCACTTGCGAGGGGAATCGGTCTTCACTGCCTTCGCGCTTCTCGATCCGGATCACATCGGCGCCGTAATCGGCCAGCATCGCAGCGCAGTAAGGGCCCGCGATATAGCGGCCGAAGTCAAGCACGCGGATGCCGTGCAGCAGTGGGGTCATCGTCGAGGTTTCCATGGATCAGGTGGGGATCAGAGGTGGGTCAGTTGGATGCAAGAGGCGAGAAGCCGGGCCGCAGACGCGGCATGACTTGGCCGACGGACAGCAGCGATTCGACGCAGTCGCGCAAGGACTCATCGAGCGGCCTGAAGACGATGCCGGTCAAGGCCCGGATGCGCTCGTTGCGCAAGTCGCAGCCGGCCCAGATGCGGCGCATCTCGGCCTCGCGGGCGCGGATGCGCTCAGGGAAGTCGTCGGTCACCGCCGGTGTGTCGTGCCCGAGTTCGGGCAGCAGCCGGTCGATGTCGGCACACAGGTCTTCGACCCGACGCGCATCGGTCGACCAGGCGATGTAACGCTCGCCGTTTTTGACCTCTGCGCTTTCGAGCAGGCCGATGTGGCATTCGGCGTCGTCGCGAACGTCGACCGTCATCCACGGCCGGTAGACGCCGGTCTGCGGGCAACTGCCCTTGAGCATGCCGGCGATCAACTGCTGCCAGGGGCCGCCGGTCTGCTGGTGCGACGACTGGATCGGGCCGACGTTGTCGCCCGGGCAGCAGGTGATCGCGTCCCAGGCGCCGCTGCGCTCGGCAGCCTGTGCAAAAGACTGCTCGGCCAGCAGCTTGCCCATCGAGTAGCCCTGGCCGCGCTCAGGCGTCCGCTTGGGGTTGCTCTGGTCCGGGTAGCGGTCTTCGTAGAGCACGGGCCGACGCACCAACTCCTGCATGTCCATCTCGGAGATCACCGCGGCGATGCTCGAGGTCACGACCACCCGCGTCACCGAACCCGACGCGTCGATGCTGCCGATCACATGCTCGCAAACCCGCCGCACCGCGTCCTGGTCGAGGTAGCCGCTGAGGTGCGACAGGTGGGCCACGCCGTTGCAGCCCTTGAAGATGGCATCAAAGCAGCCAGCCTGATCCAGGTCCGCAGCGTGAAGCGTCAGTCGGCCTGAAGCAAAACCCGGCATGGCCTTGAGGAAAGCCGTCTTGCTCGCGTCGCCCGGATCGCGGACACAGGCCCGGACCCGGTAGCCTTTGTCGAGCAGTCGCCGCACCACCCAGCCGCCAATGAACCCGGCAGCGCCGGTGACCGCGATCGTGCCGCCTTTTGGAACCGGTGCCATGGTGTGTGCTCTTTCAGGGAAAAGTTTCGGGCCCGAACAGCGGCCAAGTGCCGGCGTCGATGGCTGCGTGCGGCGCGGGCAGATCCGCATGACCTGCATACTCCGGCTTTGAAGCCGAGGCGACAGCGAGCGCCTCCTCGGCCAGTCTGAGCACCGGCACAGCAAATACCACACCGATGCCAACGGCCAGTTCATTCAGACCATAGCACGGCGCCACCGCTTTGCCCGATCAAGGAAAACCCTGCAAGCCCGCGCCGCAACCCGGCGAGCAGGTCATGGCCACAGCTTGCGGCGGCCCGTCGCGGATGCCATACTCGCTGTATGAATTGACGCAAGCCAAGACGCTTCAATCCGTCACGCCTCACCAACCCAGAGACAACGCCATGACCACCAGCACCGCACATGCCACGATGACCGATGCCGAATGGCAAGCCCGCTGCGACCTGGCGGCGCTCTACCGCATCGTCGAGTACTTCGGCTGGACCGACATTCTGGCAACCCACATGTCGATGCGCGTTCCTGGCGAGCCGGACGCCTTCTTGATCAACCATTACGAGGAGATGTTCCACGAGATCACCGCCTCCAGCCTGATCAAGATGAACCTGGCCGGCGAGGTGCTGGGCAAACCCGGCCGATTCAACGCCGCCGGACTGACGATACACAGTGGCGTCTACAAGGCCAGGCCTGACGCGAACTGCGTGATGCACACCCACACCCGGGCCGGTGCCGGTGTCTCGCTGATCCGCAACGGCATCCGGCCGATCAGTCAGGACGCGCTCGCCGTCTACGACGATCTGGTCTACCACGAATACGGCATGCCCACGACCCAGGAAGAGTGCGACTCGCTGGGCGTGAGTTGCCAGAACGGCAGCTGTGTCGTGCTGCTCAACCACGGCCTGCTGGCTTACGGACAGACCGTTCACGGCACGCTGAACCGCATCTACATGATGGAGCGCGCGGCCGAACTCGAGCTGATTTCGCGCAGCCTCGGCGAGCCGCCGGTGATGATTGCCGAGGACGTGGTGCAGGGTTTTGCCAAGTACATGAAGACCGCACGCCAGAAGCCCAACTACGGCTTGCACGACTGGAATGCGCTGCTGCGCGTGATCGACAAGCGGGGCAGCGAATACCGTTGCTGAAGCCAGCGGGCTTGCGCCCTGAGGGACAAGCTGCGGCGAACCTGACGCAGCGGCAGGCCGGCCATCCAGCCCGATTACAATTTGGGAATACTAATATCAAATTGTAAAAATGATCGCCCGTCGCGCTTCGACCACCTTGGCAACGCTTGCCCGAGGCTATCCTGTTGTGGCGATCACAGGCCCGAGGCAGTCAGGCAAGACAACGCTGGCGAAGGCACAGTTCCCAGACAAGCCCTACGTTTCACTGGAAGACCCAGACACGCGGGCCTACGCCGAAGAAGACCCCCGCGGCTTTCTGGGGCGTTACGCCAACGGCGCTGTGATCGACGAAGTCCAACGTTGCCCGGCCTTGTTTTCTTACCTGCAGACGCAGGTGGATCACGACGGCCGAATGGGCCAGTTCGTGTTGACGGGCTCGCAGCAATTCGGGCTGCTGTCCCACATCACGCAGACTCTCGCGGGTCGGGTCGGTCTGGTCCAGTTGCTGCCTTTTTCACTGCGCGAGTTGCAAGACGCAGCCGCGCCGATCGACAGCGTCGACGAATTGCTGTGGCGCGGGCTGTACCCGCCGATTCACGACCGCGGGCTGGCACCCGAACAGTGGTTCGCCAACTACGTGATGACCTATCTGGAGCGAGACCTTCGCCAGATCATCGAACTGCGCAACCTGAGCCTCTTTCAGCGATTCCTGAAG
>JBILYN010000161.1:0-10227 GCA_044377715.1 Aquabacterium sp.
CACGCCGATGATTTCGGCGCCCTTGCGGCTGTACCAGGTGGCGTCGACCGCCAGCTTGCCCTTGATCGCGGCATACAGCTCGCGCTCTTCCTCGCTGGTTGGGTGTGCGATCAATGAGGCGTCGGTCTCGGCGCGCTTGCCCAAGTGCATCAGCAGCGTGGCGTCACCGCCGTCGTCGAGGATCATGTTCGGGCCTTCGCCGGCCTGGCCCTTGTTGGCGAACTCGAAGATGCGGTGGGTGTAGTCCCAGTAGTCGCGCAAAGTCTCGCCCTTGTAGGCGAACACCGCGGTGCCGCGCTCGACCAGCGCCGCTGCGGCGTGGTCTTGCGTGGAGAAGATGTTGCACGAGGCCCAGCGCACGGTGGCGCCCAGGGCTTGCAAGGTCTCGACCAGCACGGCGGTCTGGATCGTCATGTGCAGCGAGCCGGTGATGCGCGCGCCCTTGAGCGGCTGGCTGGCGGCGTACTCCGAGCGGATGGCCATCAGGGCGGGCATCTCGACTTCGGCGATGTTGAGTTCCTTGCGGCCCCATGCGGCGAGATTGATGTCGGCAATGGCGTGCTGGGGGACGGGGATCGATTTGAGAACAGCGTTCATGGCGTGGCTTTCGGAGTCAATTGGCCCGAACAGCTGGATGCGGATGAGAGGAAAAGCAATCACCCGCGCCTACAGCTGGGGGGTGAGCGACGTTGCAATGAAGTGTTTCGAGCCTGGGGCCTGGGCCTTGCAACGCTCCTCGAAACAGACCGCATTTTAAGCACAGCGGCCGTATTGGCCTGTGCCACTGCCGCTGCAAACCTGCAGCCTGAGTGGGGATTTCCGGCGCGACCGTGGGCTTTGCCGCAGGTTGAACCGCCTGGGCGGCTTGGCCACGGCCGGGTCGCCCAAGCCGCCAAAGCAAGGTCAGGCGCGGCTGTGGGAGACTTTGTGGATGCTGCCTGCTGCCGAACCCGCCCAAAGCACGGCCTATGACGCTGTCGATTGCTCTGTCGATTGCTCTGTCGATCACGCCGTCGATCGCGCCCAGTTGCCGGCCGACCGGCTGCGACCGCTGGCCGAACTGGCGCCCGCTCGCCTGGCTGCGCTGCGCGGCTTGCTCACCGACATCGACGACACGCTGACCCGCGACGGCGCGATCGAGCCAGCAGCCTTGGCCGCGCTGCACCGCCTGGCTGACGCGGGTGTGCCCGTGGTCGCGATCACCGGCCGACCTGCCGGCTGGAGCGAACCTTTCGCGCTGGCCTGGCCGGTGGCTGCCATCGTCGCTGAGAACGGCGCGGTGATGCTGCGCCGCGATGGCAGTGCGCTGCTGCGCGACTTCGTCGCCGATGCGCCAAGACGCGCAGCGGATTGGCAGCGCCTGCAGGCCTGTGCCCAGGCCGTGCTGGCCGAGGTGCCTGGCGCGCTGCTGGCGCGCGACAGCGCGGGCCGCTTGACCGACATCGCGGTCGACCACAGCGAGTTCACCCGGCTCGCGCCAGACCGCATCGAGCAAGTGGCCGCGCTGATGCGCGCCCATGGGCTGACCGCGACCGTCAGCTCGATCCACATCAACGGCTGGATCGGCGACCACGACAAGTGGAGCGGCGCACGCTGGGCGGTCGAGCAAGCGCTGGGGCTGCCGTTCGTGGCCGAGGAATGGCTCTACCTTGGCGACTCGACCAACGACCAGCGCATGTTCGAGCGCATGCCGATGAGCGTGGGCGTGGCCAACATCGCGCGCTTTGTGCCGCAGTTGCGCAGCCTTCCGGGCTGGGTCACCCGGGCCGAGCGCGGCGCGGGCTTCGCCGAACTCGCCACAGCCTTGCTGGCCGCGCGCGCGCCATGAACGCCGCCCCCGCCGACCTGTCGCGCGACGTGCTGCGCCAAGCGCTGGCCTTGTCGCTGGGTGCGGCGGTCTCGCTGGGTCTGGCACGCTTTGCCTATGCGCTGCTGCTGGGGCCTATGCGCGCCGACTTGGGATGGAGCTACTTCACCGCAGGCGCGATGAACACCGCCAATGCTGCCGGCTATCTGCTGGGTGCGTTGGCGGTGCCGGGCTGGATCGCGCGTCGCGGACCGCGATCTGCACTGGTCGGCGGCGGACTGGCCACGGCCGGCTTGCTGGCGCTGCACGGCCTGGTCCACTCGGAGGCGCTGCTGGGCTTGCTGCGCCTGCTGGCCGGTGCGGCCAGCGCTGCGACCTTTGTCTCGGGCGGCCTGCTGGCTGCACGCCTGGGCAGTCGGTCTGTCGGTGCCATCCGCGCGTCGCTGGTGCTGGGCCTGTATTACGGTGGCACCGGCCTGGGCATCATCGTCTCGGCATTGCTGGTGCCGGCCTTCACCGGGGCCGGCGAGGCTTTCGGCTGGCAGCCGGCATGGCAGGCACTGGGTGCGGTGGCGTTGCTGATGACGCTGCTGATGGCCTGGGGCACGGCCGCCGACGCGCCGCTGCTTGCATCGACCAGTGCTGCGCTGCCGCTGGGTTGGCGGCGCTTTGGCTTTGCGCTGGCGGGCTACTTCATGTTCGGCCTGGGCTACATCGGCTACATGACCTTCATCGTCACACTGCTTCGCGAACAGCAACTCGGGTCTACCGCGATCACCGTTTTCTACATCACACTGGGTCTGGGCGTGGTGGCATCGTCCTGGCTGTGGGCCGGCCTGCTGCAGCGCTGGCAGGGCGGGCAGCCGATGGCCTTGCTCAACGCCCTGTTGGCGCTCGCCACTTTGCTGCCGGTGCTGAGCACGCGACCGGCGGCGGTGTTCGTCTCGGGTGCGTTGTTCGGGTCGGTGTTCTTGTCGGTGGTCGCAGCTAGCACAGCGGTGGTGCGACACAACCTGGCTGCCGCCAGTTGGCCACGCGGCATTGCGGTGTTCACGGCTGTTTTCGCGCTCGGCCAGATCGCCGGGCCCAGCCTGGTGGGTCTGATTGCCGACGGGCCTGGTGGACTGGCGCGCGGGCTGGCCGTCAGCGCCGCAGTGCTGGCGCTGGGCGCGGTGCTGGCACTGGGCCAGCGCCCACTGGCTGCTCTGCGTTAGCCTGGCGGCTGCTGAGCCAGATCTCTAAGGCCGAGAAATACGGCGATGCGGGCGAGTTCGTCCTCCAGCGCCTGCGCAAACACCGGGTCGCTGGGTGCCTGGCCAGACACATGGCCGATCTCAGCCCTGAGGTTGCCTTGGCTGACGGCCAGATTGCCCCAGCCGATCACGCGATCTCGCCACAGCAGCGGCAGCGCGTAATAGCCGCGCACTCGCTTGGGCGCCGGCGTGTAGGCCTCGAAGCGATAGGCCCAGCCCCACAGCAGTTCGAAGCGGCGGCGGTCCCAGACCAGCGGGTCGAAGGGCGCGAGCAGGTGCACAAGGTCGCGGCCTGCGCGCAGGCCATGGCGGCGCGACGCCGGATCTTCGCCTGCTGGCCAGACCCAGGTGACGCCGTCCACGCTGGCTTTGGGCAGCCGCCGTCGGGCGCTGGCCAGCGCGGCCGCGCGCAGGTGCACCCACTGCGGCGCGGCGCTCTTCAGCTGGCTGACGAGTTGGCTCAGCGAGGCCATGGGCAGCGGTGCGTACTTGGCCAGCACCACGTCGACCAATGCGTCCATCGCGTCGGCCGGAGGGGTCTCGACCGGCTGCTCGGGCCGCAGCGCATACAAGCGCACGCCGCTCTCGCGCTTGGCGATGCGCAACAGGCCGCGGTAGTGCATCGCGTCGAGCAACTGGGTGCTGGCGTTGGACGAGCCGCCGAACCAGTTCCTGGCCTTGCCGTGGGCAAACGCTGCATCGACTTCGCGCGGGTGGACCACACCGCGCTCGCGTACGAAGTCGAGCACCGCATCGGCCTGGGCTTGGCGCTCGGCGGTCCAGGTCGTGCGCGGGCTGCGCGGGTGCATCAGCGCATGGGTCTCGCGCGGCACAAAACCGTAGTTGACGAAAAAATCCTCCTCGACCGTCAGCCGCGGGTAACGCGCTTCCAGGTCCCCGGCACGGTAGCCGGCGACGCGGTGGCGCAACGTCAGGTCTTGCGCCCGAGCCGGCGCGCGGATCGGGTCGGCCTGCACGAAACCCAGGCGCGCGATCGCCTTGGGCAGCGTGGTGGGCGTGAACAGCGTGCGGGCCACCGCATGGGCGCGCAAATGGGCAAGGGTGATCACGGAGGCCATGCCGCCAGCGTAAGCGATGGCTCGCGGCCAGGCTCGCGCGACAATCCCAGGCTGTCCAAACCCCCAGACCTTGCCGCCATGAAACCGATCGGAACCCCACTGTCGCCCTCTGCCACCCGCGTGATGCTGCTGGGCAGCGGAGAGCTGGGCAAAGAGGTGTTGATCGCGCTGCAGCGACTGGGCGTCGAGACGATCGCGGTCGACCGCTATGACCATGCCCCCGGGCACCAGGTGGCGCACCACGCCCGCACGATCACGATGAGCGACCCGGTGGCGCTGCGCGCGCTGATCGAGGCCGAGCGTCCGGACCTGGTGGTGCCCGAGATCGAGGCCATCGCCACCCCGGTGCTCGAGGCGCTGGAGGCCGAAGGCCTGGTGCGGGTGATCCCCACTGCCCGCGCCGCCCGACTGACGATGGACCGCGAGGGCATACGCCGCTTGGCCGCCGAACGCTTAAGCCTGCCCACCAGCCCGTACCGCTTCTGCGATTCGCTGGCCGAGTTGCAGGCAGCGATAGATCAATCCATAGGCTACCCCTGCATCGTCAAGCCGGTGATGAGCAGCTCGGGCAAAGGCCAGAGCAAGATCGATGGTCCCGCCGATGTTCAGCCGGCCTGGGATCACGCGATGGCCGGCGGCCGGGTCGGCCCGGGCCGGGTCATCGTCGAGGGTTTCATCGATTTCGACTACGAGATCACCCAGCTCACGGTACGGGCGCTGGGTGTGGACGGCCGGGTCGAGACGCATTTTTGCGATCCGATCGGCCATGTCCAGGTCCATGGTGACTATGTCGAGAGCTGGCAGCCGCATGCGATGCATCCGGCGGCCTTGCAGCGCGCACGCGACATCTCCAAGGCCGTGACCGACAACCTCGGCGGCCAGGGCCTGTTCGGCGTCGAGCTCTTCGTCAAAGGCGAGCAGGTCTGGTTTTCCGAGGTCAGCCCGCGCCCGCACGACACCGGCATGGTGACGATGATCACCCAGTGGCAGAACGAGTTCGAACTGCATGCCCGCGCCATCCTGGGGCTGCCGGTGGACACCACACTGAAGAGCCCGGGCGCCAGCGCGGTGATCTACGGCGGGGTCGACGCCACCGGCATCGTCTTCGACGGTGTGGTCGACGCGCTGCGGGTTCCCCACAGCGAGATCCGCTTGTTTGGCAAGCCCGAGAGCTTCGTCAAGCGGCGCATGGGCGTGGCGCTGGTGCACGACGCGGATGTGGAGCGCGCACGGGTGCAGGCCAAACTTGCGGCCTCAAAGGTCAAGCCGCGCCGGGCTTGAATGACGAAGGGCGGCTGGCGCCGCCCTTGAAGGCAGCCGCTGCACGCAGCGTACGGGCCTTGTGGCTGCGGGATCGGCCCTGGCGGGCCTTCATATCGCTGGCGCGATGTGATCCCTTCGCCGCAAGTCGGCTGGGCCGCCTGCGGCGTCCGCTGGCCTTACAGGCCAGCCGCTGCACGCAGCGCAGCCGCCTTGTCAGTTCTCTCCCAGGTGAACTCGGGTTCTTCGCGGCCGAAGTGGCCGTAGGCGGCGGTCTTTTGGTAGATCGGGCGCAACAGGTCAAGCATCTGGATGATGCCCTTGGGTCGCAGGTCGAAATGCTCGCCCACCAGTACGGCCAGGCGCTCGTCGGAGATCACGCCGGTGCCTTCGGTGTAGATCGTCACGTTCATCGGCTTGGCCACACCGATCGCGTAGGCGACCTGGATTTGGCACTGCGTGGCGAGCCCGGCGGCAACGATGTTTTTGGCCACGTATCTGGCGGCATAGGCTGCCGAGCGATCGACTTTGCTCGGGTCCTTGCCCGAGAAAGCGCCGCCGCCGTGCGGGCAGGCGCCGCCATAGGTGTCGACGATGATCTTGCGGCCGGTCAGGCCGCAGTCGCCTTGCGGGCCGCCGATGACGAATCGGCCGGTCGGGTTGATCAAGTACTTGGTGTTCTCGGTCAGCCACTCCTTGGGCAGCACCGGCTTGATGATCTCCTCGCGCACCGCCTCGTAGAAAGCGTCGGTCATGCGATGACCCAGGCTCATCTCGGGCGCATGCTGGGTCGACAGCACGACGGTGTCTATGCTGTGCGGCTTGCCGTTGACATAGCGCATCGTGACCTGGCTCTTGGCGTCGGGTCGCAGAAACGGCAACCGGCCGTCCTTGCGCAGCTGCGATTGGCGTTCGACCAGTCGGTGCGCGTAGTAGATAGGCGCGGGCATCAGCTCGGGCGTTTCGTTGCAGGCATAGCCGAACATCAGGCCTTGGTCGCCGGCGCCGGTGTTGAGGTGGTCGTCGCTGGCGTGGTCAACGCCTTGGGCGATGTCGTTGCTCTGCTTGTCATAGGCCACCAGCACCGCGCAGCCCTTGTAGTCGATGCCGAATTCGGTGTTGTCGTAGCCTATGCGCTTGAGGGTGTCGCGCGCGATCTGGATGTAGTCGACATGGGCGTTGGTGGTGATCTCGCCGGCCAACACCACCAAGCCGGTGTTGGTCAGGGTTTCGGCAGCGACCCGGCTGAGTGGGTCCTGCGCAAAGATCGCGTCGAGGATCGCATCCGAGATCTGGTCAGCCACCTTGTCGGGATGGCCTTCGGAAACGGATTCCGAGGTAAAAAGAAAGTCGTTCGCCACTTCAATACACTCCTGTGATGGTTGATGCCGGTTCGCCGGTTCAACCTCTCTGGAGGTCGGCGAACGCTTTAGCGGCATTTCTCGTGCGACTGTGGTCTCCCACCTTCCGCACGGCGCTATCGGCATGCACCGCATCACGCATCGCCCCGCAAGTTGTCCTGTTAACTCGGCGATCAAAGAATTATACGAAGCATGCTCACGCTGATCCATTGGCTGTCACGCCGACGCCTGTCAACATTGCACAGTTGGGGCGCGATGTTGGGCTGGCTGGCCTATGCGCTGGCGCCTGCCTACCGCCGGCGACTCGACGAGAACGCCGGTCTCGCGGATTTGAGCGCTGCCACCCGGCGTCGTTCGGTGGCTGAGGCCGGCCGCATGGTGGCAGAACTGCCCTGGCTCTGGCTGCGGCCACCTGCTCGCCCGCTCGGTGATCTGGTGCAGTGGCAAGGTGAGGGCTTGATCGACGACGCGCTCGCTCAAGGCCGCGGTCTGGTGCTGCTGACGCCGCACCTGGGTTGTTTCGAGGTCTGTGCGCAGGCGATCGCCGAGCGCATCAGCGGCCACAGCCGGCTCACCGCGATGTACCGGCCGGCGCGCCAGGCCTGGCTGCGCCAACTGGAGGAGACCGCCCGTGCCCGACCCGGCCTGAGCACTGCGCCTGCGGCTTTGACAGGGGTGCGGCAGATGATCCGTGCGTTGCGCCGGGGCGAGGCGGTGGGCCTGTTGCCCGATCAGGTGCCGCCCGACGGCATGGGGGTGTGGGCGCCGTTCTTCGGCCGCACGGCCTACACGATGACGCTGGCCACCCGGTTGGTGCAGCAGACAGGCGCAGCGCTGTTGCTGATCTGGGCCGAGCGGTTGACCGGTGGCCGGGGCTATGTGTTGCGGGTCACGGTGCCGACCCAGCCGCTGGCGACCCAGGACGACGATGCGCTGGCCAGCGCCAGCGCCGTCAACCGCGAGATGGAGCGCTTGATCCTGCAGTGCCCTGGCCAGTACCTCTGGGCCTACCACCGCTACAAGCAGCCGCGTCAGTCGCAGACCGCAGCCGAGGCTGCGCGATGAGCGCGGTGGCGAAAGGCGAACTCGCTGCGCGCGCCTTGTTGGGTCTGTTGTGGCTGCTGCAGCGTCTGCCGCTGGCGGTGCAAGCGGCACTGGGTCTGGGTCTGGGCCGCTTGCTGTTCGCACTGGCCGGCGAGCGTCGGCGTGTGGCATTGCGCAACGTGCAGCTATGCCTGCCCGAGCTCGACGAGGCCGCCCGCCTTCGGCTGGTGCGCGACCATTTCGGCTGGCTGGCGCGCAGCCTGCTTGAGCGCGGCTTGCTCTGGTATGCGCCCACGTCCCGGCTCAAGAATCTGATCCAGATCGAAGGCGATGTCGGTTTTGCCGAGCGCAGCGCAAAGCCTGTGATGTGGCTGGTGCCGCACTTCGTCGCGCTGGACGTGGCGGGTGTGGCCACGCAACTGTTCCAGGGCCGCAAGGTGGCGTCGATTTACCAGGCCCAGAGCAACCTGGTGTTCGATGACGCGATGCGGCGCGGCAGGCTGCGCTTCGGGCTGGCCGATGTGTATGCGCGCAGCGAGCGTGCGCTGCCGCTGGTGCGGGCGATCCGGCGCGGCGCCGCTTTCTTCAACCTGCCCGACATGGATTTCGGTGCCCGCGACGCAGCGTTTGTGCCCTTTTTCGGCGTGCCAGCCGCGACCTTGCTGGCACCGGCACGGATGGCCCGCGCGCTGGGCATGACGGTGCAACCGGTGTTGGCCGAGATCCTGCCCGCAGGCGCTGGCTACCGGGTGCGTTTCCTGCCGCCTTGGGAGGATTTTCCAGGCGACGACGATCTGGCGGCGGCCACCCGCATGAACCGCTGGATCGAGGACGAGATCCGCCGCAATCCGGCGCAATACCTCTGGGTGCACAAGCGCTTCAAGACCCGCCCGGCGGGTGAGGCCGGTTTCTACGGATGAGCGGCCGATAATGCGCTGAGATGAAATTGAAGTTCACCAAGATGCAGGGCGCGGGCAACGACTTTGTGGTGCTCGACGCCACCAGGTCGGCTATCACCTTGTCGCCCGAACAACTGCGCCAGCTGGGTGACCGTCGCTTCGGTGTCGGTGCCGACCAGATCCTGCTGATCGAGCCCAGCGGCACCGAGGGTGTCGATTTCCGCTACCGCATCTTCAACAACACTGGCGACGAGGTCGAGCATTGCGGCAACGGCGCACGCTGCTTTGCCCGCTTCGTGCACGAGCAAGGCTTGACACCCAAGCGCAGGATCCGGGTCGAGACGGTCAACAACCTGCTCGAGTTGCAGTTGCAGGATGACGGCCGGGTCACGGTCGACATGAACCGGCCGGTCTTCGAACTGGCGCGCTTGCCTTTCGACGCCAGTGGCCTGGTGCCGCGGATCGAGAACGGCTTCGAGTGCTGGCCGCTCGACGTGGGCGAGGGCCGCCGGGTCGACCTGGCCGTGCTGTCGATGGGCAACCCCCACGCTGTGCAGCGTGTGCTCGATGTACGTGAAGCCCTAGTGGCCGAACTCGGGCCGCGCATCGAACAGCATCCGCGATTTGCCCGCAAGGTCAACGTCGGCTTCATGCAGGTGGTCTCGCGCGGCCAGATCGCGCTGCGCGTCCACGAGCGCGATGCTGGCGAAACCCTGGCTTGCGGCACCGGCGCCTGTGCTGCGGTGGTGGCCGGCATCCGACTGGGCTGGCTCGAGCGCCGGGTCGATGTGCAGGCCAGGGGCGGGTTGTTGACAATCGAGTGGGCGGATGATCAGGCCAATGTGCTGATGACCGGCCCGGCGCAAACCGTGTTCCATGGGGAGATCGAGCTGTGACCATTCAAGGCGGCATCACCGAGACCGACATCGCCAACTACCTGGCCAACACGCCGGGTTTCTTCGAGCGCCATGCGGATTTGCTGGCCAGCATCCAGCTCACCAGCCCGCACGGACAGCGCGCGGTGTCGCTGCAGCAGCGCCAGATGGAAATGCTGCGCGAGCGGATCAGAGGGCTGGAGCTCAAGATCATGGAGATGATCCGCCACGGTCAGGAAAACGTCGCGATCGCCGACCGTGTTCATCGCTTCACCGAGGCCTTGTTGCTGGCGGATAGCCCCGCCGCGCTGCCCGATCTGCTGCTGACCACGCTGCGCCACGAGTTCATGATCCCGCAGGCGGCGCTGCGGCTTTGGGGGGCTGACCCGGTCCATGCCGAGCAGTCCTTCACCCAGGCTGTGAGTGAAGACACTCGCAGCTTTGTCGCCAGCCTGGGTCAGCCCTACTGCGGGCTGAACTCGGGTTTCGAGCCGGTGGCCTGGTTGGACGCTGCCGGCACGGTGCAGTCGGTCGCGTTGATACCTTTGCGCGCCGGCGATGCGGCTATCGGTTTGCTGGTGCTGGGCTCGCCCGACCCGACCCGATACAGCGCCGAGATGGGGGTCGAGTTTCTGGCCCGCATCGGTGA
>JBILYN010000464.1:0-3445 GCA_044377715.1 Aquabacterium sp.
ACATCGCGCGCGACGCCACGCCACTGTTCCGCATGGAGCCCCCGGGTTACCTGCTGCATTGGTGGAGTGGCGAGGGGCTGGTCACCCACCAAGTTTTCAGCGCACCGACCGAGGGGCCTTTTCCCTTCTTTGACGAGGGTGGGCAACTGCTGCTGTGAGGGGATGACGGTCGGCCGCCGAGGCGGAGCGCCGGCGCGTTGCTGCGATCAGCGGTCGCCTTCGATCGGATCCAACCGTTCGCCACGCAGCAGCGCAAGTGGCGAGCGCCAGTAGACCGCGATGTTGTGGAAGGGGTCGAGCAAGATCTTCGCGGCCCACGCCAGCCCCCAGCCCGGACCGCGCAGGACGAACAGGTGCGCGGTGCGCAACAGTAGCCCTCCCGCACCGAGCGCGAGCCATAGCAGCCCAAGGTCGTGCAAGAAGCCGGCCGCACCACGCCCCGGCGCTATCAGGCCGAACACTGTCGGGCTTGCCAGCAGCAGCGCCGGCATCGAAAGCCAGATGCCGATGAGCCAGGCCTTGCGGCGCATGTTGTAGCCGACCTTGATGGACTCCTTGTGCGTGTAACTCACCTGGTTGATCGCATCGAAGCCGCGTGGTTCGAAAAAGATGTGGCCCGACTGGCGAGTCACCATCCCCACCAACCATCCGACCAGACCTGCCACTGCGGGATCACGCAACAGCAGCAGGTACGCCACGACAAAGCTGATCGCGCTGACCAGGTGCAGTGTCTGATTGATTCGGCTCTGGTGGTAGTAGCGATGGTCGTCGCGTTGCAAGGTCCTGACTTTGCTGATGAATGAATCCATGTCGGCTCCTGGTTCGGTTGATGGATGCCTCTAGCCTGACAACCCTCGATGAACGTTCAGCGGCGCTTCTGTGAAGGTTCTACGACAACCGAGCGCTTGCTGATCCTTCTCAAACTGATCAGCACCAACAGACCTTCATGCCTTGGTTGTATAAGGCAATAACGTATATAACGAGCGTGCAAAGAGCGTGAAATTGACCTCTCCATCTGTCATGAAGAAGCGCTTTCCGGCGCTGCGTGACGACCATGCGCCGCATCGGGTTTGCCCCCAAATTCTTCGGCAACACTGAGCACCATCGAAACCGGAGTGGATGCTGCACACCCGAACTTCTTGCCAAGGCTGCGCCTGCGGTGTCGCGCCTCGGAATTTTTGCCTGTCACGGCTTGGTCACACAATCATCTTAGAGTTCAACAACAATAGAAATATTAGCGGTCACTGAGCGTTCTTGCCCATCGCCAACGAGGTCATCATGAGAGTCGGAATCAACGGGATGGGCCGCATTGGCCGGCTGGCACTGCGTGCCGCGATGGGCGCCGCAGAGCGGCCATCAGACGACCCGCGCGCCGGCAACCGTCTGGAAGTCGTGCACCTGAACGAACTCAAGGGCGGCGGCGCCGCCACCGCTCATCTTCTGACTTTCGACAGCGTTCAGGGCCGCTGGCGAACAGACATCGCCGCCGAGGGCGAGACCGCGATCCGCATCGCCGGCCGGCAACTGGCGTTTTCATCGCAGCCTAGCGCCGCCGAGATTCCATGGGGCGATCTCGGCGTCGACTTGGTGCTGGAGTGCACCGGCAAGTTTCTGACGCCAGAGACACTGCAGGGTCATCTCGACCGGGGCGCCAAGCGCGTGATCGTGGCCGCGCCGGTGAAGGTCGGCGACGTCCTGAACATCGTGGTCGGCATCAACCACCAGCTCTACGACCCGGCGCGGGACCGCATCGTGACGGCCGCTTCTTGCACCACCAATTGCCTGGCGCCGGTGGTCAAGGTCGTGCATGAGGCGATCGGCATCCGGCACGGCCAAATCACCACGATCCACGACCCGACCAACACCAACCTGATGGTCGACGCGCCGCACAAGGACTTGCGACGTGCCCGCAGCGCGATGCTGAGCCTGGCGCCGACGACCACCGGCAGCGCCACGGCCATCGCGCTGATCTACCCCGAGCTCAAAGGCAAGCTCAACGGCCATGCGGTGCGCGCGCCGGTGCTCAACGCATCGCTGACCGATTGCGTGTTTGAGCTCAAGCGCGAGACCACGGCCGACGAGGTGAACAGCCTCTTCGCCAAAGCCGCCAAGGGCCCGCTGGCCGGCATCCTGGGTTACGAAGAACGGCCGCTCGTCAGCGCCGACTACGCCCGCGACACGCGCAGCGCGGTCATCGACGCGCTGTCCACCTTGGTCACCGCTGGCACGATGCTCAAGGTCTACGCCTGGTACGACAACGAGATGGCTTACGCCTGCCGCATGGTCGACCTGGCCTGCCACATGCAAGCGCAAGGCCTCTGACCGTGAGCAGCCCTGCCACCCCGTCACCCCAGGCCCCGATGCCTACGCAGTCCAACGGCACGCGCAACTACGCCATCGTCACCGCGGCGTACTGGGGTTTCACGCTCACCGACGGCGCCTTGCGCATGCTGGTGCTGCTGCACTTCTATCGCTTGGGCTATTCGCCTTTCACGCTGGCCTTCCTGTTCCTGCTCTACGAAGCCATGGGCGTGCTGGCCAACCTGATCGGCGGTTGGCTCGCCACGCGCTACGGCATCGCCCGCATGTTGACGGTGGGCCTGTGCACGCAGATCACTGGCTTCCTGCTGCTGTCGCAGTTGTCGCCAAGCTGGACGGTGACGATGTCGGTGGCTTGGGTGGTGCTGTCGCAAGGCGTGTGCGGTGTGGCCAAGGACCTGACCAAGACCGCCAGCAAGTCTGCGATCAAGCTGACCGCCGGCGCTGCGTCGGGCCAGCTCTTCAAGTGGGTGGCCTGGTTCACGGGCAGCAAGAACGCGATGAAGGGCGTGGGCTTCTTCCTCGGCGGGCTGCTGCTGGACCGGCTTGGGTTTCAGGTCTCGCTGTGGGCGATGGCGGGACTGCTGGGCCTGGTGCTGGCCGGGGTGGTGGTTTTCGTGCCACCGCTGATGGGCAAGGCCAAGGCTTCGAAATCGGCCAAGGAGCTGTTTGCGAAGAACCGCGCCATCAACCTGCTGGCTGCCGCGCGCGTGGCCTTGTTCGGCGCGCGCGATGTCTGGTTCGTCGTCGGCGTGCCGGTGTTCCTGTACGCGTCTGGCTGGACTTTCACGATGGTCGGTGGCTTTCTGGCGGCGTGGACCATAGGCTACGGCCTGGTGCAGGCGCTGGCGCCAGCGCTGGTCAAGCGAAGCGAAGATGGGCTGAGCACCGAGGTGCCTGCCGCACGGCTGTGGTCGGCGCTGCTGGCGGTGGTGCCGATCGCGTTGGCCGTGCTCGTTGCCATGAAGGTGCCGCAGCTCGAATGGGTGGTGGTGGGTGGTTTGGGCTTGTTTGGCTTCGCCTTCGCGGTCAACTCCTCTGTCCACTCGTACCTGATCCTGGCCTACGCCGGGTCAGAGAAAGCCGCTGAAGACGTGGGTTTTTACTACGCCGCAAACGCCCTCGG
>JBILYN010000465.1:0-3438 GCA_044377715.1 Aquabacterium sp.
GCCTGGAAGATGCTTACGACCAGACCCACCACCAGCACCGACAGCAGGATCGGCGCCGAGACCATCAGCAGCATGTACAGGCCTTGCTGGCCGAGGTGGAACGCATGTTGGCTGTCCATTGTTTTTCGATGTTCTGCGTGCTAAGTCGTGAAGCTGGCGGCCAATGACCCCAGCAACAGGTTCCAGCCATCGGCCAGCACGAACAGCATCAGCTTGAAAGGCAGCGACACCAACACCGGCGACAGCATCATCATGCCCAGGCTCATCAACACGCTGGCGACAATCATGTCGATGATCAGGAACGGGATGAAGATCAGAAAACCGATCTGGAAAGCGCTTTTGAGCTCGCTGGTGACAAATGCAGGCACCAGGACGCTGAAGGGCACGGACTCACCCTTGAGGTCTGGCGCGACCTTGGCCAGCCGCGCGAAGAGCTGCAGGTCGCCGCGGCGGGTCTGCTTGAGCATGAATTCGCGCATCGGCTTGGCGCCGCGCTCGACGGCCTGGGGAAAGTCGATCTGCTGGGTCGAGTACGGCAGCCAGGCATCGCTGTAGACCTTGTCGAGCGTGGGCGACATCACGAAGAAGGTCAGGAACAGGCTCAAGCCCACGATCACCTGGTTGGGAGGCGCGGCGGCGGTGCCCAGCGCCTGGCGAAGCAGCGACAGCACGATCACGATGCGGGTGAAGCCGGTCATCATCAGCAACAGGGCCGGCAGGAATGACAGCGCGGTGAAGAACAGCAGCGTCTGCACCGGCACCGAATAGGCGGTACCGCCTGCAGCCTGACCGATCAGCAGCGGCAAACCCGGCCCTGCGGGCTGCGCTGCGGCCAGCGCCGGCCATGCCGACAACAGGCTGGTGACGGCCCACAGGGCGGCGCTGCGCAGCGCGCTGCGTTCAGCGCGCATCGACAGGCCCGGCGGCAGCTTTGCCGCCGCGCAGTTGGCGCCCCAGCAGTTGTGCGAACAAGGGTGCCATCTCGGGGGCGGGCGGATCGGGTTGTGGCGGCAGGCGGTGCAGGGTCTGGATGCCTGCGGGCGTGACGCCCAGCACCAACCAGCAGCGATCGTCGCCAGCCCCGACCTCGACGGTGACCAGTCGCTGTTGCGGTGACAGCGCCAGCGTCGAGACCAGGCGCACCGGGCCGTCGCCGGCGGCGCGACCTGCCCAGCCCGAGGCCAGGCCGCCGGGAAACCGTCGGCTGCGCTTGAGCAGCCACAGCGCAGCCGGAATCAGCAGCAGGACCAGCGCGAAAGCTGCGAGCGGGCCGAGGGCGGCGCTAGAGTTCAGGGGGGTCATGGGTTCGTCTCAGCTTTGAGTCAGTCTGGCAGCCCGGCAGGCCGCGCCGGGGTTGGCAGGCCCCGGCCGCTGAGCCTGCAATGGCCAGTACGCAGGCACTGGCTCATGTGCGGCTCAGCCTGCGCATGCGCTCGCCTGGCGTGACGATGTCGGTCAGGCGGATGCCGAACTTGTCGTTGACCACCACCACTTCGCCTTGGGCAATCAAATAACCATTGACCAGAACGTCCATCGGCTCGCCCGCCAGTGCGTCGAGTTCGACCACCGAGCCTTGGGCGAGTTGCAGGATGTGCTTGATCGGGATCCGGGTGCGGCCAAGCTCGACCGTCAACTGCACCGGGATGTCGAGGATCATGTTCAGGTCATTGCCCGTGACGCTACCGTCAGGCGTTGAGGCCGTGAAGTTGGTGAACGACGCTGCAGCCACCGAGTCGGCGCCGTTGACGCCGGCCGCAAAGCCTGGTGCCGTGTTGGACGCCGCATCGCTGCGGGTCGGTGCAGGCCTGGACTCGTCCAGCGCGGCAGCCCATTCGGCGGCCATTCGGTCTTCTTCCGTCAGCAGTGCGACTTCTTCACTCATGCAGGTCTCCCAACCAGCCGGCATCTGAGCCGGTCAACAAACGGTCGATCTTGATGGCGTTCTTGCCGTTGGAGGTGCCGTAGTGGCAGTCGAACACCGGCACGCCATCGACTTTGGCCTGGATCATCTTTTCGAGATCGAGTTCAATGAAGTCGCCCGGTTTGAAGCTCAGCAACTGCTCGACCGTGGCGCGTGCGGTGGCGAGTTCGGCCACCAGCGGCACGTCGGCCGACTGGATCTGCGTGCGCAGCAGCCGGATCCAGCGGCGGTCGGGTTCGGCGTCGCCTTGCATCGTGCTGTACAGCACGTCGCGGATCGGTTCCAGTGTCGAGTACGGAATGCAGATGTGCACCGTACCGGTGATGTCGCCGAACTCGAGCGTGTAGCTGGTCGCCACGACCACCTCGCTGGGCGTGGCGATGTTGCAGAACTGGGGTTGCATCTCCGAGCGCTGGTATTCGAGCTCGACCGGGTAGATGCCGGCCCAGGCCTTGCGGTACTCGACGATGATGCATTCGACCAGGCGCTGGATCACGCGCTGTTCGGTCGCCGAAAAGTCGCGGCCTTCGATCCGGGTGTGGTACTTGCCGCTGCCGCCGTACAGCGCGTCGATCACGGCGAACACCAGCGCGGGCTCGCAGACGATCAATCCGCTGCCTCGCAAGGGCTTGACCGAGACGATGTTGAAGTTGGTCGGCACCACGATCTCGCGCAGAAAGGCGCTGAACTTGATCACCCTGGCGCCGCCGATCGCCACTTCGGGGCTCTTCCTGATCAGGTTGAACAGCCCGATGCGGATGTTGCGGGCGAAGCGCTCGCCGATGATCTCCATCGTGGGCATGCGCCCGCGAACGATGCGCTCCTGGCTCGCGATGTTGTAGTTGCGCACGCCCCCCGGCGTGTTGACCTCGGCGATCTCGGGTTTCTGGCTCTCGCCGGTGATGCCCTGCAGCAGTGCATCGACCTCGTCCTGCGACAGAATTTGTTGGCTCATCAGATGGGCCGTCCAGCGTTGCTCGAGTTCATTGCACGATGAAGTTTGAGAAGTGCACTGCCGTGACCGGTAATTCGGGGGGTGCAGTCTTCTTTCTGCCCGGCGCGCTGGCGCGTTGCGCCTCGTCCTTGAGCTCATGACCCAGCGGCCGCACCGACGCGATGAGGATCGCGCTTGCGAGCTTTTCTTTGCCTTCGCGGGTCAGCAACTCGGCGGCCGTCTTGTGTGCCAAGACCATCAAGATGTTGCCGCGGATGATCGGCATGTAAGCCTTGAGCTCCTCGGCTACCTTGGCGTCGCGGATCTCCAACGTGATGCCGATCTGGGCATAGCGCTCGGCTTCCTGGTCGGCCAGGTTGACGGTGAACGGGTCGAGGGCGACAAAGCTAGGCGGTTGCTTGACGTCGTGCGTGGTGCCGGGCTTGGTTTCGCGGGCTTCGACCTGGCTGAGGTCGGCGTTGTCTTCGTCACTCGAAGCGGCTCTTTTCTTGAGCAGCAACCAAGCGCTTGCGCCACCAACCAACAGCAGCAGGGCCAGGATCACGATGATCAGTTTCTTCTT
>JBILYN010000162.1:0-10193 GCA_044377715.1 Aquabacterium sp.
CCAACTGGTCAGCTGCTGCGCGCAACAGCAGCGACTGCGGCGAACAAGCGCACAGCCCGGTGACCGCGGTCACTGCGGCGGTCCGCCAGATCATTGGCCAGATCAATGACCAGATCGATGACCAAGCATCTCGGGCGCCATTGCCAAGCCCGAATCTCATCATGGGGTTGGCGGCTTCAAACCAGGCTGGCCGGGCGCTCGATCGCGCTGTTTCCCCGCATGGCAGCGCCCAGCTCTGGGGTGGCGGCTGGCCGCAGGCCTTTGGCCGGCGCGCGAGCGCCCAAGGCGGCCAGCGAGCGGTGTGCCGACCAGTCCGCGATCTCCAGCCTGCCGTCGGCGTGTTCGACCAGCGCGGTCAGGCTCTCGACCCAGTCGCCATCGTTGCAATACAGCACACCGTCGATCTCGCGCATCTCGGCGTGGTGGATGTGGCCGCAGACAACGCCCTGCATGCCGCGCTTGCGCGCTTCGCGGGCGACGGCGACCTCGAAGTCGCTGACATAGCTCACCGCGCGCTTGACCTTGAGCTTGAGGTAGCTCGACAAGCTCCAGTACGGCAGGCCTAGGCGCGCCCGCGCGCTGTTGAACCATTGGTTGAGCTTGAGTGTCACGCCGTAGGCCGAGTCGCCGAGGTAGGCCAGCCATTTGGCGCACTGGATCACGCCGTCGAACAAGTCGCCGTGGGTGATCCACAGCTTGCGGCCGTCGGCAGTGACATGCACCGCGTCTTCAACGACCTCGACGCCGCCGAAAACATGCTCGACATAGCGGCGAGCGAACTCATCGTGGTTGCCGGGCACAAACACCACGCGTGTCCCTTTGCGGGCTTTGCGCAGGATTTTCTGCAGCACGTCGTTGTGGGCTTGCGGCCAATACCAGGTACGGCGCAGTTGCCAGCCGTCGATGATGTCGCCGACCAGGTATAGCGTTTCGCACTCGACTCGTTTGAGAAAATCGAGCAGCGCACGCGCCTGGCAGCCCGGTGTGCCCAGGTGCAGGTCGGAGATCCAGACGGTGCGAAATCGCATCGTGTCGTCCAGTTCGGCCTGGTCATTGCTCATGTCGTCGTTCGGCATGGGTGTTGATCGTCGCCTGTGGCTGTGACAGCGGCGTGAAAATGCCTTGTTGCAACGCGCCGTCACCAAACCGTTGCACAAGCCTGCGAGCATCGCTGGCAATGTCCAACGCGCCCGCTCCCACCGCCACCGCCGGGCCGATGCCGCGCGGCTTTTACCGCTTGATCGCCGCGCAGTTCTGCTCGGCATTGGCCGACAACGCCTTGCTGATCGTGACCATCGCGCTGCTGCAGGCCCGTGGCCTGCCAGGTTGGCTCGCGCCTATGCTCAAGTTCTCGTCGACCTTGTCTTATGTGCTGCTCGCGCCCTGGGTCGGGCCACTGGCCGACGCGGTGCCCAAGGCCAGGCTGATGGCCTGGACCAATGGCTTGAAAGCGATGGCGCTGCTGGGGCTGATGGCCGGCCTGAATCCCTTGCTGTGCTTCGGGCTGTTGGGTTGCGGCGCTGCGGCCTATGCGCCGGCGAAGTACGGCCTGGTCACCGAGCTGGTGCCGGCGCAGCGCCTGGTCGCCGCCAACGGCTGGATCGAGGTCTCGGTGGTTGGCGCGGTGCTGCTCGGCACGGTGCTGGGCGGCTTGCTAGTCAGCGACGCTGCGCAGTTGTTCGCGGCCTCGGCGATGGCCTGGATCGCACCGCCGCACGCGCTGTGGCCTGCGCTGGCCTTGCTGCTGACGGTGTACGCGCTGTCGGGTCTGCTCAACCTCGGCCTGCCCGACAGCGGCGCACGCTACCCGGCCGCCAGCCGGCGTCCGGCGCAGTTGCTCAAGGAGTTCGGCGCCGCGAACCGCTTGTTGTGGCGCGACCCGCTGGGCGGGCTGTCGTTGGCGGTGACGACTTTGTTCTGGGGCGTGGGCGCGACGCTGCAGTTTGCGGTGCTTCGTTGGGCGGTCGATGCGCTCGGGCTGTCGCTGTCGCAAGCGGCCACGCTGCAAGCGGCGGTGGCTGTGGGCGTGGTGTTCGGCGCTGCGGCGGCCGGGCGTTTCATCGCGCTGGCCCAGGCGCGCCGGGTCTTGCCGGCGGGTATCGTGCTGGGTCTGGGCATCGCGCTGGCGGCGAGCCTGCCCAGCCGTGCCGCTGCCATGCCGATGCTCGTGCTGATCGGCGCGGTCGGTGGCTTGCTGGTGGTGCCGATGAACGCGCTGTTGCAGCACCGAGGCCAGCTGTTGCTGAGCGCTGGGCGTTCGATCGCGGTGCAGAACTTCAACGAGAACCTCAGCATCCTGTTGATGCTGGCGGGCTATGCCTTGCTGCTGGCGCTAGATTTGCCGATCGGGCCGCTGATGCGCTTGCTGGGTTGGGTCACGGCCACGCTGGTGTTGTTGCTGATGCTGCGACAACGGTTGATGCCAAGGCCGGTGCCAGCGGCTGCGCCAGAGCCTGACGCAGCAAGGCCTCAACCTGCCCGATGATGCGGTCCCAACCCTGAGCATGCATGGACTCGCGCGCCCGCTGACCCATGGCGGCCAGGCCCGCCGGGTCGCAGGCCATTGTTGCGGCGCGGGCGATGAACGACTCGGTCTGATCGAACGATGCCAGCATCCCGTTGTCGCCCGAACGGATCAGCTGTGCCGCCGCCGCGTAGTCGTAGGCCAGCACCGGCAGGGCGCTGGCCATGGCCTCGGGGGTGACATTGCCGAAGGTTTCGGTGGTGCTGGGGAACAACAGCAAGTCGGCCGAGGCGTAGTGCGCCGACAAGTCCAGGCCGCTGCGCAGACCGGCGAACGAGGCGTCCGGGCAGGCCGCCTGCAGCTCGCGCCGCGACGGGCCGTCGCCGACCAGCAGCAGCCGGCTGTCCGGTCGACGGGCCCGGATCGCCGCGAATGCCTGTAGCAGGCAACCGAGGTTCTTCTCTGGCGCGAGCCGGCCCACGCAGGCGACGACCAGGGTTTGCGGCCCGGCACCCCAGCTCTCGCGCAAGGCCTGGCTGCGGTGGATCGGCGAAAAGCGGTCGGTGTCGACGCCGCGTCCGACCACCTGCACGTGACGGAAGCCGCTGGCGACGAGCTTGGCGCACAGGTCTGCGGTGGGCACCATGGTCGCGAGGGTGCGGTTGTGGAACTTTCGCAGGTAGGCCATGATCGGCTTGCGCAGCCAGCCCACGCCGTAGTGCCGGCTGTAGGCATCGAAGTTGGTGCGAAAGTCTGAGGTCACCGGCAGCCTCAGCTTGTGCGCGGCCTGCAGCGCCGACCAGCCCAGCGGGCCCTCGGTGGCGATGTGCACGATGTCGGGTCGGCGCAGCGACCACAGCCTGGTCAGTGTCGGTTTGGCCGGCAAGCCCATCTTCAGGTGCGGGTAACGCGGGATCGGCAGGCCGCGCAACAGCATTTCGTGGAAGCGCTCGCTGCTGTCGGCTTGGTCATCGGCTTGCTGGCGCGGGCGGATCAGCTGCAGGTCGTGGCCGCGGTCGCGCAAGCCTTCGACGACGCGAGCGATCGTCAGCGACACGCCGTTGACTTCGGGCGGGTAGGTCTCGGTGACGACGGCGATGCGTAGCGCGCGGCGCGCAGCTTGCAGTTCATCGACCACGACATCGGCAGCGATATTCGACATGGCATCAGCGTCCGTTGGGGATTGCACATCGTCGTTCGCGACTGCAACAACTTGATGACGGACTGACTGTCTCGGCAAGGACATGAATTTGTCACCCCGTCGTCACGGCTCGCCATCACCATGGTGGCCGGCAGCGCGGTCTTGACGATGGGTCCGCGTACGAGCCCCGCTCTGTCAGACCAAGGAAGCGAACATGAATGAATTTCTGCGGGCCCTCGCGGTCCAGCGCTGGGACGACCACCGCTATTACCACCACAGCCGCATCAACCAGGCGCTGCACCTGCTGTCGGCGCTGAGCTTCATCGCCGCCTACGCGATGTTGTTCATCGACCCAGCCGTGGCCGGTCTGCTGGCCTGGCTGGTGTCGATGAGCAGCCGCCAGATCGGTCATTTCTTTTTCGAGCCCGACGGTTACGACCATGTCAACCAGGCTAGCCACGAGCACAAGGAAGCCATCAAGGTCGGCTACAACCTGCGCCGCAAGATCGTGTTGATCGCGATCTGGGCCGCTTCACCGGTGCTTGTCGCGCTGCAGCCTGGGCTGTGGGGCCTGGTCGCGCCGCACAGCTCCTTCTCGGGCTATGTGCACCAGGTTGGTTGGCTGTGGTTGCTGATCGGCGCGGGCGGCCTGCTGTTCCGCACCGTGCACCTGTTCTTTCTGTACAACGTTCAAACCGGCCTGGTCTGGGCAACCAAGATCCTGACCGACCCCTTCCACGACGTCTGGCTCTACCACAAGGCGCCGGGCGCTTTGCTGCGGGGTGAGCTGATCGACCCGATGGGGCATGTGGCGCACGAAGCGCCTCAAGCCTGAGTGCGAAGACTCGGTTCGGTGCGCGCCGCGGCCGCGGCCGCCGCGCCGCGCCGGGATTCAGAACCGGTGCGCCAGCAACTCGCGCAGGATGCCGCGCTTGATCGACTTGTCGGTCAGTGTGGCGTCCTGCCACAACCAGCCATCGGCCTTCATCGCGCAGCCGGCGGCCACGAAGCGCTGCAGCGCGGTCTCGAAGTCAGCATCGCTGTAGTTCAGGCTGAAGATCAGCCGGCCTGTACCTATCCAGCTCAGCGCCAGGCCCTGGGCCCGCAGGTAGTACTGCAGCAGCCAGTGGTAGCGCCCGGGCTGGGTGTAGCAGACCGTCCACACCGACTGCAGGTGCGCCACCCGCACCGGCAGGTCGGCGTCGGCCAGGCGCTGGTTGAACTGCGCGGCGCGGGCGTCCCAGCGCGCATCCTGGCCGTCGTAGATCGCGTGCACCTCGGCGCTGTCCAGGCGCTCGAGAAAGACCTGCATCGCCGCCATCACATAGGGGTGGGCGTTGAAGGTGCCGCGGGCGAAGCAGAGGTCGGCTGGCCGGTCTTCGCGGAAGCGCTTCATCAAGTCTTTGCGGCCGCAGACCACGCCCACCGGCAGGCCGCCGCCCAGCGTCTTGCCGTAGGTCACCAGGTCGGCCTTGACGCCGAAGAATTCCTGCGCGCCGCCGGGCGCCAGGCGGAAGCCCATGAACACCTCGTCGAAGATCAGCACGATGCCGCGCTCGGTGCAGACCTGGCGCAGTTGCTGCAACCAAGCGGTGTAGGCAGTGCGGTCGAAGCCCGCGCCCTGGCGGCTGGTCATCAGCGACGAATCGCCAGGCGCGCCCTGGTTGGGGTGCAGCGACTGCAGCGGGTTGACCAGCACGCAGGCGATGTCCTTGCGGCTGCGCAGCACGCGCAGCGTGGCCTCGTCCATCTCCTTGAGCGTGTAGGTGGCTTCGGGTCGGGCCGGATTGCCCGGGCCGGGCTGAACGTCGTCCCACCAGCCGTGGTACGCGCCGCAGAAGCGCACCAGGTGGCTGCGCCGGGTGTGGTAGCGCGACAGCCGCACCGCCTGCATCACGGCCTCGGTGCCGCTCATGTGGAAAGAAACCTCGTCCAACCCGGAGATCGCGCGCAAGCGCTTGACGTTGTCGGCCACGCAGGGCAGGTAAGCGCCCAGCACCGGGCCGAGTGCGGCGGCGCGCGCGCTGCCCTCGGCGATGCACTGCTTGTAAAAGTCGACGCCGAACACGTTGACGCCGTACGAGCCGGTGAGGTCGAGGAAGTCGTTGCCGTCGAGGTCGGTCATCTGCACGCCGCTCGACCCGGCGACGAAGGCCGGCATCCGGATCTGCTCGCGCAGGTAGCGGCTGTACTGGAAGGGCACGCGGTAGCTGGCGGTGAACTGCAGGTCCGACAGGCCGTCGGCGGTCTCAGCGGTGAGCTCGGTCGAGCGCGGGAAGCGCGCGCGGAACAGCTCAGCCAGCTGCTGCAAGCCGACGCGGCGCTGCGCCACGACATCGGCCGGTGCGCCGTCCGAGTTGAAAAAACGGGTCTCGTCGTAGCTGTAGCCCGGCACCTGCGCGGCCACGCGCTTGGCCATCCGCGAATGGCCGGTCAGCGAGGGGTGCTTGGCAGCAGAGAGTTGCAGCCGGCGCCTTGCGGCCGGCAGGACCACGGCCAACGCGGCCAGCGCCAGGGCAGACAGGGCAAATGTGGGGTTCATCGCGTCGCGCGCTGCGCGTCTCAAGTTTCGATGCCGCAGGTTTATCAGAGCACTTTGACAACACCATGAAAATCAAGCACTCATTGCGCCGATTGCGGGACCTGCTACTGCAGCAAGAGGACCTGAACTTTCTGCTGACCAACCGGTTGCCGCGCACGGCCGTCACCCGCTTCATGGGTTGGTTCAGCCAGATCCGCCATCCCTTGGTGCGCCGGGCATCGATCGCGGCCTGGAAGCTGTTTGCCGACCTCGACCTGTCAGACGCCAAGAAGCAGCAGTTCGACAGCCTGCACGACTGCTTCATTCGCGAGTTGAAGCCTGGTGCCCGTCCGGTCGATGCCGACCCGACGCGCTTGACCAGCCCATGCGATGCGATCGTCGGCGCCTGCGGCGCGGTCGACGGCGACCAGGTGTTCCAGGCCAAGGGCTTCCCGTACACGCTGACCGACTTGTTCGGTGCACGGGCGGCCGAGGCCGCCGAGGTCTACCGCGACGGCTGCTACGCCACGCTGCGGCTGACGTCAAGCATGTACCACCGCTTCCACGCGCCGCAGGACTGCAGCGTTCAGCATGTCACCTACCACTCGGGCGACACCTGGAATGTCAACCCGATCGCGCTGGCCCGCGTCGAACGGCTGTTCTGCAAGAACGAGCGCGCGGTGATCCACACCACGCTGGAGCGCGGTGGCCACCCGGTCGCGCTGGTGCCGGTGGCGGCGATCCTGGTGGCCTGCATCCGGCTGCATTGGCTAGACACCTTGCTGCACCTGCGCTACCGCGGGCCGAACGAGCTGCCGGGCGGCACCCGCTTCGCCAAGGGCCAGGAGATGGGCTGGTTCCAGCATGGATCGACCATCCTGGTGTTCGCGCCGCGCGGTTTCAGCCTGGCCGCCGGCATCGCCCCGGGGGTGGCGATCCGCATGGGGCAGGCCTTGATGACGCTGCCCGAAGCGCGCTGACCCGCTGGGCGCGTCGCTGGCGAGTTACTTCACGCCGCCCAACAGCACCTGCCCGAGCTTGAAGAACACGTCGGTGTTGTCGTAGAGGCCGGTGAACAGCATCGCGCCGCGGCCGAAAGCCGACAGCGGCACATCGGTGGCCGTGTGCGCTGCTTGCGAGCCGGGCACCTGGCCGGTGACCAGGTAGCCGGTGGTGTTGTTGCGTTGTGCTGGGCTGGCTGGGTAGGTGTTGAGCGGCGCCTGGTCGGCAAAAGGTTGCTGCTCATCGCGGGTGGGCTGAGGGTTGGACACCCAGGCCTCGTAGCGGTCGGCATTGGCGCCATAGCCGATCAGCATCTTGCGGTCGATGTCGGTGCTGGCGGGGTAACCGTCGGCCAGGATCGAGTACTCGGGAAAGCGCGCGGCTCCGTAGACGCCGACCACCTTGTCGCGCATCTCGGCGGTGGTGGCGGTGCGGCTGCGCAGCACCGCCTCGGACACCGTGGCCGCGCCGATGATCGCAGCACCCGCGCATTCATGGTCGGCGGTGACGATCACCAGCGTGTCGGGATGGGTTGTCGCGAAGTCTCTGGCCAGTTCCACCGCGCGGTCGAATTCCAGCGTTTCGAGCAGCCAGCGGTCGGTGTCCATCAGGTGCGACTGCTTGTCGATCGACGCGCCTTCGACCATCAGCACAAAGCCCTTGGCGTTGTCCTTGGCCAGCACCTTCAGCGCTGACGCGGTCATCTCGTCGAGCATGGGCTGGTCGGGGAAACCGTAGTCGGCCACCACGCTGGACTTGCCGCGCCGGCCGTTGATCTTGTCGAAGGCCACGTTCATGTTGGAGTAGGCAAACAGGCCCAGCAGTTTGTCGGGTGTGCCGATGCGATCGAGCACGCCGCGGTCGCTGGCGTAGGCGAAACCGGCGGCCTGGAAGTCGGCGATCAGGTCGCGACCACTGTCGAGCTTGCCGGGGCTGGCCTTCCAACCCGCCACCAAATCGGGCGGCAGGATGTAGTCGCTGGCGTCGCGCCGCTGCGAACCATTGACCGCCTGGCGCTTGTCGGCGCTGCCTGGGTTGGGCAGAAACCACTTGCGCCCGCCGCCCATCAACACCTTCAGCCCGGTCAGGTGGCGATCGTCCAGGTACTGGTCGACGATGCCGGTGCCCATGCCGCGCGACGCGGTGTGCACCGCGTTGGCCGCCGGCGTGGCGTCAAACACGTCGGATGTGGTCACCAGGCCCAGCGCGCTGCCGCGCAGCCGGTGCAGGTACTCGGACAGGTACTCGATGCGCGGGTTGTCGAAGGCCGAGACGGTGTCGTCCGGGAACACGCCTTCCTGGTTGTTGGCGGCCTTGTTGCCGTTGACATAGTTGGCCATGCCGGGGGCCGAATCCGTGACGATCGAGTCCAGCGAGGAGGTCATCACCATGCCGGTGACCGGGAACTTGTCCATCGCCAGCCGGTCCTGCGCCATGCCTTGCAGATAGCCCTTGGCCATGATGCGCGCTGCGGTGCGGTGCGATGCGCCCATGCCATCGCCCAGCAAGATGATGATGTTCTTGGCGACCTGACCCTGGCCGGTCAGAATCGGCACCACCTCGAAACTGCCCTGGCGGGTGCTGGTGTCGCCACGGCTGTCGGTGGCTGTGACGCTGAGCCAGTGCAGCCCCGGCTGGCTGTTGGCATAAGCCCGCAACGAGGCCACGACCGTGCCCTCGGCCAGGTTCTTGACCAGGCCGTTCTTGACCAGGCTGGTCTCGCCGCCGAACTGGTCGGCGCCGCCGCCATCGTGCTGCAGATCGGCCACCGGTTGGTCGTCGACCGCGAAGCGCACGCGCGTGATGCGGGTACCCGCGCTCGGCTGCACGGTGGCCTGCAGGTCGAACTTCTGACCCGGCAGGAAGCGCGCCAGCGTCGTGGCAGTGGCCAGTCGCGGGTTGGACGGCGGCGTCAGGCGCGAGATCGTGGGTGCGGCCTGGGCTGCCATGGTGGCGCCCAGCGTCAACGCGAGCAGCAGCGACTTGGCGGCCAGCGCGAACCCGTGGTGAAGGCGTTCAGAAAGCGGGGACATAGCATTCTCCGGGTGGGGATGGATAGGTTTGGTTTGCCGGGGCGGACCGGCCAGGCTCAGCGCAGGCGACGCGGTGCCGCTGGCGGCAGCAACTGCTGCGAAGCCTGTTCGTCGAGCAGCAATCGCACCGACGACAGGTGGCCGTCGGGCTCGTCGCGGGCGCCGACCGACAGCCGCCCTTGCAACTGGATCAGTCCGCTGTAATTGGGCAGGGTGTGCGCTGCGGCAGGGCCACTGAGGTGGACAAAGATGGCTTGCGCGGGCAGGTCGTCGGCCAGCGGCTCATCCTCGTCGCTCAAGGCGATGGGCAGCGGCGACAGGACCAGCCGTCCGGCCATTGGCAATTCGGCGCTGGCCATGTAACCGACCAGGCGCACCGCCAGGCCATCGAGCGCGAGCAAGCGCGCGCTGGGCTCCAGCCCCTTGGGGCCGACCGGGCGCTGGAACATCTCGCTGAATCGCAGCTCTGCCACACCTGCTGGCGGCGGGGCTAGCACGCCCGACACGGCCAGCGCTGGCGGAGCAGCCAGCGTGACCTGACTGCCATGCGCCAAAACCGGCGGGCAAGCCAGCAGCGTCGCAATAGCCACCGCAGCGAGCATTCCGAACCGCCTGTGAGCAGTTTTATGGAGTCTATGGAAACACCACGCTGCAGTCATCTCTTCAGTCCGAGCTGGGAAGGGGCTGTTGATGCTGAGGCCTGTCGATGACAGCCGCGTGACGCACGGCCGCCAAGGACAGTCGCTGCCGATCAATGCCAATCAGGCTCAAGCAAATGTGGCTTTGCCACTTTGCTTGATCCCCACGGGGGGCGGCCGGCTTCGGCCGGCCTTGGGGCGCTCAGACGTAGCTGACCGCGCCCGAAGCCGTGACGGTGACCGACTTGCCCACGGCCGCGGTGTAGTTGGTCGACTTGACCGTGCTGACGAAGACAAAGTCGCCCTTGACGGCGGCGGCAGTGACCGTCATCAGCAGGTAGCCGCGGCGGATGCTGTCGCTGTAGTTCAGGTCGTCGACCAGGCCCAGGCCCGG
>JBILYN010000466.1:0-3429 GCA_044377715.1 Aquabacterium sp.
GGTGGCGGCCGATGGCCACGCTGCGGTCAACGCCGGACCGGTGACACTCAACAGCGCGGCGCTGTCGCATGTGGTGGCGGGTTCGCTGGCGGTGTTCGGCCGCGATATCGCGGTCTCCGGCCAGGGTCCGGTGCTGCCTGTCGCTCACAACCTGACGATCGACGCGTCGGGGGGTATCGACATGGCGGCTGGGTCCGCGCTGACCACGGGTGGTGCCGACATCAGCTTGCAGGCCCGGGCGGACCTCGTCGTGGCCACGCTCGAGGTGCGTTCGGCAACGGTTTCAGGAACAGTCAGTCTCAGCAGCGCGGCTGGTGTGATCCGCGATGCCGATGCCGATAACGCCGTCAACGTGCGTGCGGCCGAGGTCGTGATGCGCGGCAACGGGCCGCTCTACCAGGCCGGTTCACAGGCTGCGGTGGTCGAGGTCGACGCGGCGAGGGTCAATGTCGATGCTGCGCGGGGGATCGTGCTGCGCGACGGCGGTGCCAACGGCAGTTCGATGTTCACGCTGGTCGATGACGCGACGGTTCGCCAGCAGTTGGTGGTGACTACCGGGCTGACCCCGCGCGGGACTGCTGCGCCCGCAGTGCTGCAGGCCAGCACGGTCAATTCGGCCGATCTGGCGGCCTGGCTCAGTGCGCTGATGCCCAAGGCCGGTGGTCTGGGTTCGGCCCATTCGATGGGTATCTCGTCGCTGCGCAGCCAAGCCGACGAGTACCTCGACCATGCCGGAGCAGGGCTGGACCTGGCGTTGACGCTGCCAGGGCTGTCGTCGATCGACAACGAGTTGTTGTCGAGTCCCTCCGCGGGTCTGACCGGTCGGCTGACCTGCGCCTATCTGCTGGGCGCCAAGTCGATGCAACCGATGATTTCGGGATTGCAGCGGGTCGGTAGCGGCGGGTTTGATTACTGGGAGGAGAGTTTGGCGATTTGATGCGCCTGGCCGTCGGCCGCAGGCTATCCCGCGCACGATCGACCGAACCGGGTAAGCTTCTGCCGAAGCGTTGGTGAATGCCGCTGCGTCTGACGTCCCATTGAACCTCCTGTCCGAGACTGTGCTGCCTTCTGACCTCAACCTGATGGCGCCCGGCGCCGGCATCCGGCTCGGCGATCCCGAACTGCCGCCGCTGGCCGAATTGCTGCCGCTGCTGCAGCAGATCTGGGCCGGCGGCCAACTCAGCAACAACGGACCGCAGCACCTGGCCTTCGAAGCCTCGCTGCGCGGCTATCTGGGCGTCGACCAACTCAGCCTGTACAACAACGCCAGCACTGCGTTGATGGCTGCTCTGCGAACCCTTGGCAGGCGCGGCGAGATCATCACAACGCCTTTTTCATTCGTTGCAACAGCCAATGCGATCGACTGGGCAGGCTTCACCCCCGTGTTTGCCGACATTGATCCGGTGTCGCTCAACCTATGCCCGGTCCACGCCGAGGCGCTGATCACGCCAGACACTGTTTCGCTGTTACCGGTGCACTGCTTTGGCACGCCTTGTGACACGGCTGCGTTCGCCGACTTGGCGCAACGCCACAGCCTGCCCTTGGTCTACGACGCAGCCCATGCCTTTGGCGTTCGCCAGGCGGGCGGCAGCCTGTTGGCGCATGGCGACCTGTCGGTGGTCAGCTTTCACGCGACCAAGGTCTTCCAGACCTTTGAGGGCGGCGCGATCGTCTGCCGCGACCCGCTGCTCAAGCAGCGACTGGACCGTCTGAAGAATCACGGCATCGTCGACGAATCGACCTTCGGCGAACCCGGCCTCAACGGCAAGATGAACGAGTTCAGCGCCGCGCTCGGCCTGTTGCAACTCCAAGGCCTGGACGCTGTGATCGCGCGCCGATCTGCCGTCGACCGGACCTACCGACTCGCACTGGCCGGTATCGAAGGCATCCGCTGCCTGCCTTGCTCGGCCGACGTACAGGCCAACCATGCTTATTTCCCGGTCCTGGTCGAGCCACATCACCGCGCCAGCCGCGACGCATTGATGCACCGCTTGCGCGAGCAAGGTGTTGGCGCGAGGCGGTACTTCTGGCCGCTGATCTCTCAGATGCCCGCGTATCGGCATCTGCCCTCGGCTCGACCGCAGGCCTTGGTACAGGCGCATCGCATCGCTGACCAGATTCTGTGCCTGCCCATCCACAGCCGGATGACTGGCGACGACGTGGGCCGCATCGCCGAACTGGTCGCCGGCAGCTGATCGTCAAGCGGCTTGGCGCGGCCGATGAATCCGCCGGGCTGGCTGTTCGTCGTCGCGTAGTTCAGCTTCGCCGGGCGCTGTCAGGCAGCATAAATCCGGGCGTGGCGCCACGCAAAGCAGCGAGCAGCGTCTGCAGACGCTGCTGCTGGGGCGGCGTCAAGCCGCGCTGGCGCAGCGCGGCCAGCAGCAGATCGCTGCGGGGTCCATGGCTGGCATCGGCGCGGCCTTCGAGCGTGTCCTTGAGCATGCGCAGCTTGAGTTGACGCCTGGCATCCTGCTGCTCGGGCGTTGCCGGCAGGTCAAGCGCAGTCTCCAGTTGCAGCAGCAAGTCGTCGAACGCCGACACGGCCAGTGGTCCCTGCGCTGTCAGCGGGCTCGACCAGCGCTGGGCCATCGCTTGCTCCCAGACCGCGGGCAAGACACCGATGACGTCCCAGCGCTCGGCTGTGTCGTCGGTGTTGCCTGACTCGCGCTGCTCGCACAGCGCGATCTTTGCGGCCAAGCTGTCGCATTCGGCCTGCCAGCGATCGCGGCCCAACTCGACCAGGCGCTGCACGGCCAGCGCACGGGCGTCGCGAAAACGTGCCTCTAGCGCGTGCGCCGAAGCGGGTGGCAATTCGACAGCCTGGCGCCAAGCGCGGTCGACCTCGGCCAAGGTGCGGCCGGCGTCGGCTTCGGTCTCGTGATGGATGCCCGACAGACGGTCCAGCAGCGCTTGGCGCTGCGCCAGCCGGGCAGCCAGTTCAGCGTCGCGGGCGTTGAAAGCTGCTTCGCGCTGTGCGAACACCGCATCGCAGGCCGATTTGAAGCGGGTCCAGAGTGCGTTTTCGACACTGCGCGCCAGCGGCAGCGCGCGCGCATGCTGCTGCCAATGCGCCTGCAATTCGCGCAGGCGTTGGCTGGCGTCGCGCACATCAGGGTTGGCGACAAGCTCTTGCGCCAAGGATTGGGCGCGGGCGATCAGGTCTTCGCGCACCGCCTCGGCGGCCTGACGGGCTTGCTGCAGCGGCAGTTCTATGCGTGCCAGCTTGTCGCGCATGGCTTGCAAGAGCGCAGCCCGCGCAGCCGGTGGCACCGTGTGTTCTACCGGGCCGAGCTGGCGCCAGGCTTGGTGGAAGCGGTCCAGTGCGCGCAGCGGCTCCTTCCAATCAAAAACGCCATCGGCCGACACATCGGGCAGTGCCTGCAGCGTCGCCAGCAAAGCCTGGCGGGCCGACAAGTTTTCTTCGCGCGC
>JBILYN010000163.1:0-10166 GCA_044377715.1 Aquabacterium sp.
CAGCCGTGATCAGGGCGCGGTTTTGTCACCGCTGTCGTCGAGCACCACGGGCTCATAGACGAACAGCGAAGGCAGTCCGCCGGTATGCAGGAACAGCACTTTCTCGTCGGCTCGCAGTCGGCCTTGGCGTGCCAGCCCGATCAGCCCGGCCATGGCCTTGCCGGTGTAGACCGGGTCGAGCAGCAGGCTCTCGGTGCGCGCCAGCATCTGTACCGCCTCGACCATGGCCTGGTTGGGCACCGAGTACTTCGGTTGCCAGTAGCCACCGACGCTGACCACCGATTCGCGCGGCACGGTCAGCTTGACGCCCAGAAGGTCTAGCACGGCCTGCGCCTCGCGGTGCACGATGGGCTCTTGGTCGGCCGGGTCGCGGCTGACGCCAATGCCGACGATGGGCCAATCGAGGTGATGGCCGAGAAATCCCGCCAGCAGGCCGCCATGCGTGCCCGAACTGCCCGATCCCAGCACGATGCGGTCGAAGTGCATGCCGATCTCGAAACACTGCGCCATCAACTCTTGCGCGCAGGCCACATAGCCCAGGCCACCTAGCGCATTGGAGCCGCCGCCGGGTAGCACATAGGCTTTGCGCCCAACGGCAGCCAATTCGTCGACGATGCGCTGCATCGCCGCGGCCATGTCAGTGCCTGCAGGCACCACGGTGATCTGCTCGACGCCCATCAGCCGAAACAAGAAGTGGTTGCCGCTGCCCTGCGGGTCGTAGCTGCCGGGCACGCGCTCCTCGATGACGAAGCGGCATTTCAGGCCTTCCTTGACCGCTGCGGCCAGCGTGATGCGGCAGTGGTTGGACTGCGGCGCACCGCAGGTCACCAGCGTGTCGGCGCCTTGAGCCAGCGCATCGGCCATCAGGAACTCAAGCTTGCGGGTCTTGTTACCGCCCGGAAAAAGTCCCAGCAGGTCGTCGCGCTTGACCCAGACCTCGGGGCCGCGCCCGCCCGGGCAGGACGCGGCCAGCGCGGCAGAAAAGCGCGGCATGGCTTCGAGCGGCGTGGCATGGGCGGTGTAGCGGCGGCGCGGGAAACGGGTCAGGTCCATGTCGATCCTCAGTATGGTGTGGGCTTGCCACTTGGCTGTATCACCACAGCCGGTCGCCGCTAGGCGGGCTTGGGGTAATCACAGCGGCCAGCGTGTGTCAGGGCCGGCCGCGCGATGCCTTGCATGCGCAGCGGGTGCAGTTCGGTCGTGGTCAGGCCCGGTCAGTCTACCTTGACGCTGTCGACGCATCGACGCGCCGGCGATGGGACAGGACATGGTTCGAGTCTGCCCCGGCGAGTACCATCTTCGTCCTTATCTCGATTCCTCTGCGAGCCCCTGTGACCATTCCCTTCCAATCGGTCGCCGTCGTCGGCGCCGGTGCTGTTGGCAGCTTTTTCGGCGCGATGCTGGCGCGCGCTGGCCACCGCGTCACGCTGATCGGGCGCGCCGCACATGTGCAGGCGATAGAGCGCGACGGTTTGCAACTCGAGATGGCGGGCCGGGTCGAGACAGTCCGCTTGGCCGCGAGTGCCGACTTGGCCGCAGTGCGCGGTGCCGACCTGGTGCTGCTGAGCGTGAAGTCCACCGACACCGAGGCCGTGGCGCAGCGGTTGGCAGCACATTTGGCAGACGACGCGCTGGTGCTGAGCCTGCAAAACGGCGTCGAAAACGGGCCGGCGATTGCCCGCCACCTGCGCCAGACTGTCGTGCCGGCGGTGGTCTATGTGGCCACGGCGATGCCTGCGCCCGGCCGGGTCAAGCACAACGGCCGAGGTGATCTGGTGATTGGTGCGTTGAACGCTGTGGCGGCGCGCGGCCAGCCGCTGAGCCGGCGCCTGCAGGATCTGGTGGATCTGTTTGCCAGCGCTCAAGTACCGGTGCGAATCTCGGACGACGTGATGGCCGAGCTGTGGTCCAAACTGATGGTCAACTGCGCTTACAACGCGGTCTCTGGACTGGCCCAGGCCACCTACGCGCAGCTCGCAGCCCGGCCCGAGATCCTGGCGCTGCAGCAGGCGGTCGTGCGCGAGGTGGTCGCGCTCGCCGCGGCAGAAGGCGTCGCGCTGACGTTGGCGCCGGCGCTGGCGTCTATGGCAGCGATCGCGCTGGCGATGCCTGGTCAGCGATCGTCGACCGCGCAGGACATGGCCCGACGCAAGCCCAGCGAGATCGATCACCTCAACGGTTTTGTGGCGCGCCGCGGCCTGGAGCTTGGCGTCGCCACGCCGGTCAACCAGACACTGCACGCGCTGGTCAAGTTGGTCGAGGCGGGTTATGGCGACGAGTGACGCTCGGGCCCGCAGTGGTCCGGGTTGCTTGCGATGACCGCGCAGCCTATTCCCGCCGAATTCGATCAGGCCTTGCGTGAGCTCGGGCTGGCCGGGTCGCGGCCGCTGACAGGCTGGCCACTGACAGGCGGTGTGTCGTCAGACATCTGGTGCATCCAGACCGACCAGGGCCAGGTCTGCGCCAAGCGCGCCTTGGCCAAGCTGCGCGTGGCGGCCGACTGGCGCGCGCCGATCGAGCGCAACCTCTACGAGGCGCGCTGGATGCAGCAGGCGCAGATCGCCGCGCCGGGCAGCGTGCCGCGCGTGCTGGGTCAGCACTTGGGTCTGGGCGTGCTGGTGATGGAATACCTGCCGCCGTCGAACCACCCACTGTGGAAATCGCTGCTGCGCGACGGCCAGGTCGATCTGTCGACGGCACGCGCGGTCGGCAGCTTGCTGGCGCGAATCCACGCCGACTCGGCCGCACGGCCTGAGCTGGCGGCGCAGTTCGACAGCCGGCAGATCTTTTTCGACATCCGACTCGAGCCCTATTTGCTCGCGACTTCGCTTCGACACCCCGGGCTGGCGCAGCCGCTGCAGCAATTGGTGGCGGTGACCCAGGCTAACGCCTGCGCGCTGGTACACGGCGATGTCAGCCCGAAAAACATCCTGGTCGGCCCCCAAGGGCCGGTGCTGCTCGACGCCGAATGCGCTTGCTGGGGCGATCCTGCCTTCGACATCGCTTTTTGCCTGAACCACCTGCTGCTGAAATGCTTGTGGAACCCCCTGGCCACGCCGGCGCTTCTTGAAGCCTTCGACGCACTGGCGCAGACCTACCTGCAAGCGGTCAACTGGGAGCCACCAGAGGCGCTGCAGCGCCGCGCCGCTGCGCTGTTGCCAGGGCTGATGCTGGCCCGTGTCGACGGCAAGTCGCCGGTCGAATACATCACCCGGGACGACCAGCGCGACATGGTGCGGCGTTTCGCCGCGCCCTTGTTGCGCCAGCGTGCCGACAGTCTGCAAGCGATGGCCGCCGCTTGGCGCAAGGAGCTCGAACAATGAACCCACAACACATCCGCAGTGTGCATGCCCGCCGCGTCTGGGACAGCCGCGGTCGGCCAACGGTCGAGGCCGAGGTCACGCTGGACGACTGCTCGGTCGGCCGCGCGATCGTGCCGGCCGGCGCTTCCAAGGGCACGCGCGAAGCACTCGAGTTGCGTGATGCCGGCCCGCGCTTCGGCGGACTGGACGTGATGCAGGCGGTCGGCCATGTCAACGGCGAGATCGCCAGCGCGCTGACCGGGCGTGCCGCCGACGACCAGGCCGGGCTCGACCAGGCACTGGTAGAGCTCGACGGCACATCTGCCAAAACAAGGCTGGGCGCGAACGCGACCTTGGCGGTGTCGATGGCCGCAGCGCACGCGGTCGCCGCGTCGCTGAGGCTGCCGCTCTACCAGTACCTCGGCGGCGCCGACGCCTGCTTGCTGCCAATGCCGCAGATCCAGATTTTCGGCGGCGGCGCGCATGCCGGGCGCCGCGTCGATATCCAGGACTTCATGGTCGTGTGCCCTGGCGCACAGCGATTCGCCGAGGCGCTGGAGTGGACCGCCGAGGTTTACCGCTGCGCCGGCGAGCTGATGCAGGCCCGCGGACCGCGCTGCGGCGTGGCCGACGAAGGCGGCTGGTGGCCCGATTTCAAGACCAACGAGCAAGCGCTCGAGACACTGGTCTCGGCGATCGAGCGCGCGGGCTTCGTGCCTGGCAGCGAGGTGGCCATCGCGCTCGATGTGGCGGCCTCGGAGTTCGGCCGCGGTGGGCGCTACACGCTGGGCCTGGAGTCGCGCGAGCTCGACGCTGATGGGCTCAGCGAGCTCTTGCTGCGCTGGATCGACAAGTACCCGATCGCCTCGATCGAAGACCCACTGGCCGAGGACGACGCCGCGGGCTTCGCACGATTCACCCGTGCTGTTGGCCACAAGCTGCAGATCGTTGGCGACGACTTGCTGGTGTCTCAGGCGTCGCTGGTGCGCGAGGCGGCGGCAATCGGCGCGGCCAACGCGGTCTTGCTCAAGCCCAACCAGCGCGGTACCTTGACCGAGACGCTGCAAGCTTGGCAGGCCGCGAAATCGCTGGGCTATGCCGGCATCGTGTCGGCCCGCTCAGGCGAGACCGAGGACACCACGATCGTTCACCTGGCGATCGCTTGGCAGACCGGCCAGCTCAAAGTCGGCTCGTTCGCCCGCGGCGAGCGCATGGCCAAGTGGAACGAAGGTTTGCGCATCGAGGAGCGGCTGGGTTCGCGGGCCAGCTTTGCCGGGGCCGGGATTTTCGGGCGCAGCAGGTAGATGGCTTGAACCCTTGTGCTTGTCGCTGGCGCAGAGAGGGTCCATCTTGGCAAAGCAAAGCACTGTAGCGATCCATTGGCGTCGTCACTGGACCAAGCCGCGCATCGCGTAGTAAAGCCGGCCGTACATCTCGTGCCAAGCCTTGTTGGTTAGCTCCAAAGCCCCAGCATTGGGAAGAAATTCGAGCAGGCCTCGCTCGCTGCCGGCCGATACCTTGAAGTCGACCGGGAAGGGCGACACCGTCAGGCCGGCGCGCTCGAACAGTCCTTGCGCCCGGGTGACATGGAAGGCCGAGGTCACCAGCAACACATGGGGTTTGCGGCCCGCAACAGAACCTTTTGCAGAACCCTTTGACAGCAGCGCCGCCACGGCTTGAGCCTCTTCGGCGGTGTTGAACACCGGGCCGGTGATCAGCATGTGCTTGGCCGGCACCCCCAATGTTCGGGCGTGCTCGATCATCAACTCGCCCTCGGGCCTGGCCTTGGGCTCCAAAGGCGACCAGCCTCCGGTGAAGATCAGCAGCGGCGCCCGGCCCGCCTTGAACAACTCGACGCCGCCGAAGAAGCGGTTGATATCGCCCCATTCACTCACTGCCGCTGCGCCCGGTGCGATCACCCGGCCACCGCTCAACACGACGATGGCGTCAGCGTTCGGCATGTCGCTGACCGGGCGCCGCTCGGCCCAGTTCTCTGCCGACCGGATCATCAAGTTGCTCAGAATCGGCGTGCTGCTGAGCCAGAAGACCGCCAGCCCCAGCCAGACCAGCGCTCGGCGCCTGAGCAGCAAGCCTGCCAGCAACAGCATCAGCGTGAGCCCTACCGGCAGCAGCAGGAAAGGCAGGATCTTGTGTAGATAGGCTTGCAAGCAGGACCTCAGATGTTCAGCCCGATGATGCCAGCCGACGCCTTGTCAACCTGGCGCCGCCCGGCGCTTGCCCAGCGCGAACAGCACCGCCAGCGCCAACAGTGCTATGCCCAGCAGCTTGAAAGTACTGGCATGGTCCTGCGTCAAACCCTGGAGCCAGTGGATGCCGGTCGCGCCGAGCAGGATGCCCAGCAAGCGGGTCACGCTGACCAGACTGCCGGCGACGCCGCGCTCATCGATCGGCAACAAGGTCGTCGTGGCCTCCATGTAGCCGACCTGAAACATGCCCAGACCCAGCCCGCTGGCCAGCATGCCCAGGATCAGGGCTGCGGGCGCCGACCCGGTCGACAGCAGCCCCCCCGTCAGCAGCAGGCCAGCAGCGGCGCCCAACCAACCCATGGCCATCAGCCGCGACGACGACCAGCGCCCGGCCAAGCGTCCAGCGATGAGGCTGCCGAGCACCGACCCGCCCGGGTACATCGACAGCATCAGCCCGGCCGAAGCCAGCGACGTACCTGCTGCGCGCGTCAGCTCATAGGGCAGCAACAGCAGATTGGCAAAACAGGCCAGGTTGATCAGCACCGACGCGGCCTGGGTGCCCGAGAAGCGCGCCGAGCGAAACGGTGCCATTCGCAGCACCGGATGGGCGGCCCTGGACTCGTGGCGCACCCACAAAATGGTGGCACCGACACCGCCGGCCAACAGCGCCAGCGCGACCCAGAGGCTGGCGTCGGGCCGGCTCAGTTCTGCCAGCCCCAGCATCAGGCTGGTGAGCAATGCGCTCAGGCCGATCGCACCGGCCCAATCGAAGCGCGCTGTGCGGGTCTGGCTTGCTTGGCCGACGCCGCGTTGACGCGCTGGCAACAAGGGCAGCAGCAGTAGCGCGGCCAGCGCCAGCGGCGTACGGAACCAGAACACGCCGGGCCAACCGAAGGCCTGCAGCAGCAAGCCGCCCAGCCAGGGCCCTGCGGCCATCGCCACGTTGCCGACAGCGATGTAGAGCGCCAACACCCTGGCCTTGTCGGCCGCCGGGTAGAGCAAGGTGGCGATCGCTGGCGCGCAAGACACCGCAATGCCCGCCGCCGCACCCTGGACCGCGCGCATCGCGACCAAGGTCGGGAAGTCCGGTGCCAGCGCCACCGCTGCGTGGGCCAGCACGCTCGCGGCCAAGCCCATCGCGAAGATTCGGCGGTGCCCAATGCGGTCGCCCAAGTGGCCGAAGACCAGCGCGAAGCTCGACATCGCCAGCACATAGGCGATCACCACCCATTGGATGTCGCGCAGTGGCAGCGAGAAAGCCGCGGTAATGACCGGAAAAGCCGTGTTCACCGTGGTGTCCAAGGGCGACAGCAACGAGCCCAGGCAGACGACGGCCAGGGCCAGGCGCTGGCGGTGGGGGCTTGGATACCGGTGGACTGGCTCGGACAGGGAGCTTGGGCGCATCGGGTCAAGTATCACCGCAGTGATGGTCCGCCGGCGGCAGCCTGTGCTCTGGCCTCCGTTACGATGACTGCGTGCGTGCCGACTTCGGCGCCGGGCACCAATGCTGCGAGCGCGCTCTCGGCGCGCCATCAACGTCAAGGAGACAGTACATGGATATAAAAGGCAAAGTGGCCGTGATCACCGGCGCTGCCAGTGGCATCGGTCGCGCGACAGCGCTGAAGTTTCACGCCGAGGGCGCTGCCGGCGTGGTGGTGGCCGACATGAACGAGGCCGGCCTGCAGTCGGTCGCCCAAGCGGTCAACGGTCTTGCGGTGCGCTGCGACGTCAGCCGCGAGGCCGACATCCAGGCGCTGGTGGCTGCCGCGGAGAAGCGCTACGGCCGGGTCGACGTGTACTTCTCGAATGCCGGCATCGGCAACAGCCAGGGAGCAGAGCCTGACGACGAGATGTGGGACAAGATGTGGAAGATCCATCTGATGGCCCATGTCTGGGCAGCGCGTGCCTTGGTCGAGAAGATGATCGCCCGCGGCGAGGGCTATTTCCTGATCACGGCCTCGGCGGCTGGCTTGCTCAACATCGTCGAGTCGGCAGCTTACGGCGTGACCAAGCATGCGGCGGTGGCTTTTGCCGAGTGGCTGTCGATAGCTTATGGGCGCCGCGGCTTGCACGTGTCGTGTCTGTGCCCGCAAGCGGTTCGTACCGGCATGGTGCCCGGAGACGGCGGCTCGGCCGGTGGCGACGGCATCCTCAGCGCCGAAGTGGTGGCCGATGAGATCGTCAAGGTGATGTCGACCGAGAAGTTCCTGGTGCTGCCGCATCCCGACGTGCTGAACTACATGCGCAAGAAGACTGACGACTACGACCGCTGGCTGGGTGGCATGCAAAAGCTGTTCCTGAAGACCCAGCCGCGCGTTGACTGAGGCGGTCTGAGGCGGTCGGTGCAGCGCCAGCGGCCGCTGACCCACTCGCGGCGCTGCTCTACGGGCTGGGCGCTGCGATGTGCGCAGGCCTGTGGGGGATTCGCCGCTGAGAGCCCGTGGAAGTCCGTAGCTTCGTCGGGCATCTCGATCCGTTTCAGCGCTTTGATCGGCTTGCCGTTAAGGTTGAGCCCATGCCCGTGTTGCCAGCTTCCTTCAAATCTTCGTCGGCATCTGGCGCCTCAGCGCATCCGCTCAGCGCCACCGACCGCCGCGCGCTGGCCGCGACGCTGTTGGCGGTGGCGCTGTCAACGCTGGACGCCTCGATCGCCAACACCGCGCTGCCGGTGATAGCGGCCGACCTGAACGCATCGCCCGCCGCGTCGATCTGGGTCATCAACGCCTTCCAGTTGGCGGTGGTGGCGACCTTGCTGCCGTTTGCCGCGCTCGGCGACCTGCTCGGGCCGCGCCGCGTCTTCCTGGGCGGCTTGGCGTTCTACACCGCGGCCTCACTGCTCAGCGCGCTGGCCGACAGCCTGTGGCTGCTCGCTGCCGGCCGAGCGCTGCAAGGCATAGGCGCCGGTGCGCTGATGAGCGTGAATGTCGCGCTGGTGCGCTTGTTCTATCCACCGGCGCAGTTGGGCCGAGGCCTCGGACTGAACGCTTTGGTCGTCGGCGTCGCGTTCTCGGCCGGCCCGTCGGTCGCGTCGCTGGTGCTTGCGGTAGGCAACTGGCACTGGTTGTTTGCGATCAACGTGCCGCTGGGATTGTTCGGTCTGGCGCTGGCCTATCCGTCGCTGCCGCGAAGCACTGGCAGCGGCCACGGATTCGACCCGCTCACCGCCTTGCTGACGACGTTGACCTTTGCCTCGCTGATCCTGGGGCTGAGCAACGGCGCGCAACGCGAGGCCTGGCCATGGGTGCTGGGGCCGCTGCTGCTCGCACTGGTCGCTTGCGTGTTGCTGCTGCGGCGCCAGGCAGGCCACCCTGCGCCGATGCTGCCGGTCGACTTGCTGCGCCGGCCGATGTTCGCGCTGTCGGCGCTCACCGCGCTGGGAGCGTTCGCGACCCAAAGCCTGGCTTATGTCTCGCTGCCCTTCTACTTTCACAGCACGCTGCACCTCGACCCGGTCGACACCGGGTTGCTGATGACATGCTGGCCGGTTGTGGTGGCGATGGCCGCACCGATCGCCGGTCGTCTCTCGGACCGCTACCCGCCGGGCCTGCTGGGCGGCATCGGTATGCTGATCATGAGCGCAGGCATGGTCGCACTGGCGTTGCTGCCGGCCGACCCGAAACTCTGGGACATCACGCTGCGCATGTCGATCTGCGGCCTGGGTTTTGGTTTTTACCAGTCGCCCAATATGCGCGCGTTGATGGCCAGCGCGCCGCCCGAGCGCAGCGGTGGCGCCAGCGGCATGGTGGCGATGGTTCGGCTGACCGGCCAGACCATAGGCGCTGCGCTGGTGGCCTTGTGTTTTGGCTTGATCGGCGGCGGCACGACGCTGGCGCTGTGGTTGGGGGCTGTTTTTGCCGCGTTGGCGGCGGTGGCCAGTTCGGCCCGACTCTGGCTGCGCTGAAAATGCGGTGGCGCGCTTCACCTGACTGATCGACCCCACCCAAGCCCGCACAACCAGGATAACTTCGAATGGACAACTTCTCGAATTCCCAGACCGTTCGCAAAACGGTGATTGCCACCCGCGGCGGTGTCGTTTCTGCCCAGCACCGGCGCGCTGCCGAGGCGGGCGCTGCGGTGCTTGAAGCTGGTGGCGACGCGGTAGACGCCGCAGTCGCGACCTCGTTCGCGCTTGGCGTGGTTGAGCCCTGGATGAGTGGTGTGGCCGCGGGTGGCTGCATGATGCTGTGGCGTGCCGATGAAGGGCAGGCGCAGTGCTTGGACTACGGCATGCGCTCGCCGCGCGAGCTTGACCCAGCGAATTACCCGCTCAGCGGCGACGCCCGGTCGTCTGACATGTTCTCCTGGGCCGCCGTGGTCGGAGACCGCAATGTGCAGGGCGCGACCGCGGTGGCGGTGCCTGGCGTGGTGGCCGGCATGGCATTGGCGCACCAACGCCATGGCCGCATGCCTTGGCGCGATCTGGTGCTGCCGGCGGCGGGGCTGGCGCAGCAAGGCCTGATCGTCGACTGGTACTCGTCGTTGTTGACGTCCTCGGTGGCGCGGGCGCTGTCGCTCGATCCGGACGCGGCGGCGATGTTTCTCGAGGACGGTTGCTGGCCGATAGGCAATGCCTGGACCTCGACAGCCGAGCGCCATCTCGACCAGCGCGTGCTGGCCGGCACGCTGACCGAGATCGCCGAGCAAGGCGCGCAGGCGC
>JBILYN010000467.1:0-3424 GCA_044377715.1 Aquabacterium sp.
TGAGCACGGTCTCGATGAGCGCCCATGCTGGCTGCAAGTGGTACGACGCCAAGTGCTTGGCGAAGGAGGCACGTGAGAAGGTCGAAGCAGCCGCAAATGCGGCAAGGGCTTTGGCTGAACAGCAAGCCGCCGCCGCCAGAGCCGAAGCTGAGCGGCAAGCCGCCGCAGCAAGAGCAGCGGCTGAGAAAGCCGCTGCCATAGCCAAGGCCAAGGCCGACGCTGCGGCCAAGCTCGCGGCTGATGCAAAGGCCGCTGCAGAAAAAGCTGCTGCTGTTGCTGCTGCCGAGGCCAAGAAGGTGGCTGAAGCCGCTGCTGCGGCCTACGAAAAACGGGGGCTGCCGATGAACGCCACCGAGGCCCTGTCCGCAGCCAACAAGATCCAGAGCACGGTCGCGAAAGGCGCACAAGGCGCGGCAGTCGATGCCATGAAGGTGTCGAAGACAGCCGTCAAAGCAGCCAACGCTGAGTTGAAGAAGGCCGTGGAACTCCTCAACGTCAAGATACCTGATTTCGAGCAAATGTTGAAAGACAATGGCTTGAAGCAAGTGAAAAGTGTTCTCGCCTGCGCCAAAAAAACAGCCTTGAACATCGCCAGTTTGGATGCTAACGACACGAAGGCGCTGAACAGGCTGCTGCGCTCAGCGACCGATAAGACGCCGTTTGACGCCAATGACTCCAAGGACTTGACGAGCCTCTTGCAGGCAGTCCACGGCGACATCAACAACACTTGCATGTGCCCGAATGCGCGAGGCTACAACGGTGCGGCGCTAAACCTCGTGTTGACCGTTCCAATTGGACCTACCGTCCCTCCAACTCTGACCCAGGCGGTTATTGGCGCAGGCGTGCGAGTGTCAGCCTACAACAAGAACAACGGGAAACCTGTATTTCTTTTCGACTGGGGCGTTGGTGCAATGCCGCAACCCGATCAAGTGACGCTCGGGTGGAATATTCCCACCCTGGGCATCGAGGCGAAGTGGATTCCAGGCGAAGTGGCCGCCACAAACGCCGCATTTGGATTCGGATTGGCCGCTTCAATGCCGATCGCGACACCGCTGGGCCTCAAGAGCATGACCTTGGATGTGGGTTGGACAGTACCCAACGCAGTCTATGGATTCCTGGACCCCGACACGTTCAACTCGATGCTTAAAGAAGCCGCGAAAGGGAAGGTGGCGACATTGGTAGACCAAATCGGCAAAGCGGTCACGGGACTCGAGGCGATGGTCACGGGTTGCCCAGCGATTGCGGTCGGAATTGCAACAAAAGTCGGCACACCAATCGGCCCGATGATGCCTGCTGAATTCGTGCCCGAGATGGTCCCCTATTTGATCCTGACTGGCACCTCGCCGACTTGGCAGTAAACGCTAGAAATGCCCCGACGTGGAGACGCCGGGGCTGACTTGGGCGATTCGCCCACCATGACGGGTGCCCCGCCGCTACGCGGCAGGGCACCCGTTTCACGTTGTTGGGCTGGCACCGCATTGGGCGTGATCGCGGCTAATGCCTGGACGATCTACGGCGAAGAATAGAGTTTGAAGGCTAGGGCGATCAGTTGATCTGAATCGCCCGGGCTGAACGCTGTTGTTGGTAACAGCCGTCAGCCGCCATCGGACGCCAGTCCGGTTTTCAGCAGGGTTTTGCCGGCGTGCCGTCCGAGGCGGTCGACCCGCAGGTGAGCGCACCCTCGAGCACCACACTGCCCATTTCGGCGCCGGTCAGGTCGGCGTCACGCAGGTCGGCGCTCGACAGGTTGACGCCGGTGAGGTCGGCGCCGCGCAGGTTGGCACCGGTCAGCACTGCACCGGACATGTTGGCGTAACGCAGCCGGGCGCCCGACAAGTCGACGCCAGCCATCTGCGCTTTGCGGAAATTGCTGTTGTGCAGCCAGGCCGAACTCAGCACCGCGGCGCCGAGGTTGGCATCGACAAACTGCGCGCCGTGCATACGGGCTGACTTCAGGTTCGCCCGCCGCAGGTCCGCACTCATGAAAGTGGCTTTTTCAGCGAAGGCGTTGACAAAGCTGGCCGACTGCAGGTCGGCCGTCGTCAGGTCAACGTCGCTGAGGTCGGTCGAGTCGAAGTTGGTGCCGCGCGCCACCACCTGTTGCAGCGAAGCGCCAATCAGCGTGGCGCCAAGAAAGTTGGCCGCTGTCAGCATGGCGCGGTCAAGCTTGGCGTGGCTCAGGTCGGCGCGCTCGAGGTTGGCCATCTGCAGGTTCGAGCTCTCGAGCTGAGCGCCAACCAGTCGCGCGCTCAACAGGTTGATGTTGAACATGTAGGCACCGCGCAAATTGATGCGGGTGAGGTCCGCCTGGATCGCCGTCTCGTAGCGCAGGTCGCAGCGGAAGCAACTGCGGCCGTTCGCCAGCCGCTTGGCGTCGTCCGGTTCGCCGGCCTGCGCCGACCCACAAAGTGCTGCCAAGGCCAGCAACCATGCGCCTCGAATAGGGCTTGCATGCATGTTCATCGATGGCCTCAGTAGTACAGAAAGCTCAAAGCTTGACGCAGGCGCTCGGCCGTGGTGTCCATCCGATCCCAGCGCTCCAGTGTGACATCGCCGGTGCGGAACTCGCGGTACAGGTCGGCGTAGTTCAGGTGGTGGAAGACCGAGGCCAGGTTCGGGTAAGGCTTGAACCAGTCGCTGTAGCGCGCGCGCAGCACGTCGAGGCCGGGCGACACGCCACCGTCCTTGGCGCTGTCCTTGGCGATCGCCGATTGAGCTTCCTCGGACAACCAGGTGTAGCTGGCCGGCCGCGGCGTGATCAGGATCAGCACCGAGCGCTGGTAGTCGGTCTTGTTCTGTTGCGAGAACAGGTATTGCAACCCTGGCACGTCCTGCAGCAAGGGCACACCGTCGCGGTTGGTGGTCGACTCTTTCTCGCTCAAGCCGCCCAGCACCAAGGTGTCGCCCATGCGCATCACCACATTGGCGTTGGCCAGGATCTCCGAGATCTCTAGCTTGTAGGTGAAGCCGATGTTGGCGCTCGGTGGCTTGAGAAAGGTCCGCGAGGCGTCGATCGACAGCCTGATCATGCCGTTGGCCATGATCTGCGGCAGCACCGTGAGCTTGACGCCGTAGCGCTTTTCGAGCGACACCGCGCTGCCGCCACCACCCGCCACACCGCCGTTGGACACCACCGCAGCATTCAGGCTGGTGCCCGAGAAGAACTCTGAGCGCATGCCCTCGACAGCGGCCAGCGTCGGCCGGGCCAGCACCTCGTTCAAGCTGGAGTTGGCATTGGCCACGTTGAGCGAGTAAGCCAGCGCCGGCACGGTGATCGCTCGGGCCAGAATGGTCGACCCGCCCGCGGCCGTGGATTGGCTGAAAGTCTTGCTGAAAGCTGCCTCGCTGACCGAGCCGAACTGCAACTGCAGCGCGCTGAGCAGGTTAACGCCTTTGGAGCTCGCGATCGAATCCTCGGTGCGCA
>JBILYN010000468.1:0-3408 GCA_044377715.1 Aquabacterium sp.
AGAAGTTCTCTACGCAGACCTGTTCCGACTGTGGTTTGGTCGGGGGACCGAAAGGGCTCGAAGGTCTTGCAATAAGGCAATGGACCTGCTTGGGGTGTGAGGCTTTGCATGATCGTGATGTGAACGCTGCTCGCAATATCCTGTCTAGGTTCAGAGCCGGCTGCGGACATGCAGCCCCTGCAGAGGGAATCCCGGCCCTTTAGGGCAGGGAGGATGTCAAGGTGTCGCCTGTTTTCTCACCGCCAACGCCTCCGCAGGTTCAACCCGCCGCCAAGGCCGGTCCGGAAGAGTATTTCGGTAAATCAAAGAATGGGTCTCGATCATCAACGGGTCATTTGGCCTGACTGTATCGCGCATTTTCACGAATGCATCGACTGCCGAGGCGCGGTTGCCGAGCGCAGTGAAACCCGCAACGGCGCAGCGGAACAAGCGCGACACCAGCTTGGGCTCGGGTTGGGGCACTCTTGCGGCCAAGTGCTCGGCCAGCACCAGGCAAGCTTGCGGATGACCCGCAGCAGAGGCCATCGACAAGAACTGCTGCGCAGTGCTGGTTTCCTGTGCCCAGCGCCGGCGCAGGATCGCGGTGGTCCCAGGAAACTGCGCATCGGTCTCGGCCCACGACCTCCCAGCATGCGACTGCGCGACCCTCATGGACAGCAACCCGCGCTCATAAGCCGCATCGACGTCGCCAGCCTGAGCGCGATCAGCCAGTGTCTGCAACACCACACGCACTGTCTCCATCGCGTCGAGCAAGCGGCCCTCGTCGGTCACGCACCCGGGGCTCAGCAGACACAGCTGCTGCTTGACCACAACGACCTGCGCCGAGTCATAGCGGTGGACCAGTCGCTGGACTTCGGTCTCGACCGGAGCGCCCTTGCCTGACTTGGCTTTGCCGCGAGGCGCATGATCATCGTGCGCGTTGTTTGCCAAAGCCGACCCGCACAGCAGCGAGCAGCCCAGTGCCAGCGCCAGGCCCCAACGCAGCGGCCTGGTGTCGATCATTTGCGACCTGGCAAGACGAAGGCCTGCCCACGGTTGCTGGTGGCATCCGGCACCGGCGCCTTGGGCGGTAGTGGTGCCTCACGCACCATACCTGCCGGTGGTGGCGGGAACAGTGCAGCGCCTTCTGGCACGGCCGGCGCGCCACCTGATCCCGCCTGTTGGCTGAGTCCTGCGCTATAGGGTCTGGCAGTGGCAGCGCTTTCGCGGGACGACTGCGACGACTGGGCCGGTTGCGCCGGTTGCGCCGGCGCGGGCACAGAAGCCATACGCGGCGCCTGGAAAGCAGGGGCAGCGCGGGCCGCGCTCGCCGCCGCGTTGGCTGCCGCACTGGCCGCAGCCCCACCGGCCTCGGCCTTGACTGGCAGCGCGCCAAGCCGCTTGATACCCGGCGGCGGCTTGAGCACCATCAGCGAAATTCGCCGATTCAACGGGTCGGTCGCATCGACAGGATTGAGCTGGATGCTATCGGCAAAGCCAGCCACGAAGGCGATCCGCGACTCGTCAAGCCCGCCGCCGACGATTGCCCGTCGCGCCGCATTGGCGCGCTCGCTCGACAACTCCCAGTTGCCGTAACCCGCTGGACCGCCACCGAAGCGTCGCGAATCCGTGTGCCCTTCGATGCGAAGTCGGTTGTCCAAACCACTGAGCACCTTGCCGATCGTGTTGAGCAATTGCCGCGTCTGTGGTGCCATGTCGGCGCTGCCCGAATCGAACATCGGCCGATTCTTCTCGTCGACGATCTGGATCCGCAAGCCATCGGTCGTGATGTCCATGAAAATCTGGTTCTTGAACTTGTCAAGCGCCGCATCGGACGAGATCTGCTTCTCCAGGTCCTCCTTGAGTTGCTCGAGCTTGGCTTGTTCGGCGCGTTTGGACCGTTCGTCGACCTCTTCCTCGTTGCTGATTTTCTTCTGCGGCGTGTTCGAGTCGGCCTTGGCCTCCTGCCCGGCCTGCTTGAAGATGTTGTCGCCACCGCCCTTGATGATGCGGGTGGCATCGCCAGAACCCGACCCACCGGCCACGGCCACGCGCAACGGGTTTTGAAAATACGACGAAATGCCCGCCAGATCGCCTGAGGTGGTTGAACCCAACACCCACATCAGCAAAAAGAAAGCCATCATCGCCGTCACGAAGTCGGCATAAGCAATCTTCCAGACACCGCCGTGGGCAGCGTGCGCGGCTTTCTTGACGCGCTTGACGACGATCGGTGGTAGGGCTTTATCCGGTGCTGTCGCCACTATTTGCCCTTCACGGCCTTGGTCTCGTCATCGAGTTCCTTGAAGCTCGGTCGGAGGTCGGCGTAAAGGATCTTGCGGCCGAACTCGACCGCTGCCGGCGCAGTGAAACCATTGAGGTGGGCCAGTAGCACGGCCTTGACGCACAGAAAGCTCTTGGATTCGGCTTCGGCGTTCTGCTCCATCACAGTGGCCACCGGACCGACGAACGAGTAGGCCAGCAAGATGCCCAGGAAGGTGCCGACCAGCGCGGCGCCGATCAACTTGCCCAGCTCCGCTGGCGGCAGGCCAATCGATCCCATCGTGTGCACCACGCCCATCACAGCGGCCACGATGCCGAACGCCGGCAGCGCATCGGCGACCTTCTGGATCACCCCCACCGGCACATGCGCCGACTGATGGTGCACTTCGAGTTCTTGCTCCATCAGGCTCTCGATCTGCAACACGTTGAGCGCACCCCCCAGCATCATGCGCAGGTAGTCGGTCAGGAACTCGATCAGGTGATGGTCCTTGTTGATCGACGGGTATTTCTCGAACAGCGCGCTCGAATGCGGCTCCTCGATGTCACCTTCCATCGACATCAGGCCGTCGCGCCGGATCTTGGACAGGATCTCGAACATCAGACACAGCAGGTCAAGATACAGCCGCTTGCTCGCCGCCGAACCCTTGAAGGCCGTGGGCAGCGCAGCCATCGTCTGCTTGAGGATTCGCATGCTGTTGGAGGCCACCATGTAGCCAACGGCGGCGCCAACAATGGTCAAGACTTCAGTCGGTTGCCAGAGCACGCGGATATTCCCACCGTGCAGCGCATAGCCGCCCAGTGCGCACACCATGCCGATGATCCAGCCAAGTGGGATGGTCATGTCAGTTCAATTCAATTCAGAGTAGGTGAGACGTCAGCGCAGGACATCGAACAAGGAGTTGCCCTGAATACGGGCAAACATCGAACGTGCAGCTTGCAATTGGGCGCTGTAGAGCGCGAGGTCGGTCGCCGACTTGGCGATGTCGGTGTCCATCAACCCCGACCTGGCGATATCGGCACCATCAGACACCGCCTGGTTGGCATCCTGGTAATTGACCACTTGTTGCCAGCGTCCGCCCACCACCTGACGCGCAGCGAGTGCGGCAGACTGCAAGCCTTCGATCTGGGTGAGTGCTTCGGCACGCTCGG
>JBILYN010000164.1:0-10067 GCA_044377715.1 Aquabacterium sp.
CTTGTCCGTGTGCTGACACTCCAGTCCCAGCTCGCCTGAGAGAATCCGCGGATGATCGAATGGTGGTGGCTGGGGCTTCTGGTTCTGAATTCCTTGGGTATGTTGTGGTTGGCGCTGCGCCGGCCTGACGCTGCGGGGTCCGATTCGCTGAGGCTGGCGCTCGAAGCGCTCGCTACCAGTCAGCGTGAGCAGGCTGATCGCCTTGCACGCGAGCAGCGCGCCGAGTTGCAGGACAGCGCGCGCGCGATCCGGCAGGAACTCGCTGCCGCGCTGACGCTGTTCCAGCAGAGCTTGCTGACCCAAGGCGGCGAGGTGGCACGGACCCAGAACGAGCAGATCGAAGCCTTCCGCGGTCAACTCACGGCCCTGCAGCAGCAGCTCGCGCTGTCGCTGCAGCAGGCCACCGCACAACTGGTGCAGCAAGGCCAGGCAGCGCGCGAGGCCCAGGACGGCGCGCTGCGGCGACAGGCTGACAGCAGTGCGGAGGCGCTGCAGCGGTTTGGCACTGCGCAGGCGGCGCAACTCAGCGCGCTGAGCGAGGCCAACGAGCGTCGCCTTGGTGAGGTCCGTCAAGCCGTCGAAGGGCGGCTCGCAGCACTGCAGCAAGGCAATGAGGCCAAGCTTGACCAGATGCGTGCGACGGTCGACGAGAAACTTCACGCCACGCTGGAGCAGCGACTGGGCGAGAGTTTCAAGCAAGTGGCCGAGCGACTCGAGCAGGTGCATCAAGGCCTGGGCGAGATGCAGGTGCTCGCGCGCGATGTCGGATCCCTCAACCGGGTGCTGACGAACGTGAAATCGCGCGGCATTTACGGCGAGGTCCAACTCGCCGGCTTGCTCGAGCAGGTGCTGACCCCCGAGCAGTACGCCGCCAACGTCGAGACTGTTCCCGGCAGCGGTGCAAGGGTCGAGTTTGCGATCCGCCTGCCGGCGCGATCGACGGGTGGCGAGCCGCTGTGGTTGCCGATCGACGCCAAGTTCCCGCGCGAGGATTACGAACGCATGCTCGACGCCCAGGAGCGTGCCGACCCGGTCGCGGTCGAGGCCTCGGCGCGGGCGCTCGAGGCCAGGCTGAAGGCCGAGGCGAGGTCGATTCGCGAGAAGTACATCGCCTCGCCGCACACCACCGATTTCGGCATCCTGTTCCTGCCCACCGAGAGCCTCTATGCCGAGGCGCTGCGCCGCCCCGGCTTGGTGGAGGCCTTGCAGCGCGATCACCGCATCACGCTGGCGGGCCCGACCACCTTGCTCGCCACCTTGACCAGCTTGCAGATGGGTTTTCGAACGCTCGCGCTCGAGCAGCGCAGTGCCGAGGTCTGGGAGGTGCTGGGAGCGGTCAAGACCGAGTTCGCGAAGTTCGGCGACGTGCTGGCCAAGACCAAGAAAAAGCTCGACGAAGCCAGCCACTCGATAGACGCTGCGACGGTGCGCACCCGGGCGATGGCGCGCCAGCTTCGCAGCGTCGAGTCGCTCACCGAGCACCGGGTTCAGCAATTGCTGCCGGGGCTGGCGATCGACGCGCATGACCCGGCGGCGGAGGTCGATGCGATCGATGCGCATGCTTCCGACAAGCATGCGTCCGACAACCCTGTCACCACAGACCCGGGAGTCTGAAGGCAATGTCCCAACTCCCCGAACCAGAGCGTGCAGCCGCAGTGTTGGGTCCTGCGCATCAAGCCCAGGTGCTGCCTCTGTTGATCATTGGCCAGATCGCGCTGCACGCTGCGATGGCTGGCCAGCGCATGGCCGCGCCCTTGCAGGCACTGCAGGCGGGCCATAGCGCCTGGGGCGTGGGCGTGCTGCTGGCCTTGTTTGCGGCGCTGCCGGTGCTCACCGCGATGGGTTCAGGTCGAATGGCTGACCGTCACGGCTACCACCGCCCGGCGCGGGTCGCGGTGGGCTTCACGATGGCCGGTGCGGCCTGCGCGCTGGCTGCCTGTTGGTTGCCTGGCGGCTGGCAATTTGGCCTGAGTTGTGTCGGTGCGGCGGCCTCAGGCGTGGGCACCAACATCGGTTTGATTGCGATCCAGCGCACCGCAGGCCAGCTGGCGGGCACCAGTACCGAGCGGCTGCGTGTGTTCAGCTGGCTGGGCATGGCGCCCTCGTTGGCCAACGTGGTCGGCCCGGTGGCCGCCGGTTTCATGATCGATGGCGCTGGCTACGCCGCAGCCTATGCGCTGTTGCTGGCCATGCCTTTGTTGTCCTTGGTCGTGGCTCAGCGGGTGCCGGCCCAAGCCGGTCGAGGGACGGCGATCGCGCGTGTGCCCGGTAGCAGCCACTGGGACCTGCTCAAGGCGCCAAGTATGAAGCGTCTGCTGTTCGTCAATTGGCTGCTGTCTGCGAGCTGGGATGTGCACAGCTTTGCGGTGCCGGTGCTGGGTCACTCGCGGGGCTACAGCGCATCGACCATCGGCATGGTGCTGGGCGTGTTCACCGCAGCGGTGACCCTGGTGCGCTTTGCGATTCCCTTGCTGGCGCACCGGTTGCGCGAGGTGACCGTGTTGCGCATCGGGATGGCGCTGACCGGCTGTGTTTTCGCGCTCTATCCATTTGCCGCCACGCCTTGGCTGATGGGCGCTTGTGCGCTGCTGCTGGGCTTGTCGCTGGGTGCTGTGCAGCCGATGATCATGAGCACGCTGTATGAACTCACACCGGCTCGCCGGCACGGCGAGGCGATCGCTTTTCGCTCCATGGCGATCAACCTGTCAAGCAGCGTGATGCCATTGTTGTTTGGCCTGGCCGGCGCTGCGGTAGGGCCTGGCGTGCTGTTCTGGGTGATGGGCGCGGCGGTGGGCGGCGGCAGTTGGGCCGCCGGTGGACTGCAAAAGGTATTCGCGGTCGACAAACCTGCATGAGGCCTTGCTTTTAGCCAGCCATGCCTTGGTGCCGCAGCAGTGCGTCGATGTTGGGTTGGCGGCCGCGGAAGGCTTTGAAGCTGTCCATCGCCGGTCGGCTGCCGCCAGCCTCGAGAATCTCGCGCCGGAATCGCTGGCCAATTTCAGGGTTGAAAACGCCTTCTTCCTCGAAAGCGGCAAAGGCGTCGGCTGACAGCAATTCGGCCCATTTGTAGCTGTAATAGCCGGCTGAATAGCCGCCGGCAAAGATGTGCGAGAAGCTGTGCTGGAATCGGTTGAAGGCCGGTGGCGGGTTGACCGAGACCTCGTCGCGGACCTGGTCGATCACGGCTTGAATGCGTGCCGGTGCGTCGGGCTCGGTGTGGATGCGCATGTCGAGCAATGCGAACTCGACTTGGCGCAGCGTCTGCACGCCGCTCTGGAAATTGCGCGCCGCCAGCATGCGGTCGAACAGCGGCCGCGGCAGCGGCTCGCCGCTGTCGACATGGGCGGTCAGACGCGACAGCACGTTCCATTCCCAACAGAAGTTCTCCATGAACTGGCTGGGCAATTCCACCGCATCCCACTCGACGCCGGAAATGCCGGCAACGGCCATCTCGTCGACCTGCGTGAGCATGTGGTGCAGGCCGTGGCCAAACTCATGGAACAGCGTCACCACATCGTCGTGTGTCAGCAGCGCCGGCCGGATCTGTCCATCGGGCTGGGCCAGCGGTGATGAGAAGTTGCACACCAGGTGCGCCACCGGGGTCTGCAGTGTTGCGGTGGTTTGCTGCGGGTCTGGACGCTGCCAGCGACTGCGAACCACATCCATCCAGGCGCCGGGTCGCTTGCCTGGTCGGGCGTAGGGGTCGAGGTAGAACTGGCCTAGCAAGTCGGCGCCACCCTGTGGTCGCTCGCGCTCGATGCGGTAGAAGCGCACGCTGTCGTGCCAGACCGGCGCGCTGTCGGGTCGGATTTGAACTTCGAACAAGGTTTCGACGAGCTTGAACAGGCCGTCGAGCACGCGCGGTTCGGTGAAGTACTGTTTGAGCTCTTGCTCGCTGAAAGCGTAGCGCGCTTGCTTGAGCTTTTCTGACACGAAAGCCTGATCCCAGACCTTGAGCTCGGGCATGTCCAGGTGCTCGGCAGCGAAGGCCCGCAACTCCGCCAGATCGCGCTCGGCATGCGGCCTGGCGCGACGCGCCAGATCGCGCAGAAAACTGCTGACCTGCTGCGGTGATTCGGCCATTTTGGGTACCAGCGACAGGTCGCCGTAGCTGCCGTAGCCCAAAAGGCCGGCTTCCTCGGCACGCAGTTGCAGCAACTCGGTCATCAGCGCGCTGTTGTCGCGGTCTGCCGGGCCGAATTCACTGGCTCTGGTCGCGTAAGCGTGGTAGAGCTGCTCGCGCAAGGCGCTATCCAGCGCGTACTGCATCACCGGCAAGTAGACCGGCATGTGCAGCGTGAGCTTGTGGCCTGCTTGGTCTTCGGCGGCGGCGCTCGCTCTGGTCTGTTGGCAGACATCGTCGGGCACACCGGCCATCTGCTCGGCGCTGGCGTAGAGCGAGTAGCCATCGGTTGCGTCGAGCACATGCTCGCTGAACTGTTGTCCCAGTTCAGCCAGGCGTTCCTGGATCGCCGCGAAGCGGATCTTGGCTTGGCCCTGAAGTTCGGCGCCCGAGAGCAGGAAATCGCGCATCGCATGGGCCAGCGCCTGGCGCCTGGCTGGCACCAGGCGGGCCGCAGCAGGGCTGCCCGCAACGGCCTTGTATTTGGCGTAGAGCCGCTCGTCGGCGCCCAGTCGGGTATGGAACTCGGTGACGCGCGCCAGGTTGGCGTTGTAGGCCTCTCGTAACTCGGGCGTGTTGGCCACTGCATTGAGGTGGCCTACGTTTTGCCAGGCGCAATTCAGGCGCTCTAGCGGGACGTCGAGCGCGGCCGAGAGCGCGCCGTATTCGGCGGCAACCTCCGCGCCGACGGCACGCTCTAGTGCAGCCTCGGCCAGCGGCAACAGGACGTCGAGAGCGGGTCCGATATGTTCGGGCCGGATGGCGGCAAAGTCAGGCAAGGCAGCGGTGGACAGCAGCGGATTGGTCATGTGGGCTTTGTGAGCTGAGAGCAAGTGAGCAGTTATTTGGCGACGCGTTCGGCCGATTCAACCGTGTTGACCAGCAACATCGTGATCGTCATCGGACCGACACCGCCTGGCACCGGGGTGATCCAGCCGGCGACTTCGCGCACCTCGTCAAAAGCCACATCGCCGCAGAGCTTGCCGGCGTCATCGCGGTTCATGCCAACATCGATCACGATGGCCCCGGGTTTGACCATGTCGCGGGTCAGCGTGTTGCGTCTGCCGACCGCGGCCACCACGACGTCGGCCTGGCGCGTGAAAAAACCCAGATCGGGCGTCGCACTGTGGCAGACCGTGACCGTGGCGTTGGCCTGCAGCAGCAGCAGTGCCATCGGCTTGCCCACGGTGTTGCTGCGCCCGATCACCACCGCGTGCTTGCCTTTGAGTGAGACGCCGGTCGATTCGATCAGCTTCATGCAGCCATAGGGCGTGCAGGGCCGAAACCCCGGCAGGCCGGCCAGCAACTCACCGGCGCTGCGCACCGAGTAGCCGTCGACATCCTTGGCGGTGGAAATCGTCTCAATCACGCGCTGCGGGTTGATGTGTGCAGGCAGCGGCATCTGCACCAGGATGCCGTGCACGCTTATGTCGTCGTTGAGCGAACGGATGCGCGCCAGCAGCGCGTCCTCGCTGAAGCTGGACTCGTACTTCTCCAGCACCGAACGCAGGCCATGTTCGGCGCAGGCCTTGACCTTGTTGCGCACGTACACCGCCGATGCAGGGTCGTCGCCAACCAGGATCACCGCCAGGGCGGGCGTCACACCTCGAGTGGCCAGCGCTGCGGTACGCTGCGACAGTTCGGCGCGGATCTGTTGCGACAGCGCGGTGCCGCTGATGAGTTGGGCTGGCATGGTCGTGTCTTTCAGCAATTCGGCATTCAAAACGCAAGAAGCCGCTGCCAGGCAGCGGCCTCGTTGTCTGAGCGTGGTATCAGTTCTTGGCCGGGCCGTTGTTGGCCCCGAGGGCGATCTTGAGCAGGTCGGCCACCGTGTTGGCGTTCAACTTCTCCATGATGTTGGCGCGGTGGGCTTCGACCGTCTTGATGCTGATGCCCAGGTCGTCGGCGATCTGCTTGTTCAGCCGCCCCGCAACGATGCGCTCTAGCACCTGAGCCTCGCGCGTGGTCAGACGGCTCAGCAGCGCGTCGCGGCTGGCTTGCTCCTGGTGTTGGCTGAAGGCCGAGCGCGCTTGGTCGAGCATGCGTTCGACCAGGCCGATCAACTCGTCCTCCTTGAAGGGTTTTTCGATGAAGTCCATCGCCCCCTTTTTCATCGTCGTCACGGCCATTGGCACGTCGCCATGGCCGGTGATGAAGACCACTGGCAGCGGGCTCTTGCGTTCGAGCAAGCGGTCCTGCAACTCCAGCCCACTCATGCCTTCCATGCGGATGTCGGCGATCAGGCAAGCCACCTCGCGCGGGTCGAATCTGGCGAGAAAGGACTCGGCAGAGTCGAAGCACTTGACCCGATAGTCCTTGCCCTCGAGCAACCACTGCAGCGAATCACGAACGGCCTCGTCGTCATCGACGACATAGACCGTGCCCTTCTTGGGAATCAGGCTCATGGGATGCTTTTTGCGGCAAGGCCGATTGTTGGGCTGAGGAGAAGGCGGACATCGTCACCGAGCGCAGCATCATCGGTCGGCTGAAGTGGCCGGCTCTCCTCGTGCCGAGATGCTTCGACGGGAAGCGTAAAACTAAACCTGCAGCCTGTGACGAGGTCGCCATTGTAAAGGTTCTGGGCCTTGATCCTGCCCCGGTGGCTCTCGATGATAGAGCGGCACAGCGACAGGCCGATGCCCATGCCTTCGGCCTTGGTGGAGAAGAACGCCTCGTAAAGCCTGGCGATCACTTCTTCGGCGAGTCCGGGGCCGGTGTCGGTGACACTGAACTCGATCACACCGCCTTCTTCGGCGCTGTGGCGCGGAATCACACGCAGCTCGATGTGCCGGCGCGCCGGCGGCAACTGCGCGCTGTCGATCGCCTCGGCGGCGTTCTTGAGCAGGTTGAGCAGCACCTGCTCGATCAGGATCGGGTCGCAGCTGATGTCTGGCAGGCGTTGCGCGACATAGTGCAGGATCTCCACGTTGCGGCGGCGCAGCTCGATGCTGGCGAGTTCGACAGCGTCGTCGACGATGGCTTTGGCCTGCGAGGGCTGGCGCTGGGGTTCGCTCTTCTTCACGAAAGCTCGAATGCGGTGGATGATCTGGCCGGCGCGTTCGGCCTGGCGCGCGGTCTTGCCCAACGCGGCGAGCAAGGCGTCCCGGTCTATCGTGTCAGCCTTGACGCGCGAAACCATGCCGTTGCAGTAGTTGGTGATCGCGGTCAGCGGCTGGTTCAACTCATGCGCCACCGATGAGGCCATCTCGCCCATCGTGATCAAGCGGCTCGAAACCTGAGCCTTTGCGGCTTGGTGCGCGGACAACTCCTCGGCGCGTCGTCGCGCGGTGACGTCGGTGGCGATCAACATCTGTGCCAGACCGCCGTCGGTCCACTGCAGGTAGCGCGCCCGAACGTCGAACCACTTGTCCAGTGACGCTGCGTAGACCTCGCGCGGATTCGCGCCGATGCCGGCGAGCTCTTGTGTCGGCAGGCCGGACAGGTTGTCCTCGCCGTCGTTGTCGTTCAGCGTGATCGGCAGCGTCAGCGCGGTGCCGCTGGCCAGCAGGGCATGGCCTAGCGAATCGGCGCCGAACCACAGGCGGTACGAGCGGTTGGCAAACAGTAACTCGCCTTGCTGGACCGACAGCACCGAGACCGCTGCCTCCAGGCCTTCAAGCACGGTGGTGAAGCGCTCGTGCGAGGCCGAGAGTTGGTCGCGTATCCGCTTGGCCTCGGTGATGTTGGTCATCGAGGTCATCCATCCGGTCTGCTGGCCGCGCGAATCGACCAAGGGCGAGACGTACATCCTGGCATCGAACAGCGTGCTGTTCTTTCGCATCACCTTGACCTCGATGCCGCCGGCCGGACTGCGCCCTTGCAGTTCCTGCTGCAGCAGCCTGGTGTTCTCGTCTATGCGTTCATTCGGCCAGTAGGGGTAGGGCGGCAAGCGGCCGATCAGCTCGTCTTCGGTGAAACCCGTCATGGCGCAGAACGCAGGGTTGACATAGCTGACCCGTCCTTCGGTGTCCATCGCACGCATACCGGTGAGCATCGAGTTTTCCATCGCGCGGCGGAAGTTGGTTTCCTGCACCAGCGCGCCCTGGATCTGCGCGCGCCGCCGCATGTGTCGCCAGGTGCCCAGCAGCATCCACAGCGTGAGCACAGACAGCGCCACGACCATCCAGAACAGCGTGTTGCCGATCAACCCAACCGAACTTCGGTAACCGCTGCCGCGCAGCGCCAGTCCATTGGCGGCCGGCGCCAGCGGTACATCGTGCAGGATCGCGGTGCGTTGGCGGGCCAGCCCAGGCATCGGCAGCACACTGCTGGCGATGATGGCTTCACGCTCGTCGATCACAGCGATCGCATGGCGGCGCGTCACCTCGACTGGCACGAAGTGCCGCATCAGCACGTCGATCGAATATTCGGCCACCAGCGCACCGGCAAACTGACCTCGATGCAGCATCGGCACATGGACCTGGAACACCATCGAACCATTGCCATCCTTGAATGACCGAGAGTAGCTGGGCTGGCGCAGGTCGCGTGCGGCGATGAAGGCCCAATCTATCTCGCTTCGCCCCGGGATGGCGGCGCTGCTGCTCAGCGGCACGCCGTCTTCGCGATCAGCTTGGACCGAGTGGCGGGCGCGCGGCTTGCGGTCCGCACCGAGCCAGGCGAACTGGGTGATCTCGGGTCGGTCATTGGTGAAAGTTCTGGCCTGTGGCGTGAAGTCCGCGACCACGAGTTCACGCGTGACGAACTCGCGCGCCATGCGCACCAGTTGTTCCTGGTTCTCAATCAGGCGCAAGCGGATCTGCTGTTGGGCGATCTCGGTGTCGCGGGTGACGGACTCGACTTCGCGCTCCATCTCCTCGTTGCGCAGGTACCAGAACGCCGAGATGATGGCGGCCAGGAACAGCAACACCGAGGCCAGCGGTCCGAATGTGGCCAGCCTGTCCTGGCGCGCCGGCGACTGACGACGCCACCAACGGCCGATCACTCGGCGTCGGCCGGCAATGCCGCGACTGGCGATGCCTGGGGAATGGGGGATCATGGCAGGATTATCCGATCGGCTGATGGCGGGCCCATGCACTCGGTAAAATTCCATAATATGAAATAACATCGCGCCATTTGGAAAATCGGCAGATTTGTGCCAAACTCAGCAATTACCGCTCACCACCACAACGACCCGGATCGAGGAGACAAAGATGTCTGCAATGCCGCAATCCTTTCAAGGCGCCGCCGCCAACGACACCGATGCCCAGGAAACCCGCGAATGGCTGGAGGCGCTGGATGCCGTCATCGCCAATGAGGGACCGGAGCGCGCGCACTTCCTGCTCGAGCAGTTGATCGACGAAGCCCGGCAGGCCGGCATCGACAGGCCTTTTTCGGCCAACACGGCCTACGTCAACACCATCCCGACCGACCAGGAAGAGCGTTGCCCGGGCAACCTGGAAATCGAGGAGCGCCTGCGTGCCTACATGCGCTGGAACGCGATGGCGCTGGTGGTCAAGGCGAATCGGCTCGAACCCGCCGATGGCGGCGATCTGGGTGGGCACATCTCGTCCTTCGCGTCGGTCGCGACGATGTTCGGCGCCGGCTTCAACCATTTTTGGCACGCCGCAACGCCAGACCACGGCGGCGACCTGCTCTACATCCAAGGCCACTCGGCGCCCGGCATCTATGCCCGTGCTTTCATGGAAGGCCGCATCAGCGAGGCCCAGTTGCTCAACTTCCGCCAGGAAGTTGACGGCAAGGGCTTGTCGAGCTATCCGCACCCCAAGCTGATGCCCAATTTCTGGCAGTTTCCGACTGTCTCTATGGGTCTGGGACCGTTGATGGCGATTTACCAGGCGCGCTTCCTGAAGTACCTGCATGCGCGGGGCATCGCTGACACGTCCAAACGCAAGGTCTGGGTGTTCTGCGGCGACGGCGAGATGGACGAGCCCGAGAGCCTGGGCGCGATCGGGCTGGCTGCGCGCGAGAAGCTCGACAACCTGAT